>DASRUB010000277.1:0-4884 GCA_035655635.1 Rhodanobacter sp. | reverse complement strand
AACCTTCATCGGTTCGATGAACATGGATCAGCGCTCGAAGCTGTTGAACACCGAGATGGGCATCATCGTCGACAGCCCGGCGCTGGCGCAGGCGGTGCAGAAGTTCTTCGACACGGCGACGTCACCCGCGAACGCCTACCGTGTGAGCCTGGTGGCCACCGGCTTGCCGCATGCCGGACGGATGCAGTGGCAGACGAGCGACGACGGCAAGACGGTGACGTATGCGCATGACCCGGGTGCCACCATGAAGCGCCGACTGGAAGTCGATCTGCTCAAGTGGCTGCCGATCCAGGGCATGTTGTAATCAACGGAAACCGCACTTTTGAACAAAATCAGGTTTGTGGCGACATGGCTTTTGTTCGCCGCGCTGGTGGCGCCAGCACTGGCACAGCAGGCTGTCGACCGGTCCACCGTCGAGCAGCAGAAGATCGCCTGGCTGATCGACTCCGTGGCCAACCTGCATGACGCCAGCTTCATCCGCAACGGCAAGGCCTACGATGCCGCGCGCGCCGCCGACCACCTGCGCCTGAAGCTGCGCTACGCGGGCGAGCAGGTGAAGACCGCGGAGGAGTTCATCGACTGCTGCGCCACCCGATCGTCGATCTCCGGCATCAGATACAGCATCCGCTTCGCCGACGGCCGCACCGTTGATGTGGCCACGTTCCTACGCACCAGACTCGCCGCCTATCCGGCGGCGGTGCTGCATGACGCGCGCTGAGCAGGCGTCGCCGCGACTCCGCGTGCGGCGTAGTGCCGGCGCCGAACAGGCTGTGCTGCACGCATCGCAATCGTTGATGGTCAATCGCACCACACGGCTGGCCACCGACCGGTCGCAGGCGTTGCGCTACGTCGACCGTGTCGCGGTTGCCGGACATGCCTCTCCTGGGGATCGAACGGAGCTGACGCGCAGGCGTTGATCCGAATCGCACTTACTTGACACCCGTTCGTCCCCGGATCAGGTCCGGGGCAGGCTCTGAGCGCAGGCCAAAGGCCGCACACGGGGAGTGGCCACGGATGGCCACGGCTTTGAGGGGCGAGAAAGTCGAAGGATAAACCGGCGAGGGGCCGTCCAGGTCTGGCGGCGCTTCGACTCCGCCCACTGCGCAGGTTACGCTCAGCGCAAACGGTTGGGAGTCGGGTTGCCCTTTAAGTAAGTGCCGTTCGGCCTTGACCCCATTCCGCCGCGTGCTGCGTTGAACCAGGGTGCCGGCATGCGCATCGATGAATACGCGCTACAGCCGCCACAGGATGCAGGCAGCCTCCCTCGTGTGCCTGACGTGTTCCACTTACACTGTGCCGGCCGACCGGCGCACAGGGGAGAGCGGCATGCTTCGTCGATGGTGCATTTTGCTGGGCCTGGGACTGTTGCTGGCGGCGCCGCTGCTGGCGCAGGAGATACCGCCGCCGCTGCGCGACTGGCAGGGCTGGGTGTTGCACGACGTGCCACGGCACGATTGCCCATTCCTGGCCAACCAGATGCCGGGTGCGGACAGTTACCGCTGTGCGTGGCCCGGTCGGCTCACCCTCGATGCCGGCAAGGATGGCGGTCGCTTCAGCCTGGACGTGCATGTGGATGCGCCGAGCTGGGTCGCCTTGCCGGGCGACCATCGGCATTGGCCGCAGCAGGTGAACCTGGGCAGGCAGCCGGCCACGGTGCTGGAGCACCAGGGTGAACCGATGCTGTGGCTGGCGCCGGGTGATTACCAGATTGACGGGCTGCTGCCGTGGGCGTCGCGGCCCGCGAGTTTGCGTGTGCCGGAGTCGATCGGCCTGGTGAAGCTCCGCGTCGACGGCGCCGCGGTGACGCGGGTCGAGCGTGCTGGCCAGCAACTCACCCTGGGCGAGGCGGCCAGTGCCGAACGCGCGGCGGATGCGCTTTCGCTGCGCGTCTATCGTCGTCTTGGCGATGGCCTGCCGGCCACGCTGGAGACGCAGCTTCAGTTCAACGTCACCGGCAGCGCACGCGAACAACTGCTGGGGCCGGTGCTTCCCTCCGGTTTTGTGGCGACGGCGCTGGGCGGGGATCTGCCGGCGCGGCTGGAGAACGATGGCCATTTGCGCGTGCAACTGCGGCCGGGACACTGGACGCTGACCCTGCTGGCACGCAGCGTCGCGCCCCTGGAAAAGATCGGCGTGAGCTTGCCGCCCGCGCCGTGGCCGAAACAGGAAGTCTGGAGTTATGCCGATGACAACGCGCTGCGTGGCACGCGCATCGAAGGCAACGCCATCGACGCCGAGCAGGCCGGAGTGCCGGACGACTGGGCCAGTCTGCCGGCCTATGTGCTGGACAACCACAGCGGCCTGCGCGTGGAGCAGGGCAATCGCGGCAACGAGGGCGGGCAGGGTGACGCGCTGCATCTGCGGCGCGAGATGTGGCTGGATTTTGACGGCTGGGGTTTCAGCGTGGTCGACCACCTCAGTGGTGATCTGCGCCATCACCAGCGCCTTGATGCCAGTGCGCCATGGCAGTTGCAGCGTGCTTTGGAAAACGACGCTCCGCTACTGGTCACCAGGGATGCCAAGGGCCACGCCGGCGTCGAGCTGCGCGATCGCCGCATCAATCTCTCCGCAGGCCTGCGCTTGCCCGCCCATGCCGGGGCCGTGCCCAGCTCAGGATGGCAGCTGCCGCTGAATGGCATCGACGCCACCGTGCATCTGCCGAAGGGCTACCGGCTGCTGGGCGCGATCGGTGCGGATCGTTCGAACGATTCCTGGGCCGCGCAATGGACCCTGCTCGACCTGTTCGTGGTGGCGCTGATCGCGTTGCTGGCCGGGCGTCTGCTCGGCTGGCCGTGGGCGTTGCTGGCGGCCGTCTATCTGGCGCTGGCCCAACACGAGGCGATGGCGCCGCTGTGGACACTGGCTCTGGCGCTGGCCTTCGCCTTGCTGCTGCGTGCCTTGCCCGGAGGCCGGTTGCGCACGTTCGCACGCGGTGGCGCGATGGCACTGTTCGCGCTGGCGGTGCTGTGGGCACTACCGTTCACCGCCGCGCAATTGCAGTACGCATTGCATCCGCAACTGGAGCAGGGCTCGACGGCGCGTGTGGTTTCCGTGGCCTTCGTGCCGCCAGGGCAGGCTGCGCAGGACACGGACAAAGCCCGCGCAGCTATGCCGGCACCGCCACCACCACCCTCGCCGCCGGCTCCATTGCAGGAGGTGAGCGCCAATGCCGTTCAGGCGCGGCCTCGCACCTTGAACAGTGTGGTTGTCACCGGTTCCATCGTCACGGTCAGTCAGATGATGGGTGCCGAACAGGACAACGGCAGCGTGATCCAGGCCGGTGCCGGCACGCCGCAGTGGAATGAGGGCAACAACTATCGACTCGGCTGGTCCGGGCCGGTGACGTCGCAACAGACCACGCGGTTGGTGATTGCGCCGGCGTGGCTGGTGCGACTGATACGGGTGTTGATGGTCGGTCTGCTGGCGGTCGTGTTGGGCCGGCTGGCCGGGAATCTGCTGCGACCGCTGCGTGGTCGCTGGATACCTTCGCGCGCTGCCGGCGTGGCCGGGGCCGCCCTGCTGGCGATCGCCCTGATGCCAGCGGGCGCACGTGCACAGGCACTGCCCGACGCGCAGATGCTCAGCCAGCTGCGCAACCGCCTTACCGAGGCACCGAAGTGCTCACCGCAATGCGCCGAGGTGGCGCAGGCGCAACTGCAGGTCAACGGTGCGGTGCTCGACGTGGAGCTGGAAACGCACGCCGGCGCCGCGGTCGCGCTGCCCTTGCCGACACCCGATGCAACGATGCCACTGATCGACGTCAGCCTCGATGGCCATGCCAGCCCCGCGTTGCTGCGCAGCGCCGATCAACTCTTTCTGCGCGTCGATCGCGGCGTGCACCGGGTCAGCCTGCACTATCGCCTGGACGGTGTGGAAAGCGCCGCACTTCATTTCGCGTTGCCGCCGCAACGCATCAATTTCATTGGTTCGGGCTGGTCGCTCGACGGCGTCGACGCGGGCCGCGTGCTTGGGGACAGCGTCACCTTGCGTCGCGTGCAGACGGCGGCTGACGGCAAGCAGTTGCCGACCACGCAGAGCTTCCCGCCGTATGTGCGGCTGACCCGCAGCATCGGTCTTGGCCTGGACTGGATCGTGATGAACCGGGTCGAGCGCATCGCGCCGCAGGAGGGCGGTTTCAGCATCAGCCTGCCGCTGCTGCCGGGCGAGCATCCGAAGGGCGAGGGCGTGCTGGTCAAGGACGGACGGATCAACGTCACCTTCAAGGCCGGCGAATCCGAAGTCAGCTGGAACAGCCAGCTCGATCGTTCCGCGCAGATCACCCTGCAGGCGTCACCGCTGGGCGAGCGTGCCGAGGTATGGGAAGTGGGCGCCGCGCCGATGTGGCACGTCGATGCCAAGGGCGTGCCGACCAGCGCCAGCGATGACGACTTGCGTTTCGATCCGCTGCCGGGAGAAAAACTGCAACTGGCGATCACGCGGCCTGTGGCGGTCGCCGGCGACAGTCTCGCCATCGACCGCGTGCAGCTGACCAGTAGTACCGGCGAGCGCGCCAGCGATCTGCGCCTGGAGGTGCATGCGCGCAGCACGCGCGGCGGCGAGCATGCGATCGACTTGCCGCCCGGCAGCGAGCTGCTTGATGCCAGACGCGACAACGAGGCGATCAACCTGGCGATACGCGACGGCAAACTGGGCCTCCCGCTGCTACCCGGTGGACACGACTACACGCTGCATCTGCGCGCGCCGCAGGGCGTGGCCGCACGGGTGTACACGCCAGCGCTGGATCTGCACGCACCGGTGGCAAACATCGACCTGAACCTGCAACTGCCGCAGGATCGCTGGGTGTTGTGGACGTGGGGGCCGACCGACGGCCCGGCGGTGTTGTACTGGTCACAGTTGCTGGTGCTGTTGATCGCGGCCTGGCTG
>DASRUB010000276.1:0-6746 GCA_035655635.1 Rhodanobacter sp. | reverse complement strand
AGCAAGGCGTAGCTGACGCTGCGACTGCCGCCACCGCCAAGGATGAACCAGTCACCCGAGGCGATGCCGTGACCATCGACCGTGGTCAGGGTCAGCGATGGCGCGCTGCCGCGAATGCTGGCGCGATCGGCCTCGTCGAAGCCGCCCTCGGCGCCGGCGGCATCGGCGATGTTCACGCCCGGCAACTGGGCGATGGTGTCGGCCACGTTCTTCGCTGGCAGCTTGCCGATGTCCACCGCGGAGACCACCTCGACGTGCGAGTCGGCATCGCGTTTGGTGTCCAGCGACATCGCCTGGGTCGCGCGGATGCCGGTGACGACCACCGTGTTGAGCGTCTTGGCTTCCTTGATCTCCTTGGCCTTCTTGGCCGCGGCCTGCTGGGTCTGGCTGGTATCGGACTGGGTGCTGTCCTGCGCGTAGATTGCACCGGACATGCACAAGCTGGTGATGATGCTGGCGGCTAGCAATGTCTTGCGATGGTTCATGGTGTTCCTCCCCTCAGAGGCTGGCTCGAATCAGGACCGTCTTGACGACGACCCCGGACGGTTGGTGATGGCTAGTGATGGTTGGTAATGGTCGGTTGCTTGATGTGCGGTGCAGCGGGTGGCGTGGCGTCGTGGTGCCGGATCAGGCTCATGTCATGTTCCTTGCCCTCTGTCGCGCTCTTCGTCCAGAAACCAGCTTGCGGCACCAATCACACCGAGCTGGCCGTGTTCGATCAGTCGAACCGGAACCTGTTGCAGCCAGGCGCGCATCACGCCCTTGTTGAGATAGCGCTCGGCAAACGTGCTGGCGAGCAGGAACGGCTGGATTTGCGGCAGGATGCCGCCGGCCAGATACACGCCGCCGCTGGCGCCGTACAGCAGCGCCAGGTCGCCGACGAAACTGCCGAGCAGCCCGCAGAACACCTCGAGCGTCTCCACCGCCGCCAGATCGCGGCCGGCCATCGCCGCGGCAGTGACTTCGGCCGGCGTCAGCCAGCGCGGATCGGTGCCGCGCAGTTCGGACAGGGCGCGATAGAGCTTGAGCAAGCCTGGACCGGACAACGCATCCTCGACCGACACGTAGGGCCGATCGCGGCCCAGCAGGCGCAGGACTTCGATCTCGCGCTCGTTGCCGGGCGCCAGCGAAATCTGCCCCGCTTCGGTGGCCAGCACCTGGGCCCGCGGATGGCCCGGCAACAACACCGCCGAACCCAGGCCGGTGCCCGGGCCCATCACCAGCTTCGGTCCATTCGACTTCGGCTGGGCGGCCTCGATGATCGGCCGGGTTTCGGCCGCGTCGATGAACTGGGTGGCATAGGCGACGGCCTCGAAATCGTTGATCACGGCCAACTGCCCGATGCCCAGACTCTTGCGGATGTCGCGGATCGACACCCGCCACGGCAGGTTTCCGTTGACGATCTCGTCGTCCAGCACATAGCCGGCGCAAGCCACCGCGCAACTGCGGATGCCGGTGGCAGCGGCGGCGTGCGGCGTTTGTGCGAGCCCGGTCACGAAATCCTGCAGCATCGCGGCGAGGCTGGACCAGTCGGCACAGCCGTAGCGCTGGTAATGCAACACGTTGATCGGGCGCTCGCGGTCGCCGCATCCGCTGACCAGGCCGATGCGTGCGTGCGTGCCACCTACATCGGCGGCCAGAAACGGCCGCTCCGCATCGCGTGCCGACGCATCCGCTGGTCCCGCTGTCGACGCGACGCCGACCTGCGCCGCTGTCGACGGTGGTTCCGCGTGACGCTGGTTGGCAACTTCCCCCACTGCTGATCTCCCGTGATCGGCGCGAACGCGATATCGCTGGCGATGGCCGCGTGATCCGTGTTCTGGCCTGAAGCGGGCCGAGTCTGTCCTTAAAATGACAACGTTGTCAACCGAGGCGTGGACCACGGCCAGAACTTTCGATGTGGCGCCGCAGCAGGTTTGCCACCGGAATCCGAGATTTTACTTGAACTGACAGCGCATAGGCTTTGTTTAGCAGCATTGCCAGCTGTTCCTGCAAGGCCGGACGGAGTTAATGCGTTGCCACAAAAGCGAGCCGGTCAGGCGCCCCGATGGAGCGACCTCAAGGCGCGTCGTGCGAGTCCGGCACGCCAGAGATTGACAACGTTGCACTTTCTGCGGAATAAGGGGACATTCCTGTCTGCCCCGGCCACCCGGCCGGAGCGGCACGGCCGACCCGGGGAGAACCAAGTCCATGAGCACCACACTGGCGGCCACGCCGTCCCAGCGCAGCTATCTCGGACCGATGCTGATCATCGGCGTGCTGTTTTTCATTTTCGGTTTCGTCACCTGGCTCAACGGCCCGTTGATCACCTTCGTCAAGCTGGCGTTCCAGGTCGCCGATGTCTACGCGTTCCTGGTGCCGTTCGCGTTCTATCTGTCGTATCTGGTGTTCTCGCTGCCGGCGTCAACCATCCTGCGCCGTACCGGCATGAAGAAGGGCATGGCGCTGGGTCTGTTCGTCATGGCGATCGGCGCGATGCTGTTCGGCCAGTTCGTCAGCTGGCGGATGTTCGCCGGAACCCTCACCGGGCTGTTCGTGATCGGCGCCGGCCTGTCGCTGCTGCAGACGGCGTCGAATCCGTACATCAGCATCCTGGGGCCGATCGACAGCGCGGCGCAGCGCATCGCGTTCATGGGCATCTGCAACAAGGTGGCGGGCGCGCTGGCGCCGTTCGTGTTCGGCGCGCTGGTGCTGAACGGCATCGACACGCTCGACCAGCAGGTGAAAGCCGCGCCCACCGAGGTGGCGCGCGAGGTGCTGCTCAACAGCTTCGCCGCCCGCGTGTATTGGCCGTACATGGTGATGGCGGGACTGCTGGTGCTGCTGGCGATCTGGGTGGTGCGTTCGTCGCTGCCGGAGATCAAGCCGGCCGGCGCCAATGACGAGACGGCCATCGGGCATACCGGTAGCAGCATCTTCCGCTTCCCGCACCTGTGGCTGGGCGTGCTGTGCCTGTTTCTGTACGTGGGCGTGGAGGTGATGGCCGGAGATGCGATCGGCATCTACGGCCAGGGCTTCGGACTGCCACTGGACGCCACCAAACACTTCACCTCGTACACCATGCTGGGCATGCTGGCCGGCTACATCGTGGGCCTGCTGGTGATTCCGCGCTTCGTCTCGCAGCAGCGGTATCTCGCGTTTTCGGCCGTGCTCGGCGTGCTGTTTGCGATTGGTGCCTATGCGACGCACGGCTACGCCTCGGTCGTCTTTGTCGCCGCACTCGGTTTCGCCAACGCGATGATGTGGCCGGCGATCTTCCCGCTGGCGATCAAGGGCCTGGGCCGCCATACGGAGGCCGCGTCGGCGTTGTTGATCATGGGCATCGTGGGCGGCGCGCTGATCCCGCAGGTATTCGTGCATCTGAAGGAATACATCGACTTCCAGCTGGCCTTCCTGGTCGTGATGGTGCCGTGCTATCTGTACATTCTGTACTACGGCCTGGCCGGTCACCGGGTTGGGCAGGCGCGGCGCTGATTCACCGCGCGTGAATGTGCATGCGCTAGGATGCGCACGGCGTCGCGCATTCCCGCGCGGCGGCAGACATTACCAGGCATGAGGTTCAACGGGTGCGCACTGCCACCATCAAGGATGTCGCGGAGCGCGCTGGCGTCTCGCTGAAAACCGTGTCGCGAGTGATCAACAACGAGCCGTCGGTGCACGCCCGCACACGCGAGAAGGTGCAGCGCGAAATCGACGCGCTCGGCTACCAGCCCGACCCGTCCGCCCGCAGCCTGCGCAGCAGCCGCGCTTATGCGATCGGCCTGGTCTACGACAACCCCAACGCGCACTACATCATCAACCTGCAGCGCGGCGTGCTGGCGGTGTGTCGAGCCAGCGGCTTCGGCCTGCAGATCCATCCCTGCAATTCAGCCTCGCCCAAACTGGCTGACGAGCTGCGCGCGCTGGTGCGTCGCTCGCATCTGGCCGGGCTGGTGCTGGCCCCCCCGATGTCGGAACAGCCTGAACTGATCCGTGCCTTGAGTGACGCCAAGGTCCCGTTCATCCGGCTCATCTCGGCGCGCAAGGATCCCGAGGACGGCTATCCCTGCGTCTACGTGGACGATCGCGACGCCGCCTACGCGATCACCGAGCACCTGATCCAGCTCGGCCACCAGCGCATTGGTTTCCTGTGGGGCGGGCGCGAGCACCGCTCCAGCCAGGAGCGCTATCAAGGTTACGCGGATGCGCTGAAGGATTACGGCATCACGCTTGACCGCAAGCTGATCCTGGACGGCGACTACACCTTCGACGATGGTTTCCGCGGCGCGCGCAGGCTGCTGGCGCTGAAGGATCGTCCTACGGCGATCTTCGGCTGCAACGACGAGATCGCCGCCGGCGTGCTGGCGGCGGCGCATTCGGATGGCATCAACGTGCCCTACGAACTGTCGATCGCCGGTTTCGAGGACAGCCCGTTCTCCAAGCAGTCATGGCCGGCGTTGACCACCGCGCGCCAGGCCACCGAGGAAATTGCCCGGCATGCGGCGCAACGGCTGATCGGCGACCTGCAACGCGCCGCCAATGGCGAGCCGGCCCAGCATGCCAACGAGGGCTTCAGCCCCGAGCTGGTGGTGCGCGGCTCCACCGCGCCACGCCAGACCCGGAAACCATCCGCGTAGGAGCCCGCTTGCGGGCGATGCTGTTGTTTTGATCTTTCATTCCGGCATCAAAACAACAGCATCGCCCGCGAGCGGGCTCCCACGGATGGAATGGTGGCGATTCGCGCGTCAGCGACTGCCCACGTTGTCGGTCTGGCCGATGAAGCGTGCGACGTTGTCGTGCAGCAGTTTCAGCGACGGCTCGTGCGCATACACCATGTGTCCGGACGGGTACCACGAGTAGCTGATGTTGGCGTCGAGGCTGGTCGGAATCGGCAGGTGGTGGTCTTCGTAGTCGGCCGCGAAGAACGGCGTGGCCAGGTCGTAGTAACCGCCGTTGACGTAAACCTTGAGGTTCGGGTTGGTCTTCATCGCCATCGCCAGGTCCGGCATCACGTTGGTCGAGGACTGCAGTGCCTCGCCGTGCGCACCGGGTTGCTTGTGCGAAAAATCCCAGTGCTGGATGTCAGCGTATTCGCGGTACTGCCGGCCATCGCCGAACTTCAGCTGCTGGCGCACGTAGTTGTTGAAGGCGGCGATATAGGCCGAGCTGATCGAGGATGACTGCGGGTCATATTCGGATTCCTTGCCCATCGGGTCGAGTGATGGCCCGGAGAAGCGCGTATCCAGCCGCCCGGTGGTCTCGTCGTCCTGGCCGAGCAGTTCGTGCTCGAACATGCCGCCGCTCACGCGCAGGTTCGCTTTCAGCAGGTAGGCGACCGGCAGGCCGGTGTACTCGTGCAGCTTCTCGGCCACCGCCTGCTTCTGCGCATCGTCCAGGCGCGAACCGGCCATCAGCGCCTGCGCGTAGGGGCCCATCGCGTACTGCTCCACTTCCTTGAGGAATGGCTGCAGGTCAGCCGGTTGCTGCGGCAGCTTGTGGTGGTAGAACGCGGTGGCGGCATAGGTCGGCAGGCCCAGTTCGTACGGCAGGTCGATGCCGGGATTGAACTCCGGCCCGTCGATGCTGGTATCGAAATTGAGGATCTGCGACAGCAGGATCACCCCGTTGAGGTCGACGCTGTCCTCGTTCTCCAGGATGTTCGCCACCACCGCCGAACGGGTGGTGCCGTAGCTTTCGCCAAACAGGTATTTCGGCGAATTCCAGCGCCCGTACTTCGACATGAACTGGGTGATGAACTGCGCGAACGCATGACCGTCGCCGTCCACGCCGTAGACCTTCTTCTCGCGCTCCTTCATCTGGTCGGCGCGCTTGGCCTTGTCGGTGTCGTCGGCGATCAGCCGGCTGAAGCCCGCCCCGGGAGCATCGATGAACACCACGTCGGTGGCGTCGAGCAGGCTGTAGTCGTTGTTGACCAGCTGGTATGGCGCCGCCGGCGTATGCGTGTCGTCAGCAGTGACCACCCGCTTCGGACCGAACGCGCCCATGTGCAGCCATACCGTGGCCGAGCCGGGGCCGCCGTTGTAGATGAAGGTGATCGGCCGCTTGCTCGCGTCCACGCCCTTCTTCAGGTAGGCGACGTAGAACATGCTGATCTCGGGTTCGTTCTCCTTGTCGCCGCTACCGTGGATGATCAACGTGCCGGCCACCGCCTTGTAGTCGACCCGCTTGCCTTCCACCGACACCGAACCCTCGGTGGCGGACGACTGCGGCTGCAGCAGTGCGGCATCGGGTTTCGACTCGGGCTTGGCCTTGTCGTCCTTCTTGTCCGGACCGGCCAGAGCGACTGAACTGAGCAGCAGCGCGGCGAGCGCCGCGGCGAGGGGAAGTTTGCGCATGGAAACGACATCCTGGCTGACGGAAGACGCAGCATAGGCGTCACAGCCATCGGCCTTCATCGGCCAGAAGTCATTGCGCAAGAACCTGCGAAATCAAAGCCGGACAGCGAACTGGCGACATCAGCCTGGGTGACTGGCGACCGCCGCCGACGTGCCGGTTGCCACCTGAAACGGCGCCCGCGCTATGCCAGAATGCCGCTGCGGAACGAGCAGGGATGACGCGCTTCCGCTCATCGGACCAACGACATGACCCATGGGGGGTTCTGGCGAGAACTGAAGCGCCGCCACGTGTATCGCGTGGCGGTGGCGTATGCGATTGTCGGTTGGTTGCTGATCCAGATCGTCACCCAGGTGTTTCCGATCTTCCATCTGCCGGACTGGATCGATCAGGCGATCGTGCTGCTGATCCTG
>DASRUB010000275.1:0-3860 GCA_035655635.1 Rhodanobacter sp. | reverse complement strand
GCTGGGGTAAGTTGAAGATACGTGTAAAAAGTGGTCACAAGGCGATCTCGAACGGAAGCGGCTGCGGATTGAGCGGGTTCGGCAGATTCTCCATGTCGAGGGCAAACCTGCCGAAGCGACGGATATGTTCTCGGATATAGGGGCTGATGCTGGCAACCAGGGTGGCAGTGACGGGTTGCCCGTCCTTTGCCATGGCGGACAGGACGTCGGTCAGGTCTGCAACGTTGGACAGCATCACCGCGTTGGCGACGAGGCTGGCGTATTTTAGCTGCTTCTCTTGCTCGACCGGATCACCGCTCTTAACCACCGGGCCGCCGAAGCAAATCCAGTCGAGAAATTCGTTGTAGGTCTCGATCTTGGTGGTTTCGGCGCGAATGACGCGGCGGACTTCGGTGCTGGAGATGAAGCGTAGCAGGAACAGCGTCCGCTCGACCCGGCCGAGTTCGCGGAAGGCGCGATAGAGCAGGCTTTTGCGGTTGTATGTGCCGAGCTTCCGCAGCAGCATTGACGGCATGACCCGACCGGCCTGGATCGACAGCACCACCTGGATCATGTCGCGCGCATGGGTGGCGATCAGATCCCAGTCGATTTCGTCTCCGAACAACGCGTCTATATGCTGGTAGCGGATCGATCTGTTCGGGCGATAGAAGGCAGCGTCGCTCAGGCCGCGCATGCGCGGCATCAACTTGATGCCGAGGAGCCGACACAGGCCGAAGACAGGCTCGCTCTGACCTTGGGTATCAGCGTGAAGCGTATCGGGCTGAATCGTCGAGCGGTTCTTCATCAGCGCATCAAGGATATGGACCGCCTCCCACACCCCGCAGGAGATGAAACTGGTGAACAAGGCGATGTAGGTGTCGGCGATGTGGTGGTATGCGATACCACCGTAGCCGCCATAGCGGATGTGCCTGGACCCCATGAGATTGTTCTCGCGGAGCTTGACGTGCGTGCCATCGGCGATCGCGGTCCGGCCACTGCCCCAGTGACGCGGCAACGGGAAGCGGGCGTACTGGTTGATCACGTCGACCATTGCCGCCTCCAGTTTGTCGGTATTGATGTGCTGCGCGTTGATCCGACGCAGCGCCTGAGCCGTTGCGATCTCGGGGGCATGTCGAGCAGTCTGATTTGGGCCGAGATTGCAGCCGTAGCCGAACACCGTGAAAAGATATCGCTGAATGGCGTTGGCAAGCTTCGGATCAGCGCCGGATGGGGGTCCGAAGTGGCGGGTGTAGCCAGCCCAGTGCTCGGCATGCTTGAGAATATCAAGGAGATGCCGCTCCGGCATCCGTGCACGGATTTCCTGCTCGAATTCGGCCAGCCCTTTGGGTTGGACGCTCGTCGCCAATTGCTTTAGGTGAGGCGTTCCGTCTTCATCGACGCTCAGTTCGCTGTTGGCCGGAAATCCTGCGTCGACCTCGGCAGCAAGGCTTGTCAGTTCCGCCTTCAGCGCGGCAGCGAAATCCACGCCGCGCTCGGGGATGCCGAGAGCTATGCAGTAGGCCGCCAGTCGTGGTTCGCATTCCGACCAAGGCAGGAGTTGAGCTCGGTAGTCAGCGAATTCCTCGGCGCCCACGACGTAGCAATCGCCAGACTGCAAAGCATCAGCGAGGTAAACGAAGACGCAGACCTCAAGCGCACGTCGGTCAAGAACACCAGGCTCCGATCGGCGTTTGGTGACAAAGTTCTGCCAGCGCTGCGAGGCAAAGCCGAGATCAACCTTGTCCGACAATGCATCGCGGCGTGTATGGCGATGCCTGCTCACGACGGCGACTGCGTCCAGCAGACTGCGATCCTGCGTTGCCGACTGGATGTCCAGCAAATCGATAAGCCGAAACAGCAGGCTGCGATGTCTGGCGTGAATTGGCCAGAGCAGCGGGAGGTCGTTACCGCTGTGCCACGCGGAGACGGATTCGCACTGCTCGGCAAGGGTTTCGACCCCACCTCGCTCAGCCAGGAGCTTTCTTACCTGGCGCCCGAAAACCTCGTCGGCCTCTTGGGCCTGTGCCGTTTGCAGCACTTGGCCAAAAATGCTGATCAGCGCTTCCTCGGTTTCACGTTGCCGATCATGCAGGGCGTCTAATTGCTCTTTGGCCGCGGCCTGGGTCCGCCGAACGCGGCGCAGCATCATCTCGACCAGCTCGTCGCGACAGCGCATGCGTGCCTGGCGCAAAAGGGCAAGCAGCAGCGTGTGCCGCTTGCCTGGCTGGGCGATGTCAAGAAGTTCGCTCACCTCCAACGCCGCCGCTTCGGCAGCGAACTGGCGGAGCTTGGTGTGGGCAATACCCTCCAGCAGCGGATCGGGATCAATCAACCCGGCCAGCCAATCAAGCCGTTCGATCCAGAGCCTGATTGTCGTCGGGGTTGCCGGTCCGGGCGTTTGTTTCAGGCGGTTGAAGCTGGTCGTCGTGCTGCTTGCCGGCTTGACCAGCAGGGCGTCCAGTATCGCCAGGCGTTCCGCTGTAACACGCACGAGCACACGATTGTAGATACGAGCGTGGACTTCCGTGCGCAGCCGGTTAACCATACGGTCAAGCGTACTGAACGCCGGCAAATCAATCGACGCAGCCTGCAGCGTTTCAACCGCTTGATTGATCAAGTCGGCAGGGTCGCTCATGGTTTCGGCCGTCTTGAGAATGGCTTTCGTAACCAATCCCTCGGCGACGTCATCGTAAGGCGTGACCGAAAGGTAGGTCCGAACCGCCGCCTGATAGCGATACAGCGATTTGGTCTTATGCGTCACAGCGGGCCAGACCGAGGCTGCCAGTCCCAACTGCAGCGCCAAGTGCGCCGCAGTGTCGGCATGAACCTCGTCCGTCACCGGGAAGTATCCCACGTCCTGGCGAGCTTTGAGTAGTGTCGCAAGCATCAGACGCCCGATCTCCCCACGGGCACTCAGACGAATGAATGTGAGATCCGTGTCACTGAGCGTATATCGGGCACGAAGTTCCTCGTAGGTCAGCCGCGAACCCGATCGCGGATAGGCGGTGCGGTCGATGGCTGTCATAAGGTGTCCAGAAAAGGGTCCGCCGTAGTGGCCAGATGGAGTGTTTGTTTTGAAGGGGATAGGAGGTAGCGATTCGGTGTCCGCAAAGGAACACCTTTATGGACGAAAGCGCAGGCCGTCCAAGGGGCGGGATGGCACACGAACCGCCCTTTATCTGCGAGTCTCCACCGCCGACCAGAAGCCAGACCTGCAGTATGATGGGCTTCGCGCCTATGCCGCCCACGCCAGCCTCGAAGTCGTTCAGGATTATTGCGATGTCGGGGTGTCAGGCCGTCGGGAGGGCCGCCCTCAACTGAACGCCTTGATGTCGGCAGTCAGAAACCAAGAGATCGATTGCGTGCTGGTCTGGAAATTCGACCGTTTCGCGCGCAGCACACGCCACCTGCTGGTAGCGCTTGAAGAGTTCAACCACCTCGGGGTGCGCTTCGTCAGCGTCCAGGATCAAGTAGACACCGATAGCCCGATGGGTCGTGCGATGTTCACCATCATCGGCGCCATGGCCGAATTGGAATCCTCGCTCATCAGCGAACGCGTGACCGCCGGCATGAGGGCCGCCGAGATCCGAGGAAAGCATTTGGGCCGACCAGCCACCCAACCGCGCATCATCCGTGAGATCGAGACGCTTGCCACGTCCACCGACCTCAGCATTCGCCAGATTCAGAGCAAAATCGCCGGGCGTGTGAGCCGAGGTATCGTCGGAGAAGTCACCAAACGTGCCCGCGCCGTGCGGCCGGTAGCCTTGTGACCACTTTTTACACGTATCTTCAACTTACCCCAGCGGGATCGGCGCCACAGTGACCGCACTGTTCGGCTTCGTGCGGAGGACATGCGGCGTCAGCGGCGGGACACAGCTCAT
>DASRUB010000274.1:0-5701 GCA_035655635.1 Rhodanobacter sp. | reverse complement strand
GCCGAATCGCTGGCGGTGCACGCATGAACGTCTCGCTGCCGGAACCGCACATGTCGTCAACCCACTCCATGAACTCCCGCGTTGCCTGCGCCTTCGCTCCGGCGAGCGTCGGCAATGTCGGGGTCGGCTTCGACCTGCTTGGCCACAGCATCGTCGGCCCCGGCGACCACGCCCAGGTGCGGCGCATCGACGAACCGGTGGTGCGCATCGCGTCGATCCGCGGCTGCGTCGACGACCTGCCGCTCGACCCGCTGTACAACACCGCCGGCACGGCACTGCTGTCCTTGCGCCACGCGCTCGACCTGCCATTCGGGTTCGAGCTGGTGCTGCACAAGGGCATTGCGCTGGGGTCGGGCATGGGCGGTTCGGCCGCCTCCTGCGTGGCCGCGCTGGTCGCCGCCAACGCCTTGCTGGAACAACCGCTGTCGCGCGAGGCGCTGTATCCGTTCGCGCTCGATGGCGAAGCGGTAGCCAGTGGCAGCCGCCACGGCGACAACCTCGGTTCGATGCTGCTCGGTGGCCTGGTGCTGGCCACCCACGAGCGGCTGCTGCGCGTACCCGTGCCAGCCGCGTGGCATTGCGCGTTGGTCCATCCGCATGTGGTGCTGGAAACCCGCAAGGCGCGCGCCGCGCTGGCCGGCCACTACGAACTCGGTGAGTTCGTCGCGCAGAGCAGCAACCTGGCGCTGGTGCTCGCCGGCTGCTACCAGAGCGACGCAAGCCTGGTGCGCGAAGGCCTCAGGGACGTGCTGGTCGAACCACGCCGCGCGCCGTTGATCCCGCACTTCGCGCAGGTCAAGCAGGCCGCGCTCGATCACCGGGCGATGGGTGCCAGCATCTCCGGCGCCGGCCCCAGCGTGTTCGGCTGGTATGAAAACCACGCCGACGCCGAGGCAGCTGGCGTGGCGATGCAGGCCGCGTTTGCCGACGCCGGACTGGACAGCGATGCATGGGTGTCGCCGATCAACGGACCCGCCGCGGCGCTGATCGACTCGATCGAGGCCGACGCATGAACGCTTTTGTAGGGCGGGCACTGCCCGCCGCTCTTGCCCCGCACGATTTCGCCGAATGCCAGGAGCCGGCGGGCAGTGCCCGCCCTACGAGACCGGTTCACTCGGGTGAGGCCGGCGCATGAGCCAGCACGAGCCGATCCGCTGTCACAGCACCCGCGGCGGTGTCCCGGTCGTACCGATCAGCCAGGCGATCGCGGCCGGACTCGCGCCGGACGGCGGCCTGTATGTGCCCGAAAAGCTGCCCACGCTCGCGCCGGATGCCTTCGATCCACACGGCTCGCTGACCGACACCGCGGCCACGCTGCTGGCGCCGTTCTTCGTTGGTGATGCACTGGCCGACTCGTTGCCCGCCATCTGCGCCGAGGCATTCACCTTCGACGCGCCGCTGCGCCCGTTACCGGCGCATCCGCACACGCTGATGCTGGAGCTGTTCCACGGCCCCACCTCGGCGTTCAAGGACTTCGGCGCCCGCTTCCTCGCTGCCTGCGTGCGCCGCCTGCCGCGTGCCGATGCACGACCTTTGACCATCCTGGTCGCCACCTCGGGCGACACGGGCGCCGCGGTGGCGGCTGCGTTCCACCGCCAGGCCGGTGTGAGGGTGGTGATCCTGTATCCGGACGGCCTGGTTTCGCCGCGCCAGGCCCACCAGCTCGGCTGCTTCGGCGACAACGTCACCGCGCTGCGCGTGGCCGGTCGCTTCGATGACTGTCAGCGCATGGTCAAGGCCGCCTTGAACGACACCGAGCTGCAGGCCGCCGTACCCCTGTCATCGGCCAACAGCATCAGCCTCGGCCGTCTGCTGCCGCAGATGAGCTACTACGCCCACGCCGCACTGGGCTGGTGGCACGAGCACGGCACGCCACTCAACTTCATCGTGCCCACCGGCAACCTCGGCAACGCGATGGCCTGCCTGTGGGTACGCGAAATGGGCTTGCCGATCGGCGATGTGCGCCTGGCCTGCAACGCCAATGCCACCCTGCCCGATTTTTTTGCCGGTGTGGAATACACGCCGCGCGAAGCTGTCCCGACCCTGGCCAATGCGATGGATGTGGGCGCCCCCAGCAACTTCGAGCGGCTGCGCTGGACGTTTCCGGATGAAGCGCAGCTGCGCCAGATACTTTCCGCCTGCAGCGTCGACGACGCCACGATCCGGCACACCATCGCCGGTCATGCGCTCGAACATGGCGAGGTATTCTGTCCGCACACGGCGACCGCGATGCACCTGCATGACCGCCTTCGCGAACAGGGCAACCGCCAGCCATGGGCGGTGGTGGCAACCGCGCACCCAGCCAAATTCGAGAGCGTCGTGGAACCGCTCATCAACGCTCCGATCGCCGTCCCGCCGGCCTTGGCCAAGATGCTCGCGCGCCGATCCAGCGCCGAGTGGATCGCAGCTACCGACACCGCCCTGCACGAGGTGCTGGCCGGCACCATCATGGGCTGAGTGACGGGCCATGAGCCGGACGAATTTCCCAATGCGCACGTCCTGTTTGCGCTGCCGCCGCACAGTCGCGAGTTTTTGCGATGGTTTCATTTGAATCCATTTGGACGGATAGCCGTCCAGATGAGGTTTTCATGGCTTGCAGGTTTCGCCGTGAAGATTTTTGTTGACAGCCTGCGCCGGGATCGTTTAGGGTCGGTCCATGTCGCAGCGCAACAGCCATTGCCGCACCGCCGAATCGAGCCGTCTCACGACGCTTGACGGTGTGCTGCAGGTCGGCGGCATGCTCCTTATTACCCTTGTACTCGTACTCCTTATTACCCACGGAGGTGCGGGCTGAGGGCATGTGTCCAGGTAGATAAGAAACAAACCTGAAGACTCCCGAAGAACCCCGCACCGGCAACGGCGCGGGGTTTTTTGTTGCCCTCGGCTCACCTCACGGAGCCCGCGATGAACCCAGAATCAGACGTAGCAAACCCAGTCACCACCAGCACCAACGCTGGCGCCGAGCGTGTGCGAATCTTCGACACCACGCTGCGCGATGGCGAACAGGCGCCCGGCTTTTCGATGGACCGGCGCGCGAAGCTGCGCATGGCACACCAGCTCGAAGCACTCGGCGTGGACGTGCTCGAGGCCGGGTTTCCGCAGGCGTCGCCGGACGATTTTGCTGCGGTGGCGGAAATCGCCGGCGCGCTGAAGAACACCACCGTGTGCGGCCTCGCGCGCTGCCAGCACGGCGACATCGACGCCGCCGGGCGCGCGCTGGAACCGGCGCGACACTCACGCATCCACGTGTTCCTGTCGACCAGCCCGCTGCATCGCGAACACAAGCTGGGCATGAGCCAGGCGCAGGTGCTGGACACTGCCGTCGCGGCCGTGGAGCGGGCCCGTGGCCTGTGCCACGAAGTGGAGTTCTCGGCCGAAGATGCGCTGCGTACCGAGCCTGAATTCCTGGTCGAAGTGTTCAGTGCGGTGCTGGAGGCCGGTGCCACCACGCTGAACGCCCCGGACACGGTCGGCTACACCACGCCGGCGGAAATCGTCGTGCTGTTCGAATACCTGCGTCGGCATGTGCGTGGCGCGGAACGGGCGATCTTCTCCAGCCATTGCCACAACGACCTGGGCATGGCGGTAGCCAACAGCCTGGCTGCGGTGAGCGCGGGCGCCCGCCAGGTGGAATGCACCATCAACGGCATCGGCGAGCGCGCCGGCAATGCGGCGCTCGAAGAGGTGGTGATGGCGCTGAAGGTGCGCGCGGCACATTTCGGTGTCGATACGCACATCGACACGCGCAAGCTGTATCCCGCCTCGCGCCTGCTGACCCAGCTGACCGGCCAGGCGGTGCCGCGCAACAAGGCGATCGTCGGAGAGAACGCATTTGCGCACGAAGCCGGCATCCATCAACACGGCATGCTCAAGCATCGCGGCACCTACGAAATCATGCGCCCGCAGGATGTCGGCATCGCCGAGACCAAGCTGGTGCTGGGCAAGCATTCCGGCCGCGCTGCGCTGAGCCAGCGGCTGCAGGCGCTGGGGCACACGCCCGACAAGGCGGCGATGGACACGATCTTCGCCCGCTTCAAACAGCTGGCCGACAAGAAGCGTGAAATCCACGACGAGGATCTGGAAGCGATTGCGCTGGGCCAGGATCCGGACGCGGTCGGCCCGTGGCGCCTGCTGCAACTCAACAGCGCCACCCATCTGGGTGGCAGCGCGTCGGCCTCGGTGAAGCTGGTCCACGACGACGGCCGCGAAGCCAGCGAGGCGGCGATTGGCGATGGCCCGGTCGATGCGGTGCTGCGCGCGATCGAGCGCGCCACCGGCAGCGAGCTGGAACTTACCGATTTCCTGGTGCGTGCGGTCAGCGAGGGCGGCGACGCACAAGGGCAGGCCCGGCTCACCGCGCGCCACGGCCAGCGCGACTGGCGCGGCCACGGCGTCAGCACCGACATCGTCGAGGCGACCGCCCAGGCGGCGCTGGCCATCGTCAACCGAATCGCGCGACAAGCTGGGCAGAACCCAGAGGCTCCCGCTTCTATTGAAGAGTGCGGCCATGGAAGGCCGCTTCTTGATCTTCGCGCGCACGGACGCGCGCACAAGGATTCCGCCGCATGAATACCGCCTACCTGTGGCACAACGGCCGCATCAAACCCTGGGCCGAGGCCACCTGCCACGTCAGCACGCACGCGCTGCACTACGGCTCGTCGGTGTTCGAAGGCGAGCGGGTGTACGCCACGCCGCAAGGCCCGGCGTACTTCCGCCTGGCCGACCATACTGCGCGGCTGTTCGAGTCCGCCGCGGTGTACGGCATCGAGATCGGTTACAGCGAGGACGAGATCAATGCAGCGTGCCGTGAACTGATCCGCGCCAACGCGATGCGCTCGGCGTACGTGCGCCCGATCGTGTTCCGCGGCGCCGGCGGGCTGGCCGTGCTGCCCGAGGCGGGCGCTCCGGTCGAGGTGGCGATCATGGCGCTGGACTGGGGTGCCTACCTGGGTGAGGCGATCGAGAAGGGCGCCGACGTCTGCGTGTCGTCCTGGCAACGCCCAGCACCGAACACCCTGCCGAGCTGGGCCAAGGCCGGCGGCAATTATCTTTCCAGCCAGCTGATCGCCGCCGAGGCGCGCCGCGGCGGCTACGACGAAGGCATCGCGCTGGGCAGCAACGGCCTGCTCAGCGAAGGCGCGGGCGAGAACCTGTTCCTGGTGAAGAAGGGCAAGCTGCTGACTCCGCCGAGCAGCGCCGGCATCCTGGCCGGGATCACCCGCGACTCCGTGCTCAGCCTGGCCGCACACCTGGGCTTGCCGGCCGAGGAGCGCGACCTGCCGCGCGAGGCGCTGTACAGCGCCGACGAGGTCTTCATGACCGGCACCGCGGCCGAGATCACGCCGGTGCGCTCGGTCGATCGCAAGCCAGTCGGCAACGGCACGCCCGGACCGGTCACGCGCGCACTCCAGCAGGCGTTTTTCGGATTGTTCGACGGACGTACAGAAGATCGCCACGGCTGGCTGGAGTTGGTTGGTGCGGTCGTCCCTGACCGCGAGGATCAAGAACCGGCCATCCATGGCCGGACTCTTCATCAACAGCCCGCAACCATGGGGGTTGCCACATGACCGTGCGCACACTGTTCGAGAAGATCTGGGACGCGCATGTGGTGGTGCGCGAAACCCCCGACACGCCGGCGATCGTGTACGTCGACCTGCACCTGCTGCACGAAGTCACCTCACCGCAGGCGTTCAGTGAACTG
>DASRUB010000273.1:0-6249 GCA_035655635.1 Rhodanobacter sp. | reverse complement strand
CTCCGGAGTTGCCGCCGCCGATGACCGCCACGCGCTTGCCCTTGAACAGCGGGCCGTCGCAGTGCGGGCAGTAGGCCACGCCCTTGTTGCGGTAGTCGTTTTCGCCGGGCACGCCCATCTGGCGCCAGCGTGCGCCGGTGGCGAGGACGACTGTTCTGGATTTCAAAGTGGCGCCGTTGGCGAGGTGGATCTCGACCAGACCATCGGTGGCTTCGCTGGCAGGCACCAGTGTTTTGGCGCGCTGGAGATTCATCACGTCCACGTCGTAGTCGTGTACGTGCTGCTCGAGAGCGGCGGCCAGTTTCGGGCCTTCGGTGTAGCTCACCGAGGTGAAGTTCTCGATGCCCATGGTGTCCTGCACCTGGCCGCCGAAGCGTTCGGCGGCAACGCCGGTGCGGATACCTTTGCGTGCGGCGTAGATAGCCGCCGCGGCGCCAGCCGGACCACCGCCGACGATCAATACGTCGAAGACGTCTTTGGCCTTGATCTTCTCCGCTTCGCGGGCGCTGCCGCCGATGTCCAGCTTGGCCACGATCTGTTCGAGGCTCATGCGGCCCTGGTCGAACACCTCGCCGTTCAAATAGACAGTCGGAACCGACATCACCTGGCGCGCGTCGACCTCGTCCTGGTACAGCGCGCCGTCGATTGCCACGTGCCGGATACGCGGGTTGAGCACGCTCATCAGGTTCAGTGCCTGCACCACGTCGGGGCAGTTCTGGCAGGACAGCGAGAAGTAGGTCTCAAACTGGAAATCACCGTCGAGGTTGCGTACCTGCTCGATGGTATCCGCCGCGGCCTTGGACGGGTGACCGCCCACCTGCAGCAAGGCCAGCACCAGCGAGGTGAACTCGTGGCCCATCGGGATGCCTGCGAAGCGCACGCCCACGTCGGTGCCGACACGGTTGATCGCGAACGAAGGCTTGCGTGCCTCGCTGTCATCGCGGCGCAGGCTGATCTTGTCGGACAGCGTCGCGATCTCGTGCAGCAGTTCGTCCAACTCGCGCGACTTGGCGCCATCGTCCAGCGCGGCAACCAGTTCAATCGGCTGGGTCAGCTTTTCCAGATAAGCCTGCAACTGTGACTTGAGGGTTTCGTCGAGCATGGCGAACACTCCGGATGGGGATGAGATACGGAACTACGGATAGAAGGCTTGTGGCAGCGGCCGGCGCCATGGGGGAGGGGCGGCCGGCACGGGAGGGAGTGCGGGCCGGGCACCGACCGCTGGCACAAGCATCCTGGGGGGGCCGGGCGCCGCAGCGCCCGGATCCCGTACAGCGTGGAGTTTCTAGATCTTGCCGACCAGATCCAGCGACGGCGCGAGGGTCTTCTCGCCTTCCTTCCATTTGGCTGGGCACACTTCGTTCGGGTGCGCGGCCACGTACTGAGCGGCCTTGACCTTGCGCAGCAGCTCGCTGGCGTCGCGGCCAATACCACCGGCGTTGAGCTCGATGATCTGGATCTTGCCGGCCGGATCGATCACGAAGGTGCCGCGGTCCGCCAGACCGGCTTCCTCGATCATCACTTCGAAGTTGCGGCTGATCGTGCCGGTTGGATCGCCGACCATGGTGTAGTTGATCTTCTTGATCGCGTCGGAGGTGTCGTGCCAAGCCTTGTGGGCGAAGTGGGTGTCGGTGGAGACCGAGTAGATCTCCACGCCCAGCTTCTGGAACGCGGCGTAATTGTCGGCCAGGTCCTCGAGCTCGGTCGGGCAAACGAAGGTGAAGTCGGCGGGATAGAAGAACACGACGGACCACTTGCCCTTCAGGTCGGCGTCGGAAACTTCAATGAATTTGCCGCTCTTGAGCGCCTGGGCCTTGAACGGTTTTACTTCGGTATTGATCAGGGACATCTTTGCTTGCTTCCCGTGGTTGGTTGAAAGGATGAAACAGATGATACGGTTCCCGATTCCATTAATCTAATTGATTGTTGGCATAGGTTCGATTGGTTGTGGCTATCGCTTGGCAATCCACGGGTGAGGCCGGACGGGGCGGCTTCAGGCCCCGTCGATCAGTCTCGCGAGGCGCGGGTTACGGCGTTGCCGCGAAGCGGTCGCGCAACTGGTGGTCGACCACCGTGGCGGTGATGATGTCGCTGCCCACGTTCACCGTGGTGCGCATCATGTCGAGGATGCGATCGACGCCGATGATGATGCCGATGCCTTCGGGTGGAATGCCGAAGGTGGCGAGCAGGCCGGCGATCATCGGCAGCGAACCGCCCGGAATGCCGGCGACTGCCACCGCGCTGAGCACCGACAGCAGCATCAGGATCGCCTGGTGGCTCAGGGTCAGTTCCACGCCGAATGCCTGCGCCACGAACAGCACCACGCAGCCCTCGAACAGGGCGGTGCCGCTCATGTTCATGGTGGCGCCCAGCGGCAATACGAAACCGGCGGTGCTGGGCGCGAGTTTCAGTTCGTCGTGCGCCACCGCCAGCGAAGCGGGCAGGCAGGCGTTGCTGGAGCTGGTCGAGAACGCGGTGATCAGAAGCGGCTGGATCTGCCGGAAATAGGCCAGCGGTGAGCGGCCGGCCAGGAAGCGCAACCACAGCGACATGGTGCCGAACAGGTGCAACGCCAGCGCCACGCTGCAGCCGACCACGAACACGGACAGCGCCAGCAGCACGTCCACGCCGACCTTGACGATCACGCTGTAGATCATCGCCGGCACGGCATACGGGGCCAGTTGCAGCGCGAAACCGACGATCTTCGTCATCAGGTCGGTGATGGTGTCCAGCGCCATCTGCACGCGTTTGCGTTCCTTCTCGCGCAACTGGGTGGCGGCGGCACCGACCAGGATCGCGAACAGGATCAACGGCAGCACGTCGCCCAGCGCGTCGCGGCTGGGGCCGGCCACCGCGCCGAGCAGGTTGCGCGGCATGAACATCTCCACCAGCGTGTGGAAACTCATGCCTGGCTGGGTCGCCTTTTTGTCAATCGTCTGCTGCGCGCTGCTGCCGTATTCCTGCATTAGCTGCGTGCGCGCCTGCTCGTCGAGGTGATGGCCGGGCTGTACCGTGTTCATCATCACCAGGCCGATCGCCACGGCGATGCCCATGTTGAGGAAGAACAACAGAAAGGTGCGGCCTGCCAACGGACCGAGCCGGTCCAGCCGGCCGAGCTGGGCCACGCCGGAGGCCAGCGAGCTGAATACCAGCGGGATCACCACGAAGAACAGCATGCGCAGGAAGATCTGCCCGAACGGGTCGAATACCGCAGCGGAAATCTTCTGCATCAGCGCCAGCGTGGGCGGATGCCACTGGCCGATGCCCAGCGTGGCCACGGCAGCGACCACGCCGATCACCAGGCCCCAGAGGATGCGTTTCGCGAGAGGAGTCGATGTGCTCATGGTTTGAATGTACGGGGCAGGGACGGATTCGTCACGCAGGAATTTGCGCCGGGGCCGCCGACTCTGCCGGGATGCGCCTGGCCGTCGTGACGCGGGTGCCAAAGGTCCAATCCCGGCAGTGCGCCGCCGTAGGCTAAAATAGATGTTTTACGGAGGCGACATGACACAGCCAGCATCCCCCGGCACGCGTTTCCGCGCGGCGGTCGCCGCCGAGCAGCCGCTGCAGATCATGGGCGCAATCACCGCCTACGCCGGCCTGATGGCCAAACGCGTGGGCTACAACGCGCTGTATCTGTCTGGCGGCGGCGTGGCCGCCAACTCGCTGGGCATGCCGGACCTGGGCATCAGCACCATGGAGGATGTGCTCACCGATGCGCGTCGCATCGTTGATGCCACCGGGCTGCCGTTGCTGGTCGATATCGATACCGGCTGGGGCGGAGCGTTCAACATCGCGCGCACGATCCGTTCGTTCGAGCGCGTCGGCGTGGCTGCCGTGCACATGGAGGATCAGGTCGGCCAGAAGCGCTGCGGGCACCGTCCGGGCAAGGAAGTGGTGTCGAAGGACGAGATGGTCGACCGCGTGAAAGCAGCGGTGGATGCGCGTACTGATCCGGGCTTCGTGATCATGGCGCGCACCGATGCGGCAGCCGTGGAAGGCCTCGACGCGGCGATCGAGCGTGCCTGCGCCTATGTCGAGGCCGGCGCCGACATGATCTTCCCCGAGGCGATGAAGACGCTGGCGGATTACCGCAAGTTCAAGGCCACGGTGAAAGTGCCGATCCTGGCCAACCTCACCGAATTCGGCTCCACCCCGTTCTTCACCACCGACGAGCTGCGCGAAGCCGGCGTGGAGATCGCGTTGTACTGCTGCGGCGCCTATCGCGCGATGAACAAGGCCGCGCTGAACTTCTACGAGACGGTACGCCGTGACGGCACCCAGAAAAACATCATCGATACCTTGCAGACGCGCGAGGAGTTGTACGACTTCCTCGGCTACCACGCCTACGAGGACAAGCTCGACGCACTGTTTGCGGGCGGCGGCGAGGATTGAGTGGTCATGCCGGAATTGGGGTTGCCGCCGCACCACTTCATCCAGGAGACGATCAATCACGACGTGTTGAGCCCTGGTGAGGAAATGCAGATCATTCGTTTCCCTGACAAGGATCTCTGGGAACGTTTCAATGCCGCGGCGTTGGATCGAATGGCGATAGACATCTGTTTCTGCTCGACACTGGGCGAGTGCTGGGTGTCCGGGAACAGCAATCTCATTGGCTCCAGCTCGATGCCGCTGCAAGTGAAGATAAAGCCTGTCGACCGGTGTCCGCGCCTGCCGCCAGCGGAAGTGTTCAACAATTGAGAGGAAGGATGCGATGAGCGACAACGCACAAGTTTTACCCAAGACCAAGAAATCCGTAGCCCTCTCCGGCGTCGCCGCCGGCAACACCGCGCTCTGTACGGTCGGCCGCAGCGGCAACGATCTGCACTACCGTGGCTACGACATCCATGACCTGGCTGCGAAAGGCTGTTTCGAGGAGGTCGCCCACCTGCTGGTGCACGGCGACCTGCCGACCTGGACCGAGCTGCAGAACTACAAAGCCAGGCTCAAGCGCCTGCGCGGCCTGCCGGCACCGGTGAAGGCGGCGATGGAACTGCTTCCGGCGGCGACCCATCCGATGGATGTGCTGCGCACCGGCTGCTCGGTGCTCGGTACCGTGTGTCCGGAAAAGGCTGACCACAACAGCACCGGCGCGCAGGAAATCGCCGACCGCCTGATGGCCAGCTTCGGCTCCATGCTGCTGTACTGGTACCACTTCAGCCACAACGGCAAGCGCATCGAGACCGAGACCGATGACGGCTCGATCGCCGCGCATTTCCTGCACCTGCTGCATGGCAAGGTGCCGAGCGAGCTGCACGCCAACGCACTGGACAAGTCGCTGATCCTGTACGCCGAGCATGAATTTAATGCCTCGACCTTTGCCGCCCGCGTCATCGCCGGCACCGGCTCGGACATGTATTCGGCGATCACGGGGGCCATCGGCGCGTTGCGCGGCCCCAAGCACGGTGGCGCCAACGAGGTGGCGATGGAGATCATCTCGCGCTACCGCAGCGCCGATGACGCGGAAGCCGATATCCGCGCGCGCGTCGAGCGCAAGGAGATCATCATCGGCTTCGGCCACCCGGTCTATACGGTGTCCGACCCGCGCAACGAGATCATCAAGGAAATCTCGCGCAAGCTGTGCACCGAAGGCGGCAACCCGACCCTGTTCGACGTCTCCGAGCGAATCGAGCAGGTGATGGCCGAGGTCAAGAAGATGTTCCCCAACCTCGACTGGTTCTCCGCCAGCACCTACCACATGATGGGCGTGCCCACCGCGATGTTCACGCCGTTGTTCGTGATCGCGCGTACCGCCGGCTGGAGCGCCCACGTGATTGAGCAGCGCCAGGACGGCAAGATCATCCGGCCCAGTGCCAATTACACCGGGCCCGAGGATCTGACCTACGTGCCGATCGACAAGCGCTGAGAGCACTTGGTGGAGTGGACAACGGCGCCGAACGGCGCCGTTGTTCGTTTCAGGAAGACGAGGGAGACGGTGGGTCGTCCGCGACATATTCGAGCAAGTCGCCCGGCTGGCAATCCAGCGCAGCGCAGATCGCTTCGAGCGTGCCGAAGCGCACACCCTTCACCTTGCCCTGCTTGAGTAGCGAGAGGTTGGCCTCGGTGATCCCGATGCTGGTCGCCAGATCCCTGGATTTCGTCTTGCGCCGGGCCAGCATCACGTCCAGCCGCACGTTGATCGGCATCAGACGAACTCCCGGTTTTCCTCGGCCGCACGAGCGCCTTCGCGCACCATCTCGGCAACCATGTAGGCCAGGACAGCGGCAATGAGGGTGCCCAGAAAGCCGA
>DASRUB010000272.1:0-3104 GCA_035655635.1 Rhodanobacter sp. | reverse complement strand
CCTGCCGGTTGCGCCCCTCGCGCAGACTGAGGCTCAGCCAGCTGGTGGGAATCGCCGTGCGGAAACGGACCGGCGGATCGCGCGGCCACAGCCACGCCGGCTCGACGACGAGCTGCGCTTCAGCCGGAAGCGTCGGTCCGTCATTCAGCACCACACCACTACGCAGGGTCTCCAGCGCAGCCGTATCCATGCTGCCCTCGACCTGGGCCAGGTAGGTCTTGGCCTGCCGGTGGCGCGGATCGGTGAGCCGGTGCACAAGAGCCCCATCGTCGGTAAGCAGCAGCAAACCTTCACTATCCCGATCCAGCCGTCCAGCCGCATAGACGTCCTTTTGCCTGACGAAATCGGCTAGGGTGGGACGGCCTTGCGCGTCAATGAACTGGCACAATACGCCCCACGGCTTGTTCAACGCGATCAGCATGCTGTGGGTAGGGGACGGAGGGCATTAAGTAGCTACTTAATGCCCTCCGTCCCCGCTCGCGCCGGGCGTCGGCTTCACGAAGCGCAAGGTCATCCGGTCCGATTCGCCGATCGCCTGGTACTTCGCGCGATCCTTGTCACCCAGCGCGAACGTGGGCGGCAGCGTCCATACCCCCTTGGGGTGATCCCGCGTGTCCTTCGGGTTGGCGTTGACCTCGCTGCTGCCATCCAGCACGAAGCCGGCGTCCGTGGCCAGCTTCACCACGTATGCAGTGGGCAGGTAACCACTGTTCTTCACCGCCGCCAGCGTGACGTCGTCAGCGGCACGATGATCGACCACGCCAAGCACGCCGCCGGGGCGCAATACCGTGAAGAACGCCTTGAACATCATCGGCGCGGTGTCGGCCACGACCCAGTTGTGCACGTTGCGGAAGGTCAGCACCATGTCGGCCGAACCGGGCGCACCGAACACGGGTGCATGCGGGTCGAACTCGACGATTTTCGCGTGGCCATAATGCGCGGGATCGGCGGCAAACTTGCGCTGCAGCGCGCTGTCGTTGCGACGCGCCTCGTCGCCAGCCCTGGGTGCCGTCACGGCGGCGATGTAGTGGCCATTGTCGTTGAGCAGCGGCGCCAGGATCTCGCTGTACCAGCCACCGCCGGGAGTGATCTCGATCAGCGTCTGGTCCGGCCGCACGCCGAAGAACTGCAGCGTCGCCTTGGGATGACGGTAGACATCGCGCGCACGATTGGGCGCCGGGCGCCAGTTGCCGGCCAGCACATCATCCAGCTGGGAAGCGGTGAAGTCGCTGGCGCTGGTGGGCGGCACCAATTCGTCGGTCGGCTGGTCCGGCGTGACCGATGCCGCGGGTGCCACCTGCGCGATCGCCAGCGCAGGCAACGCCAACGAGACGGCCAGCCACACTATCGTCAGCAAGCCCGGCAAACGGCGGCTGCGGAAACCGCCAGGCTCGATCACATGATTCATCGTTTACTCCGTGGGCCGCTGGCCATCCAGACGCCAGCCAATGTGGTGGAAGGAATGCGCAGACCCGGTAGATGTGCGCGGGGAGCGGCACGCTCCGGGCAGGACCGGGCTTCCGCCGTCCCCTTGTGGGCATGCATTCTACGGCATGGCGCAGGCAACGGAGGCATCAAGTGATCGCTCGATGCACTCCTCACCGTGCGTGCTCAAAGCCTTCTTCAGTAGTGGATCACCGAGCGGATGACCTTCCCCTCGTGCATCAGGTCGAACGCCTCGTTGATGCGTTCAAGCGGCAGCACCTTGGTGATCATCTCGTCGATGTGGATCTCGCCGGCCATGTACCGGTCGACGTAGCCGGGCAATTGCGAGCGGCCCTTGACCCCCCCGAACGCCGAGCCGCGCCACACGCGGCCGGTGACCAGCTGGAACGGCCGCGTGCTGATCTCCTGTCCGGCGCCGGCCACACCGATGATGATCGACTCGCCCCAGCCCTTGTGGCAGCACTCCAGCGCCGAGCGCATCAGCTTGACGTTGCCGATGCACTCGAACGAGTAATCGACACCGCCCTCGGTGAGCTCGACGATCACCTGCTGGATCGGCGTGTCGGGGTAGTCCTTCGGATTGACGCAGTCGGTGGCGCCGAGCAAGCGGGCCATCTCGAACTTCGCCGGGTTGGTGTCGATCGCGATGATGCGCCCGGCCTTGGCCATTACCGCGCCCTGCACCACAGACAAGCCGATGCCGCCCAGGCCGAACACCGCCACCGAGGCACCCGGCTCCACCTTGGCCGTGTTCAGCACCGCGCCGATGCCGGTGGTGATGCCGCAACCGAGCAGGCAGACCTTTTCCAGCGGCGCGGCCTGGTTGATCTTCGCCACCGAGATTTCCGGCAGCACGGTGTATTCGCTGAAGGTGCTGGTCCCCATGTAGTGCAGCAGCGGCTTGCCGTTCAACGAGAAGCGCGAGGTGCCATCGGGCATCAGGCCCTGGCCCTGGGTCACGCGGATCTTCTGGCACAGGTTGGTCTTGCCCGAGCGGCAGTATTCGCATTCGCCGCACTCGGGCGTGTACAGCGGGATCACGTGGTCGCCGACTTTCAGCGAAGTCACACCCTCGCCCACTTCCTCGACGATGCCGCCGCCTTCGTGGCCCAGGATCACCGGGAACTGCCCTTCCGGATCGTCGCCGGAAAGGGTGAATGCATCCGTGTGGCACACACCGGTGGCGACGATGCGCACCAGCACCTCGCCGGTCTTCGGGCCGGCGACGTCGACTTCCTCGATGGTGAGCGGTTTGCCTGCTTCCCAGGCAACGGCGGCGCGTGATTTCATGGTTCAACTCCCGGTAATTTGTGTACAACGACTTGCAATGATGACGCGTCGCGCCACGTTGCGAAACTGCATCAGTCAACTGCCGTGTCATCGGGCCGAAACGCCGACATCTGCCGGCGGTAGTCGTCCGCCTCGGCCAGCAGCCATTCGCGGAACAGCTGCAAGCCGCGATGCCGCTGCGAGCGGGTTGGATACACCAGCCAGTATGCCTCCTTCACTGCCAGGTGGTTTTCGCCCAGCACCTGCAGCCGCCCGGCGTCGATCAGCGACTTTGAGGTCACCATCCGCCCGAGCGCCACGCCCAGACCTTCCAGCGCGGCATGGCGCAGTGCATCGAGGCTGTCGAACTGCGCCACGTAGCGCGTGGG
>DASRUB010000271.1:0-2161 GCA_035655635.1 Rhodanobacter sp. | reverse complement strand
AGCGCATGCAGGCTCTGCGCCCGCAGATCGAGGCGCTGTGCCCGGCCATCCAGCGCCTGGCGCGTCTGCAGCAAGGCGTGCGCGACAGTCGCGGCCAGCCGCTACAGCTGCTCAAGATCAGTCGGTAGGCGCATTCGGACGGTCCAATGGCCCGGGTTAATGCTCGACTCAGTCGGTACCGGCCACCATGCAGGCATGAAGCTTTCGGCCACCCGCGCGCAAGCAGCGTTGTCGCCATACGCGGCGCAGGCTGTCTGGCGCGACCTGATCAAGCGCAGCGTCGACCTGCACCTGCTATACCAAAAGGCGCTCCGAACCTGCGAGCCCGGTGTGCGCACCGTGTTGGAGGACAACGCGTGGACGCTGGATTTTCTGATCGGCGAGCTGGAGGCGCAAGCCAGCGTCGATGGCGAGCAAGCCCACCATCCTGGGAGCTGGCGCGGCACCGCGCGGCGTCAGCTTTCCTGCTGGCTGATTGGCGCGATGGCACGGCAGGATCGCGCCTGGCTGCGGACCCTGGCACGCGAGGGAGCTGATTTGCTGCAGTCGTTCGAAGGTTCCATCGCGCAGCTTCCGGCCGAACCGGCACGAGTCCTGTGCCGCCAGCTGCCGCGGTTGCGGGGCATCTGCCAGGACATGCATTGCCTGGTCGGTAACGCATCGTGATTTCCCAGCTGACCGCCGACGCGATCGACATCCTCGACTTCTGGTTCGCGCCGGGACACGCCGCGTACTGGTTTGTAGAGGACGCCGGTTTCGACACCGAGATCCGTCAGCGCTTCGGCACCGAGGTGGAGATGGCGGCGCGGGATCGACTGGATGACTGGGTTGGCCAGCCGGACAGCTGGCTGGCGCTGCTGATCCTGCTGGACCAGTTTCCGCGCAACCTGTACCGCGGCAGTGGGCGCGCCTGGGCTGTCGACGTGAAGGCACAGCGCATAGCGCTGTCAGGCCTGGACCATGGCTTCGATCAGTCTTTGCCGCCACTGCAGCGGGTCTTCGCTTACCTGCCGCTGGAACACGCCGAGGACATGGGCTTGCAGCAGCGTTCGGTGGCATTGTTCGAAGCCTTGCATGCGCAGGCATCGCCCGATGACCGGGAGCGTTTTGCCGATTTTCTGGATTATGCTCGGCGCCACCGCGAGGTGATTGGGCGCTTCGGGCGTTTTCCGCATCGCAATGCCGCACTGGGGCGCCCCGATACGCCGGATGAGGCAACCTATCTGGCGCAGGGCGACGCGGGGTTTTGAGCAACGGCGCCAGTGCGGCACGGAAGTCCTCATCCACGATCGACCAGGGAGCAGGTCATGCGCACGTATCTCATCATCATCTTGTTTGTCGTCAGCACCGCCGTGCAGGCTTCGAGTACTTTGCGGGTCGGCAGCCAGGTGCTCATCGCCGGTGACAGCCAGGAACGGGTCATCGAGTTGCTGGGGAAGCCCTCGTCGAAGGCACATCGCCGCTCGGAGCGTGCTGGGCGCCGCCGTGGTGGCGTTCAGGTGATCGACCACCAGCAGGGCGCCGTGCAATGGCGTTACCGGCGCAACGGCCACGTCACGGTGGTGACCATCGTCGACGGTCGGGTCGCGCAGATCGAAGATCGACGGATCTGAGCACCGGCTGTCCTGGCGCCGGCCGGGCATCCGGCCAATCGACCCGATTTGATTTGATCGTTGCGCGCGGCATGGTCGATGGGTGTTTGCCGGACGGGCGTGAGGCGACCGTGCCCTATGGCCAGGTGGGCTGTGATGCGATCCTCAATGACAACCGTCGCGGTGTGTGCGCATCTACTCCACCGTCACCGCGCGCCGGTTGTCGCTGGAAACCTTGTCGATCAGTTCGTTGTACGGATCGATGCCGGCTTGCGCAGGCTTGCCGTCGACGGTGACGGTAATCGTGCTGTCGCCGTCCTTGACCATCTGCTTTTTCAGGTACAGCGGCTTGCCATCCTTGCCGGCGCCGGGCGAGGCGGCGAACACGCCGATCTCGATCGGGAAGTCGATTTTCCCGGGGGTTTCCTTGCCCTTGCCGTCGACGTAGACCTTGTCGGCATGCACCTTCATCGTCACTTCGTATTTGCCATCCGGCAGCTTCTTCGCGGTGGCGGAGACCATGCGGTTGTCGAACAGGGTGATCTTCCAGAAGAAGTCGTCCAGCATCG
>DASRUB010000270.1:0-3925 GCA_035655635.1 Rhodanobacter sp. | reverse complement strand
GCCCTGCTCGGACCGGAGAAGACCAGCTCCAGCCGGCTGACCCTGGCGCAGGCGCTGAACTCGTTCGGCACCTTCCTGGCGCCATGGTTCGGCGGACTGTTGATCCTGTCCAACGTGGTGAAGGACCCGACCCAACTGGCGGCGCTGGCGCCGGCCGAGCAACTGGTTTACCAAACCCAGCAGGCGCAGGCCGTGCAAGCCCCCTACATCGGCCTGGCGGTGGTGCTGTTCCTGCTGGCGGTCTTCGTCTGGCTGTTTCGTCTGCCGGCGTTGACCGAGGCGACCGACAAGGGTGACCACGACCAACACAGCTTCGCCGACGTACTGCGCCATCCGCACGTGTTGTTCGGTGTGCTGGGCATCTTCTTCTACGTCGGTGCCGAGGTCTCGATCGGCAGCTTCATGATCAACTACCTGTCGATGCCGGACATCGGCCACATGAGCGAGCAGCAGGCCGCCAAGTACGTGTCGTGGTACTGGGGCGGCGCCATGCTTGGTCGCTTCGCCGGCTCGTGGATCATGGCCTGGTTCTCCCCACGCAAACTGCTGGCGCTGTTCGCCGCGATCAATGCGCTGCTGGTGTTGACCACCATGCTGAGCACCGGCACGACGGCGATGTACAGCATCATCGCGATCGGCCTGTTCAATTCGATCATGTTCCCGACCATCTTCGCACTCGGCATCGAGCGGCTGGGCCCGATGACCAGCAAGGCGTCCAGCCTGCTGATCATGGCCATCGTCGGTGGCGCGGTGGTCCCGCAGTTGCAGGGTGTGGTCGCCGACCAGATCGGCTTGCAACATGCGTTCTTCCTGCCGCTGCTGTGCTACCTGTACATCCTGTTCTATGGCGTCAGCGGCTCGAAGATCCGCAGCAGCGTCGACTGAACTCGCCGTGCTCCGACCAGCATGACCAAACGACCCATCCTGTGTTTCGGCGAAGCGCTGGTCGACCTGCACGCCAGCGCCCTCGACGCGCTCGGCTTCGCCACCGACTTCACGCCCTTTGCGGGCGGCGCGCCGGCCAACGTCGCGGTGGCGGCGGCACGGCTCGGTGGCAGCGCGCGCTTCGCCGGCATGCTGGCCACCGACCGCTTCGGCGACTTCCTGCTGGCCAGCCTGCAGCAGGCCGGCGTCGGCACCGCGGATATCGTGCGCACCGACAGCGCCAACACCGCGCTCGCGTTCGTCAGCCTGGATGTCCACGGCGAGCGCAGTTTCAGCTTCTATCGCCAGCACACTGCCGACTTGCAGTTCCGCGCCAGCGACTTCCGTGCGGACGCATTCGCCGATGTGGCGGTATTCCACGTCTGCTCCAACAGCATGACCGACCCCGCCCTGGCCGAGTCCACGCGCGAGGGCATGCAGCGCGCGCAGCGTGCCGGCGCCCTGGTCAGTTTCGATCTGAACCTGCGCCCGGCGTTGTGGCCAGCCGGTGTCGACCCGTTGCCGCTGGTGTGGCCGGCGCTGCACCTGGCCGACGTGGTGAAACTCTCCGCCGAGGAGTTCACCTGGCTGGCCGTGGACGGTGAGCAGGCCGCGCTCGACCGGCTGTGGCTGGGCCGCACCCGGCTGCTGGTGGTCACCGATGGCGCGAAGCCACTGCGCTGGTTCCATCCCGACGCCGAGGGCGAACTGCCTGGCTATGCGGTGAAGGTGGTCGACAGCACGGCGGCCGGCGATGCCTTTGTCGGCGCCTTGTTGTGCTGCCTGGCCGAGCTCGAACCACCGCCCGACCGACTCGACCGGCTGGTAAGCCAGCTGCCGCGACTGCACGCGATGCTGCGCTTCGCGGCCGCCAGCGGGGCACTCACGGTGACCCGCAAGGGTTCGTTCGCGGCGATGCCAAGCGGCGACGAAGTGCTCGCCTTCATGGAGAACCAGGCATGAGTGCCACGCCCGATTTCCGCTCGCCCGATTTCCTGCGCCAACACATTGCGCAGACCATGGCGTTCTACCACCCGCACGCGATCGACCCGGCCGGCGGCTTCTTCCACTACTTCAAGGACGACGGCACGATCTACGAGCGCAGCCATCGCCACCTGGTCAGCAGCACGCGCTTCGTCGTCAATTACGCGCTGGCGGCGATCGAGTTCGGCAACCTGGAATATCTGGACGCCGCGCGCCACGGCCTGCGCTACCTGCGCGACGTGCATCGCGATCCGGCCAGCGGCGGCTACGCCTGGACGATCCGCGACGGGCAACCGGAAGATCGCACCAACCATGCCTACGGCGTCGCCTTCGTGCTGCTCGCCTACGCCAGCGCGGTCAAGGCCGACATCGCCGAAGCCGCCGCATGGATGGACGAAACCTGGACCCTGCTGGAACGCCACTACTGGGACGCCGACGCCGGCCTGTACCGCGACGAAGCCGATGCCGACTGGCACTTCAGCGACTACCGCGGCCAGAACGCGAACATGCACATGTGCGAAGCGATGCTGGCCGCGTACCAGGCCAGCGACGACCCGCGCTACCTGGAACGCGCGTACACCCTCGCCGACCACATGACCCGTCGCCAGGCCGCCAAGGCCGACGGGCTGGTGTGGGAGCACTACGACCGCGACTGGGCCATCGACTGGGATTACCACCGCGACGATCCGAAACACCTGTTCCGCCCGTGGGGTTTCCAGCCCGGCCACCAGACCGAATGGGCCAAGCTGCTGCTGATCATGGAACCGATGCTGCGCGCGCGCGGTCGTGAAGAAAACTGGCTGCTGCCGACCGCGCAACACCTGTTCGACACCGCGCTGGCGCGCGCCTGGGACAACGACCACGGCGGCATCTGCTACGGCTTCGCGCCGGACGGCAGCGTCTGCGACGACGACAAATACTTCTGGGTGCAGGCCGAATCGCTGACCGCCGCCGCGCTGCTGCACGCGCGTACCGGTCTGGCCGTGTATGACGATTGGTACGGGAAACTGTGGGCGTATGCGTGGCAGTATTTCGTCGATCACCGCTACGGTGCCTGGTACCGCATCCTCACCCGTGACAACCGCAAGATCGACGACGACAAAAGCCCGGCTGGCAAGTGCGACTACCACACCATGGGCGCCTGCCACGAACTGCTGCGCCTGCAAAACCCCGCCGCGTTGTAGGAGCCCGCTCGCGGGCGATGCCCTTGGTGATGTCAGCCAAAAGCATCGCCCGCGAGCGGGCTCCTACACAACACACGGCGGGCAGCCCGCTGGAGAATCACATGCGCCAACCCATTCGTCTCGCGGCGCTGTTCGCCGGCATGTTTTTCGGCGTCGCGGCACTCGCGCAATCGCCCGCCGCGTCGGTCAATCCGCTGATCGGCAGCAGCAACGGCGGCAACACCTTCCCCGGTGCGATGCTGCCGTTCGGCATGCTGGCGTGGAGCCCGGAAAACACCCGCGGCAAGCACAACCGCACCGCGGCGCCGGGCGGTTACCTGTACAGCGCCACGCGCATCCGCGGCTTCAGCCTGACCCACCTGTCCGGCACCGGTTGCGCCGGAGCCAGCGGCGATGTGCCATTCATGCCGATCACCAGCGCGATCACCACCTCGCCCTCCGCCGATGACGACGACAGCCGCTACGCCAGCGACTTCAGTCACGCCGACGAACACGCCGAAGCGGGCTATTACCAGGTGAAGCTGGCCAACGGCACCGACGTGCAGTTGAGCGCGGCGATGCACAGCGGCATCGCCAGTTTCGCGTTCCCGGCCGGCAAGCCGGCCAACCTGCTGATCCGCAGTTCCGATTCCGAAGTCGGCAGCAGCGTCGCTGATGTCCATGTCGATCGCGCCAGCCACAGCGTCACCGGTTCGGTCACCAGCGGCAACTTCTGCGGCTACCTGGCCAAGGTCGACCAGCGCAGCTACTACACGCTGTATTTCGTGGCCCAGTTCGACCAGCCGTTCGTGCGCAGCGGCAGCTGGCACGATGCCAGCGTGCAGCCGGGCGGC
>DASRUB010000269.1:0-2552 GCA_035655635.1 Rhodanobacter sp. | reverse complement strand
CCCCCTGAGGGGTGGTTTTCGCGTCCAATAACGACCCCCTCTGACGTTGTGTGTCAGCGTCCTTCCCTTTGGCCCCGATTGGCCGGGAAGGTCTGATGGGGATGGTTGGCGTGGATAAGATTGGCGAGATACGGCGCGCCTATTTTGAGGAGGGCCGCGCGATCAAGGAGATCGTGCGGACGCTGTCGGTGTCGCGCGCGACGGTTCGCAAGGTCATTCGCGGCCACGAGACGGAGTTCAAATACGCGCGGGGGGTTCAGCCATCGCCGAAGCTCGGCGAGTGGGTCGAGGTCCTGACGGAGATTTTGGAGAAGGAAGCCAAGCTGTCGAAGCGGGAACGCCGCTCGACGCAACGGCTGTTCGAAGAAGCGCGCGGGCACGGCTATGACGGCGCGCACGATAGCGTGCATCGGTTCGTCAAGACCTGGCGCGAGGAGCGCGCCCGTGTTCCAGTACGCGCCTATGTGCCGATGAGCTTCTCGCCTGGCGAGGCCTACCAGTTCGACTGGAGCCACGAGACGATCACGCTCCAGGGCCTGCCGCTGACGGTCAAGGCGGCGCACATGAAGCTGTCGCACAGCCGCATGCCCTTCGTGCGCGTCTACTTTCGCGAGACGCAGGAGCTGGTGTTCGACGCCCACGACAGGGCGTTCAAGTTTTATGGCGGGGTCTGCCGGCGCGGCATCTACGACAATATGAAGACGGCGGTCGAGGCGATCTTCGTTGGCAAGGCGCGTCGGTACAATGGCCGCTTTCTGCAAATGTGCTCGCACCATCTGATCGAGCCTGTGGCCTGCACGCCCGCCTCGGGATGGGAGAAAGGACAGGTCGAGAACCAGGTCGGCAATCTGCGTGATCAGATGTTCCGGCCCAAACCCCGGGTCAAGAGTCTCGCGGAGCTGAATGCGTGGCTGGAAGACCAATGCGTCGCCTACGCCGGGCGAACCATGCATCCGGAGTTCAGGGATCGAACGATCTGGGACGTGTTCCAGGAAGAACGCGCCAGCCTGATGGAGATGCGTGGTCCCTTCGATGGATTTGTCGAGAAGGCCGTTCGGGCCAGCACCACGTGCCTGATCATGGCCGACCACAATCGCTACAGCGTCGATGCGCGCGCCGCCGGCCGGATGGTTCTCGTGCGCTCCCATGCCGAGCGTATCGTCGTGCTGCTGGGCGAGGAGCGCGTGGCCGATCATCCACGCTGCTTTCGGCGCGACCAGATCATCTACGATCCCTGGCATTACTTGCCGGTGCTGATGAAGAAGCCGGGCGCCTTGCGTAACGGCGCGCCTTTCAAGGATTGGGATCTGCCGCCCGCGCTGACCCAGGTTCGCGCCAAACTGAAGCCACACGCCGACGCGGATCGCCAGCTCGTCAAGATTCTGGGAGCGGTGCTCGATCACGGGCTCGCGGCCGTCGAGGCGGCCTGTGCCGAGGCGCTGGAAGCGGGCATCGCCAACGCCGATGTGATCCTGACCGTGCTGGCTCGCAATCGCCAACCCGCGCCGCCGCCCAGCATTACCACGCCCGACGCACTCCGTTTGAAGATCGAACCCGTGGCCGATTGTGGCCGCTACGACGGCATAAGGAAGATCGCCTGATGGAACGCCACGAGATTCTGGAGGCCATGAGTGAGTTGAAGCTTTACGGCATGCGCGCCAGCTTCGACGAGATCGCCGGCAAGGGCCTTGCCCGACGCGATGAACTCTATCCGCTGATTGCCAGTCTGATCCGCGCCGAACGCACGCACCGGCAAGCACGCTCGATCAGCTATCGCATCGCCAGCGCCAAGTTCCCGGTCCTCAAGGATATCGACAAGTTCGTCTTCGCGGACACGCCGGTGGATGAAGGGCAAGTTCGCGAACTCGCCTCCGGGGTCTTCCTCGACGCTAAGCGCAACGCAATCTTCATCGGTGGCACGGGCACTGGCAAAACCCATCTGTGCATCGCCGTGGCTTCGGCGGTCATTCGCACCCGCGCCAGAGGCCGCTTCTTCAACCTGGTCGATCTCGTCAATCAGTTGGAACAAGAGAAGGCTGCCGGGCGAAGTGGCCGGCTGTCCGAAAAACTGCTGCGCTACGATCTCATCGTCATCGACGAACTCGGCTATCTGCCGTTCAGCCAGCCCGGCGGCCAGTTGTTGTTCCACCTGATCAGCAAGCTTTACGAAAACACCTCGCTGCTGATCACCACCAATCTCGCTTTCGCCGATTGGCCGCAAGTGTTCGGCGACGCGAAAATGACGACCGCCATGCTCGATCGGCTGACCCACCACTGCGACATCGTCGAGACCGGCAACACGAGCTGGCGGTTCAAGAACCGCTCCTGAACTGATCTCCGCAAATCGCGCCGGCGCCAGACGTGGCCTTTTGCAAACGCGCGCCTCATTGAAGCGCGTTCTTCACCCCAGGCTCTCTCGCCACAAGGGGGGCATTATTGGGCGCGAAAGAGGGTCGCGGTTGGAAGCGATTTGACACTTCGCTGGCGTGACGGTGTCGCCATAGCGATCCAAAAGGTCCGCCAAAGTGACGCGCCGTAGACTGCGGGCGTCG
>DASRUB010000268.1:0-2333 GCA_035655635.1 Rhodanobacter sp. | reverse complement strand
GAAGACCTTGTGCACCCCGGTCAGTCGTGCGGCATACAGCACGGCCTCGTCGCAGCGACCATCGACACGCGCCGGCGAGCACAACACCACCTCGCGACAGCCAGCGATCTGCGCCGGCACGCCCAGCATCAACGCGGTCGATGGCAACGGCGCGCTGCCAGCCGGCACATACAGGCCCGCCCGCCGGATCGGTCGCAGCATTCGCTGCACCGACACACCAGGCGCCGTCTCGACCGTCACCGACTGTGCTGCGGCGGCGCGATGGAACAGTTCGATGCGCGCGGCAGCTTCGCCGATCGCCGCCTTCAGCAAGGGCTCAAGGCCGGCCTCGGCTGCCGCAAATTCGGCCTCGCTCACCTCGATTTCGTCGAGCGTGCAACGGTCGTACCTGGCGCTGAGTTCGCGCAGCGCGACATCGCCACGTTCGCGCACGGCGGCAATGATCTGTTCGACGCCACGGCGCAGTTCGGTGGCGCGCGACTGTAGCGGCCGGGCCAGCGCCTCGCGCCTGCCGACTTCGTTCAGTGCATTCCAGTCGAGGCGTCTCATGTCAGCCTGCCTTTCATGCCAACCCGCTTCATGCCAGCCTGCTTCATGCCAACATTTTCTCCACCGGCAACACGAACATCTCACGCGCACCGGCCTTCTTGATTTCTTCCAGTTGCCGCCAGCTCACATCGCCGGCGCACAACGCCTGCAGCATCAGCTGATCCGGTTGGCCAGCTACTGCCAGCAGGGTTGGCTGCGGTCCACCCGGCAGCAGACGGGTGACCGCCTCGAGCGTCTGCCGCGAGGTCTGCAACCACAGCAGCCGTGACTCACGCAGTTGGATCACGCCGTCCAGCCGCCTGAGCAGCAGCTCCAGCATGTCTCCCCGCTCGTCCACCGGCAGGGTCAGGGGACCCGCCAGCACGGCCTCGCTTTCCAGCAGCACGTCGGCCTCGCGCAACTGGTTGGCGACCAGCGTGGCGCCGCTTTGCACCAGGTCGCAGATCGCATCGGCGGTACCCAGCTTCGGCGCGATCTCGACCGAACCGGCCAGCGTCACCACGCCAGCGTCGATGTTCCGGCACCGCAGCCATTCGCCGAGCAGGCCGGGATACGAGGTGGCAATGCGTCGACCTGCAAGGTCGGCGGGTTTGCGGTAGTCGAGTTCCTGTGGCACCGCGATCGAGAGCCGACAGCGGCCGAAACCGAGCGGCCGCAGTTCACTCAGCGGTTCGCCCTCACGCCCGGCGGTGAGCTGGAACTCGCCCAGTACGTTGCGCCCGACGATGCCAAGGTCGCATACGCCTTGCGCAATCAGGCCCGGAATGTCGTCGTCGCGCACCAGCAACAGGTCGACCGGCTCGCCTTCACCGAAGCAGAACAGCTTGTCGCGACTTTGCCGGAAGGTGAGCCCGCAACGGCCCAGCAGATCCAGTGCCGGCTCCGTGAGCCTGCCGGATTTCTGCATCGCGATACGCAAACGATCGCGTGGTTTCATGCTTTCTTCCTTGCTGCCTGCGCCTGACGCCGCGCCGCCCGTGCCGCGGCAGCCAGATAGCCGCCGCTGCCCTGGTTGAGGTAACGCGCCACCCGCCCGATCGTGGTGATGCTGACCGCGGTGCGCTCGTGGATCTCGCGATAGGACACGCCTTCGAGCAGATACGGCACTACCCGCCAGCGATCCACCAGCACCTCCAGCTCGGCCGGCGTGCACAGATCGCGCAGGAAGGCAGCCATCTCGTCGGTATTCTTCAGCGACAGCAGCGCCTGGCAGAGGCTCAGTTCGGCTGACTCGGCAGGTGTCTCTGGATCGAGCGATCGACGCTTCATAATGTATTAATGCATTAACACGAAGGTGCGAAGCTTACACGACGCCCGGGCCGGCAGCAACGTTCAGTCGATCGCGGAATACCCGGCTTCAGGCCCGCCTCCGGGCAGTGCGCCAACGATGCATGGCGGCTGGACCGAATGGCACTTATTTACGGGACGGGCAATCCGCCCCCCAACCGTTCGCGCTGAGAGGCTGTGAATAGTGGTTTTGCTTGAACTGATGCCATCCATGGCATCAGCCCTTCGGGCAGCGTTGCTGCTCAAAATGGCAATCCTGCCATTTTGTCCCCGCGCGGCGGGGGAAGGTGCCCGAAGGGCGGAAGGGGGCGCTTCTCGCCGTGCAAAAACAGGATCAAAGAGCACCCCCATCCGCCTTACGTGCCGCTCCTGCGGCACGCCCTTCGGGCCGGCTTCGCCGTTCGCTTCGGCATCCTGCCTTCGCAGTCGGCACCTTCCCCCGCTTCGCAGGGGAAGGAAAAACTGGACTCCATGCCAGCCCATCGCTGGTATGTCCT
>DASRUB010000267.1:0-6639 GCA_035655635.1 Rhodanobacter sp. | reverse complement strand
GGGCCGTGCGTGCGCAACCAGTTCTGCAGATAGTCGCGCAACACGATGGCGCCGTTGTGTTCTTCGTCGTGGGCGCTGTAGATCAAGCTGACCTGGTGTCGCGCCGAACGTTCGGCCAGCGGCTGCCAGTACTCGGCCAGCTCGTCCAGCTGCGCGGCATAGCGGTGGCGAAATCCGTCCCAGCGAGCCGGTTCGTGGCCAAACCACTTGCGCAAGGCCGTGGAAGGCGCCAATTCCTTCGCCCACTGGTCCAGCGGCACAGCGTCCTTCTTCATGCCGCGTGGCCATAAGCGTTCCACCAGCACGCGATAGCCGTCGTCCTTCGAGGGCTCTTCATAGGCGCGCTTGATCACGATGCTCATGGCGTTCTCCTGCAGGAAGAAACCTGCCCAGCATACGACTGCCGGATCAGTGCGGCATGACGCAGATCAGAGCCGCCTGGTCAGAGCTTGTGAATAGTCGACTGCCTGGCGGGGAACCCAGTTCTTCCTTCCCCTGCGAAGCAGGGGAAGGTGCCCGAAGGGCTGATGCCATGGATGGCATCAGTTCAAGCAAGAGCACTATTCACACCTGATCAGAGCTCCTCAACCCGGGTCACCTTGCCGCGACGCATCAACCAGGCCACCCCGCGCAGGTCGGCCAGGCCGACCCACAGCCGATCCAGCATGCCGTACTTGGAGACTCCTGCGGTGCGCGGTCGATGGCCGACCGGCACGCTGATGCTGTGGAAACCGGCGCGCTTGACCAACGCCGGCAGGTAGCGGTGCATGTGATCGAAATAGGGCAGGCGCAGGAACACCTCGCGCTCGAACAGCTTCAGGCCGCAGCCGGTGTCGGGCGTGGCATCCCTGAGCATGCGTGAGCGCACCGCATTGGCCACCTTCGAGGAAAGGCGCTTGTTGAAACTGTCGCGGCGGGTGGTGCGCCAGCCGGCGAACAGGCGTACGTCGGCAGACGCGTTCTCGCGGGCGGAAAGCAATTTGGGGATATCCGCCGGATCGTTCTGGCCGTCGCCGTCCAGCGTGGCGATCCAGGGCGAGCTTGCTGCGCGCACGCCGTTCCACACCGCCGTGCTCTGCCCGCTACGGGTCAGGTGGTGCAGTACGCGCAACTCCGGATGGTTCAATTTTTCGGCGGCCAGCACGCCACGACTGTCGTCGCTGGAATCGTCGTCGACATAGATCACCTCGTAGTCGATCCGCCCGCGCAGCGCGGCGGCGATCTCAGCCAGCAACGGCGGGATATTGTCGCGCTCGTTGAATACGGGAACGACGACGGCAAGTTGCGGCATGGGGCCAGTCCGGGGAATGGTTGGGCGAGGATTATCGCCGATGCGGGGGCGATGGCGCAGGCGGCTTTGCTCCCTCTCCCTCCGGCGACCTTAGGAGTCCCCTTGCGGGTGAGAGGGCCGGGGTGAGGGTGCGGGACTTGCGTCGGTGGTCATCGCGCTCCGAGCGTACCCTCATCCGCCCTGCGGGCACCTTCTCCCGGAGGGAGAAGGAACGAGCTCAGCGGATCTTGTCGAGGATGCCTTCCAGCTCGTCGGCGCTGTGGTAGTGGATGACCAGTTTGCCGCGACCCGCGCGGCCCTGGGCCAGTTCGACGCGGGCAGCGAAACGCTCGGCCAGCTCGCGTTCCAGCGCGGCGATGTTCGGGTCGCGCGACGACGCACCACCCCTGGCCTTGCCCTGCGGTGCGGTCTGCGCACGGCGCGCGGCTTCTTCCAGTTCGCGCACGGTCCAGCCCAGGGTGACCGCCTGGCGTGCCAGCGGCACGGCGATGCCCTCTTCCAGGGTCAGCAGGCAGCGCGCGTGGCCCATGTCCAGCTTGCCGTCATCGAGCAGCTTCTTGATCGACTCCGGCAGCTCGGTGAGGCGCAGCATGTTCGATACCGAGGCGCGCGAACGACCCACAGCGTCGGCAACCTGCTGGTGGGTGAGGTCGAAATCGTCGATCAACCGCTTCAACGCGTCGGCTTCCTCGAGCGGGGTGAGATCCTGGCGCTGGATATTCTCGATCAGCGCCATCGCCGGCACGGCTGCTTCGGCGACCTTCTTGACCAACGCGGGGATCTCGCCCAGCTGGGCGCGCTGTGCCGCGCGCCAGCGGCGTTCGCCCGCAATCAACTCGAAACGGTGCTTGCCGATCTCACGCACCACCACCGGCTGGATCAGGCCCTGCGCCTTGATCGAGGCGGCCAGTTCGTCCAGCGCCTGCTCGTCCCAGTGCCGTCGCGGCTGGTACTTGCCGGGCTGGATCTGCTGGATCGGCAACATGCGCAGTTCGCCTTCCTGGGTCAGCGCGGCGGACGCGCCCTCGGCGTCACCGCCGAGCAGGGCATCCAGTCCGCGTCCCAATCCCCGTTTCTTCACTGCTGCCATGCTTATTCCTGATGATTGGCGGCAGGCGCCTTGACCGACGCGGCGTGCTCGCCATGCGCCGGTGAATCGATATCGCGGACTGCGGCGACCGGTTCGGCGGCGGCGCGCAGACCACGCTCGCGCCGGATGATCTCGCCGGCCAGGCCGATGTAGGCAATCGCACCACGCGAACTGCGGTCGTACAGATGGATCGGCTGACCGTGGCTGGGCGCTTCCGCCAACCGCACGTTGCGCGGAATGATCGAGCGCAGCACCTTGTCGCCGAAGTGCTGGGTCAGCTGGGCCGAGACCTCGTTGCCAAGGTTGTTGCGCACGTCGTACATGGTGCGCAGCAGGCCTTCGATCTCCAGCTTCGGATTGAGCCGGTGGCGCACCGCCTTGACCGTGTCGAGCAGGCTGGACAACCCCTCCAGCGCGAAGTATTCGCACTGCACCGGGATCAGCACACCATCGGCCGCGGTCAATGCGTTCAGGGTAAGCAGGTTCAGCGAGGGAGGGCAGTCGATCAGGATCGTTTGGTAGTTCGCCGCCACCTTGGCCAACACATCTTTCAGCCGGTGCTCGCGTGCCAGCGCATCCATCAACTTGAGTTCGGCGGCGGTGAGGTCGCCATTGCCCGGCAGCAGGTCGTAGTGCGCGTCGGTGGACACGATCGCCGCGCCGATTTCCACTTCCTCGAGCAGCACTTCGCAACCACTCAGCTTGATCTGGCGCTTGTCCACGCCCGACGCCATGGTGGCGTTGCCCTGCGGGTCCAGGTCGACCAGCAATACCTTGCGTTTCGCCGCGGCCAGCGCGGCGGCGAGGTTGACTGCCGTGGTGGTCTTGCCGACACCGCCTTTCTGGTTGGCGACAGCGATGATACGGGCCATGGATGCAGGACTTTCCGTTTGCGCGGGAGATGAAGGCTGGGCGGTAGAAATCGTTCGGGCGGCAAAGCCCTGCCCGCCGCCCAGACTCCTAGATTAGCATTGCCGCCGGGGCTTGCCCGCCGATCCGCTTGCCGCTGGCGCCGTCGAACAGGTGCAGACGCTCGGTCACCAGGCTCAGCGGCATCTCCGTGCCAGGTTCGGGCAGGGCCTGCGGCGCCACGCGCGCGACCAGCGCCTGCCCGCCGAAACGCAGATTCAGGAAGACCTCGTTGCCGACCGGCTCCAGCACCTCCAACTGCGCGGTCAGCGCCGCAACGCCGGCAGCCTGCGGTTGCAGGTGTTCCGGACGCACGCCGAGCACTACTTCGCGATCGCACCAGGCCGCCCAGGCCGGGTCGGCCAACGCCTCACCCAGCGCCACGTCGCCCTGGGCCGTGGCGAGTTGCCAGCCATCGCGCCGGCACAACGTGCCGCGCAACAGGTTCATCGCGGGGCTGCCGACGAAGCCGGCCACGAACAGGTTGGCGGGCTTTTCGTACAGCGCCATCGGCGTGTCGATCTGCTGGATCACCCCGCCGTCGAGCACCACGATGCGCTGGCCCAGGGTCATCGCCTCGATCTGATCGTGGGTCACGTAGATCATGGTGGCCTTGAGCTGGCGGTGCAGGCGCGCGATCTCCACCCGCATCGACAGGCGCAGCTTGGCGTCGAGGTTGGACAACGGCTCGTCCAGCAAAAACACCTGCGGATCGCGCACCAGCGCCCGGCCCAGCGCCACCCGCTGGCGCTGCCCGCCGGACAGCGCGGCCGGGCGTGAAGCCAGCCGCGACTCCAGTTCGAGCGTCTTCGCCGCCGCCGCCACGCGGCGATCGATGTCGGCCCGGCGCTGGCCGCGCAGCTTCAGCCCAAAACCGAGGTTCTCGGCCACCGTCATGTGCGGATACAGCGCGTAATTCTGGAACACCATCGCGATGTCGCGATCTTTCGGTGCGACGTCATTGACCAGACGCCCGCCGATGCTCAGCGCGCCGCCACTGATCGGCTCCAGCCCGGCGATCATGCGCAGCAAGGTGGTCTTGCCGCAGCCCGATGGCCCGACCAGCACCAGCAGTTCGCCATCGGCTGCCTCGAAACTGGCGCCGGCCACGGCGACGTGACCGTCCGGGTAGACCTTGCGCAATTGATCCAGGCGAACCGTGGCCATCAACATCTCCGCTGCGGGTGACTTGCAACCTGTCGGACTTTGGCTGGCCAGGCTGCTCATGGCCGTCCCGCCTGAGCGGTCTGCAGCTCGGCGGGCGTTGGGCTATTCTGCCCATGTAAGCGTTTACATCATAGTTCGGGCCGCAGGGAGCCCCATGACCGCACGCAGTTTCCGCTTTCCCGACGGTTTCCATTGGGGCGCCGCCACCTCCGCCTACCAAATCGAAGGCTCGCCGCTGGCCGATGGCGCCGGTGCCAGCATCTGGCAGCGTTTCGCGCACACGCCCGGGATGATGGCCAACGACGACACCGGCGACGTCGCCTGCGACCACTACCGCCGCTACAAGGACGACGTGCAGCTGATGAAGTCGCTGGGCCTGCAGGGCTACCGCTTCAGCATCAACTGGGCGCGGGTGCTGCCCGAAGGCACCGGCCGGATCAATCCCAAGGGGCTGGATTTCTATTCGCGGCTGGTCGACGAACTGCTTGAGCACGGCATCGTACCGAATGCCACGCTGTTCCATTGGGACCTGCCCGCCGCGCTGGATGATCGCGGCGGCTGGCTCAATCGCGACAGCGCGGATTGGTTCGCCGAGTATGCGGCAGTGATGTTCAAGGCGCTGGACGACCGCGTGCCGCGCTGGACCACCTTGAACGAGCCTTGGGTAGTCACCGATGGCGGCTACCTGCACGGCGCGCTGGCGCCGGGGCATCGCAACCGGTTCGAAGCGCCGATCGCCGCGCACAACCTGATGCGCGCCAGCGGCGCCGGCATCCAGGCCTATCGCGCACACGGGCGGCACGAGATCGGCGTGGTGTTCAACATCGAACCGAAATACCCGAACTCGGACAGCGCCGAGGATCTGGCCGCCACCCGCCGCGCGCATGCCTACATGAACCAGCAGTTCGCCGACCCGGCCCTGCTCGGCAGCTACCCGCCCGAGTTGGAGGAAATCTTCGACGAAGCCTGGCCCGCGTTTCCGGCGGACGACCTGGCGCTGACCCGGCAAGCCGTCGATTTCGTCGGCGTCAACTACTACACCCGCGCGGTGGTGAAGCACGACCCGAACCAATACCCGCTCAAGGCTTCATCGGTACGCCAGCCAAACCGCACCCACACCGAAACCGGCTGGGAGGTGTTCGAGCAAGGCCTGACCGACACGCTGGTCGCGTTCAAGCAGCGCTACGGCGACATCCCGCTGTACATCACCGAAAATGGCTCGGCGTTCTACGATCCGCCGGTAGCCGAAGGTGGCATCGTGGACGACCCGCTGCGCTGCACCTACTTGCGCAAGCACCTGATCGCGCTGCACCGCGCGATCGAGGCTGGCGTGAACGTGAAGGGGTATTACGCCTGGTCGCTGCTGGACAACCTGGAGTGGTCGCTGGGCTTCTCCAAGCGCTTCGGGCTCTGCCACGTCGACTTCGCCACCCAGCAACGCACGCCCAAGGGCAGCGCCAAGCTGTATGCGCAGGTGATCGAAAGCAACGGCGCCGTCTTGGACGTGTCGCCGTAGGAGCCCGCTCGCGGGCGATGCTTTTCTGCCGGGATTCGGGATTCGGGATTCGGGATTTGCAAGAGCATCGCCCGCCAGCGGGCTCCTACGGCGGATCGCGACCGAGCACCAGCAGATGGCGCTCCGCCGGCAAGCCCGGTACCGCCAGCACATGCGTGCTCCGCACCGCAAAACCCGCTGGAATGCCGGGCAGTTCGTCATCCGGACGCTTGCCTTTCATCGCCAACCAGATGCCATCCGGCGCCAGCAGGTGGCCACCCCAGGCGAGCATGTCGGCGAGGCTGGCAAAGGCGCGCGCGGTGATGCAGTCGAACTGACCCTTGACGTCTTCCACCCGTGACTGCTCGGCACGCACGCCTTGCAGTTTCAGCGCGCGGATCGCCTCGCGCAGGAAGCGCACCTTCTTGCCGTTGGAATCGACCAGCAGGACCTCGCGCCCCGGCGCGGCGATGGCCAGCACGATGCCGGGGAGGCCCGGCCCGCTACCCAGGTCGGCCAGACGCCCACCTTGCACGTACGGCAGGATCGTCAGCGAATCGAGCAGGTGGCGGGTAACCATCTCGGCCGGGTCGCGTACCGCGGTGAGGTTGTAGGCCGCGTTCCAGCGTTCCAGCAGGGCCTGGTAGTCGAGCAGCCGCGGCACCGCCGCGGGCGGCAGGCTCAGTC
>DASRUB010000266.1:0-8854 GCA_035655635.1 Rhodanobacter sp. | reverse complement strand
CGCCTTCGGATTCTTCGACTTGACGTGGATGAAGTGAATATCCAGCCCATCGATCGCGGTCAGGAACTGGGGGAAACCATTGAGCTCTCGCTCGAATCGGCGCCAGTCGTATTCTCGCTCCCAGTAGTCGATCAGCGATTTGGCATTCTCCAAGCGGACACCTTGCGACCAGTCGGGGACAGTTTCCGGATTCGGCCATCGAGTTCTGGCGAGTCGCTGTTTCAGGTCGTCAATCTCGGAGTCCGCGATCGCGACGATGAATGGACGGACGAGGGCTGAGGGTGCGGGCGTCGTTGCGGTCATTGCCTTGTTTTCCTGAACTTTTGTTTATGTCATCAGTTTCCAACCAGATGGAAAGGCGATCAATTCACTGATCCATACTGGAAGCGCACATTCGTCAGCGCGCCATCATTCCACCATCGACACCGTAATTCACGCCGGTCAGGAACTTCCCGCGGTCCGACACGAGTAGCGCGACGACCTCTGCTATGTCTTCGGTGGCGCCGATGCGACCCAGCGGAATATTCCGGAGCCAATCATCAGGGGAAAACCCTGGAGTCGTCTTGCTGAACTCTTCAGAGCCTGGCGTCGAGATGATGCCGGGCGACACCACGTTCACACGGATGCCGCTCGGCGCGAGTTCCATCGCGAGCGTGCGCGAGTAGTAGTTGAGCGCCGCCTTTGCGGCCCCGTAGTGCGCAAAGGGACCAAATGGCATCGTTGCTGCCGCCGAAGAGATGTTCACGACGGCTGCGGCCTTCGATGCTCGGAGCGCCGGGAGGACTGCGTTCGTGAGGCGGATCGCGGCGAGGAGGTTGAGCGCGAAGCTGTCATGCCACTCCTTGTCGGGGATCGTCCCCGACCCTCCCAGAAACGCGCGCGCACCGCCCGCGTTGTTCACGAGAATGTCGAGGCCGCCGAGCGCCGCGAGCGCCTTCGTCGCGATCGCCTCCACGCCTTCGCTCGTGCTGACGTCGCCGGCGACGAACGTTGCCGCCGCGGGTGCATCGTTGTTAGGTGTACGTGCAGCGACGACGACTTTGGCGCCGGCATCGAGAAGGCGCTGCGCAATCGCCGCGCCGATGCCGCGCGTACCTCCGGTGACCAAGGCACGGCGGCCAATGAGTTCTTTCGAGAGATCGAGTTTGTTGGACATGAGATGTTTCCTCGCAGAGCGGTTAATGTTTTCGGAGTCGTGATTCAAGCTGTAGGGTGATCACGACTTGGCGTGATGGTTGTCATCGCTCACGGCTCTTTCCTGAACAGATTCTGGAAGATCAGAGGTCCCCAGATCTTGTCTCGCGCGTATACAAGCGCAACGCCTCCACGAGCTGGAAACCCAAAAGAGAGTGCGCGCCAATTGATCGGAGCGCGGCTTACTGCAGGCGTTGCCCTCGCTTCAATCAAACTGTGGCTGCCCTTTGTTCACGAGGCAGGATCGCATCGAACTGGCGATCACGATTCATCAGTCGAACTTGACCAAGTCCTTGAAGATCAGTTGACCCCAGCTTTTTCCGCGCGTGTGCACAAGCAGTCCGCCTTCAGAAAGCCCGCCAAGTTGGATCGGCGAGAAACCGAGATTTTCCGCAAGCGCACCAATCTCCGCTGCAGCGCCGTCATCGTCGCTCGCCAGGAACACGACTCTCCTGCCACCATGTACAGCCGGATCTTGTTCAAGGACGGCAGCGACCAGATGGTTGAAGCCCCTGACCAGTCTTGCACCAGTGAAGGCCTGCGCGACGACCTTGGAAGAAGACTGTCCTCCCAGTTCCTCTGGGGACACGCCGTAGGTATTGGTCACGTCGATGATGGTCTTTCCCTGCCAGGTGGGCAGCGCCTTCGCGACATCCGGGTGCGATTCGAAACGGACGGCCAAAAAGATGACGTCCGCCTTGACGGCTTCCGCCAGTGTTGTGGGAATGATCGTGGGTCCGATCGCGGCCGCATCGGCTGCAAAGCTTTCCGGGTCGCGCGTGGTTGCAACGGATACTTCGATGCCCTTGCGGGCAAACGTCTTGGCAAGAGCGTGACCGATCTGGCCGAAGCCGATAATTGCGTAGCTCATAGGTGTTCTCCTTGGGTGGCGAGTCAGATTTGTGCCAGGCCGCCGTCGACGGCGAGCTCGCTGGCGGTCATGAAGCTGCTGTCCGACGACGCGAGAAAGGCAGCCGCCGCCCCGATCTCCGCCGGATCGGCCATGCGCTGGAGCGGATTCATCGAGGCGAAAACCTTCATGCCCTCCTCGCCTAGCGCGGCCATCGCCAGTTCGGTCGCCGTCGGCCCGGGCGACAGCACGTTTACCCGGATGCCGGTGCCCTTCAGGTCCTCGGCCCAGGTCCGCGCGAGATTGCGCACGGCCGCCTTGCTCGCGCTATAGACGCTGAATGCCGGGGCGCCCGTGGTGCCGGCGCTCGATCCGGTCAGGATGATCGAGTCGCCCTGGCCCATCAGCGGCAGCGCCTTCTGGACCGTGAAGACCGTACCCTTCACATTGGTGTCGAAGGTTTCGTCAATGTGCTCGACGGTGATCTCGCCGAGCGGAAGCAGGCCTCCCGTGCCGGCATTGGCGAAGACGATGTCGAGGGAGCCGCGCTCGGCCTTCACCGCCGCGTAGAGTCGATCGAGGTCGGCCAGATCGGAGATCGAGCCGTTCACCGCGCGGGCATTGGGCCCCAGCTCAGCCACAGCGGCGTCGAGCGCTTCCTGCCGGCGGCCGAAGATGAAGACGAAGGCGCCTCCCTCGATGAAGCGCGTTGCTGCGGCGCGGCCGATGCCGGTAGCGCCACCGGTGATCACGGCGGTCTTTCCATTCAGTCTGGTCATGACGTGCATCCTGCGTTGTAGTTGTAGTTGTAGTTGCGACGCGGACAACAATGAGCCTTTCCAGATGATCTGAAAAGACGATAAAATAAGATTCAAACTATCTATGTTTGGGATGGATGATCATGCTGGACGGCGTCTCACTGGATCAACTTCGGGCCTTCATCGCTGCAGTCGATGAAGGCAGCTTTTCGGCCGCGGGGCGCAAGCTCTATCGCGTGCAATCGGCGGTGAGCGGGTGGATCGGCGGCCTTGAGGCGCAACTCGACGTCGTGCTGTTCGACCGCACAGCACGTTTTCCGAAACTCACGCCCGAAGGTGAGCTGTTGCTCGCGGACGCCCGCAACGTCGTGTCCGGGGTTGACGCGCTGAAGGCGCGCGCCAAGCTCATGGCTGGAGGACTCGAGGCCGAATTGTCGGTGGTCGTCGATGTGTTCTTCCCGACCGCGACCATCGCCGCGGCGGCGAAGGCGTTCGCGGAGCGGTTTCCGCTGACACCGTTGCGACTGTTCGTGGAGGGATTGGGCGCCGCGTACCAGCCGGTGTTGGACGAACGCTGCAGCCTGGGCATCCTGGCGTCGTTGCCGATCGAATTTCCCTCGCTGGTCAGCGAACGCGTAGATGAGATTCCCTTGGTCATGGTGGCGTCACCGCAGCACCCGCTGGCGAAGTTTCGTGGCCGGATACCCAAGCGCGAGCTGGCGAAGCATGTGCAGCTGGTTCTCACCGACCGGTCCAATCTGCTAGCCGGCAAAGACTACGGCGTCTTCTCGCCGTCGGCTTGGCGGTTGGCCGACCTTTCAACCAAGCACGCCTTCCTCAAGGATGGCGTGGGCTGGGGCAGCATGCCTCGGCACATGGTGGCATCCGACATCGCCATGGGGAGCCTGGTGCCCCTCGATGTGCGCGAGGACTTCGCATTGACCATGTCGGCTTGTTACCGGGCGTCGGCGCCACCCGGGCCAGCGGGAAGATGGCTCATCGACTACTTGAAGGCTTTGTCCGGCGACGGTCCCAAAGGCCAGGAACCCGACGACCTTCCGGCTTCGCAAAAGAAGGTCCGCGCGTCGAGACGTTCGCTCAATCGGGCGTGAAACCCGACTGCAAATCTTCCGAGAGGGTGCTCCGAAGGCGCTACGCGTCCAGCCAACGACGAATTTGAATCCGCTTTCAGAGCAGGGGATCAGAATTATCAAACTGCCCGGGCGTCGAGCGGGCGCGCGCTGATTATGGGAGCCTCGAAAAACCCTTTTTTTGTAGGAGCGCACCCTGTGCGCGATGCTTTCCGTTACGTGACGAAGGGCATCGCGCGCAGGGTGCGCTCCTACAAATGAGCCGGCGAGATTTTTCGAGTTCCCTTTATGGGATGGCGCTTTGCGCGCTTGCAGGGGTGAGCGGATGGGCGATCGCGGATGCCTTCTTTTTTGCGGGTGGCGCGCCGGTCTTGTCGACGTGCCCGGAGGTCTGGTCCGCGTTCCACACGAAGGTGGCCAGGCTTTGCGCGGGCATGGTGTACTGGAAGTGGATGCCGCCCTGCTGCGCGGAGACGTCGTGTGGCTTGGTCCCGGAATTGGTCACGACCAGCACGACTGTTCCGCCGGAAGCGGAAGCGTTCTGGAATGCCACGTTCTTGATGTCATTGGCGGTGGCGGTGGACCATACGCGGACGGCGCCGGGCAGCACGAACCGGCTGAAGTGCGCGAACGCGTAGTACTCGTCGTTGCGTTGAATTTCGCCGGTGCCTGAGTCGATCGTGACGATACCCTTGCAGGTATCGCAGCCGCCGGAATGCGGACCGTATTTCTCGTCGAGCGCGAGGTTCCAGTAGATGACACCGCGTGCCCAGTTCCTCAGCCCGCCAAGCAACAGGTCCCGCGCGAACCACAGCAGTTCGCCGTTCTCGCTGGACGGCCAGTCGCCACCGGAGCACTCGGTGATGAACGTGTCCTTGCGCGGGTAGGCCACGTGCACTTCGGTTTGCGCGCTGGGCGTGCCGCGGTAACAGTGCCAGGCAATGCCATCGATATAGCGCGCCGCGTCGGCGTCGGACAGCACGCTCTGGGGTTGCGTCGGTTCGTCCCAGTTGTGGTCCCAGCCAAGGATGCGCGTGGCCGATTTGCGCCCAGCCAGCGCCGGGCCGAGGTATTGGCCGATGATGCGCGCGCGCTGCACGGCAGAGAGTTCCATGCCGGGGTAGGTCAGTGGCAGGAAGCCCGGCTCGTTCTGCACGGTCAGGGCAAAAATCGGTATGCCGTTGCTGCGGTAGTTGTCGACGTACTTGACCAGGTATTGGGCATACGCGCTTTCGTACTGTTCGAGCAGGGTCCCGCTGATCAGGTTGGCACTGGACTTCATCCATGCGGGGGCGCTCCAGGGCGAGGCGATGATCTTCAGCTGCGGATCGATCGACAACACTTCACGCACGGTCGGGATCACATTGCGCAAGTTGGTGGCAAGGTTGAAGTGCTGCAGGTCGGGATCGACGTCACCGGCGGGCAGGTCGTCCAGCGTGTAGGGTTGCAGCGAGAAATCCGAGGCGCCGATGGTCAGGCGCATCATGTTGAAGTTGAGGCCGGGCGGTGGGCCGAACAGTTCGACCAGCAACGCCTGGCGCTGTGGCGCGCTCAGCCGGTTCTGGAGCAGCCACGCCGACGAATCCGTCAGCGCCGCGCCGAAGCCGACGATAGTCTGGTAGGTCCGGTGGATGTCGATGACGACATCCGCTGGCGCGGGACTCGTGGCGGATATCCGGATATCGGGCTGGCGCGCGAGGCGCAGCCGGCGATCCTGGGTGCTCAGCCACAGTTGCACCGTGGGGCCCATGGGTTGCAACGCGGGAACGATGGTGGGTATTGGCACGGACCGGGGTCGGTGCGCCAGACGCAACGCCAGCAACGCCAGCAGCGTGATCACGACAAGCGACGAAATACCCATCCAGCGTGGAACGCCGCCGTGATCATCCATGCTGCATGCAAGCCATGTCGCCGCCGCAGCGGCGCAGCGGAAACGGGCAACGGGTCACGGCGTGCCCGCGCCTGCGCAGGTCAGCGTTGCACCGGTGTCTGGCGTCGTCCCGGTGATCTTTACGTCCGCGAAGGAGGCGGAAAACGGTGCCGTTGCCAGCACGCCGAAGGGTACGTCGACATGCGCGAGGTCGGTGCCGTTCGGCGCAAAGCATTGCAGCGGAATCGACACCGTGTGCCGTGTGCCACTCGCGTAGCCGGCCAGAGCGTGGCTGAGGTCGACGCTGCGCATGCAATCGTGGCCGCAGCCCATGTACACCTTCACCGGAGCCGTGGCCGGCGTGTTGACCACCACGTCGAACTGCAGCACCGCACCGGCGGAGGCCAGCGGCAGCAGGTTCCTGGGCTGCGGACTCTTCGCGTAGAACCTGCCGGCGCCCAGCCAGGTGACGGACTTGGCATCCTGCTGGGTATTCACCTGGACCGTGTGCACGCGCAGCAGGGGGTGGCCGGTCGGCCAGTCGATGGCTGCGTTCAGGTCGGAACCGATTTCATGCGCGGGCCGGGTGGCGTCTGCGTCATCGAGGTAGAGCGCGAACGGCGGCACCGCAAGCGTGTGGAATATCGACAACACCGAGGCGCTGGCGCAAGCGTCGACGGCAGGATACGTGCGCAGCATGGGCAGGTCGTGCCCGCCTGACTCGCGCGAGCCTGGCTTGGGCGAGCTTGGGTAGCGCAGCCCGTAACCGGGCTCGAACAGCCAGCGCGACGAACCGGCCTGGGCTTCGTCGGCATCGGGACACGGCACGCCGGGCCACGCTCTGGCCAGGGTTCCGCTGAAGTGGTAGCGGTCCGCGCCGGACTTGCCGGAAAACAGTACGTCGGCCACGCCTGCGCCTTCGGTGCCAGGCAACCATGCGGCCACGAAAGCGCTGGAGAGGTTGAGCAGGTTATTGACGTACAGCGGCCGCCCGGACACGAACACCGTCACCACCGGTTTGTGCGCCTCGGCTACGGCGTTCAGCAAGGCCAGGTCTTCCGGATGGCGATCGCTGTGGCGCAGCGTGGCGGAGGGCACGATGTCGCCCATCGTTTCGGCATAGGGCGTCTCGCCGATGACCGCCACGATGACGTCGAACGGCTTGAGGTCGATGCCTTGGGCGGTCTTGCTGTAGGTGACGTGCGCCGCACCGTCGGCGTCGCGAATGCCGGCGAGGATGGTTTCGCCGTTGGGGAAGTCATTGTTGCTGTTGTCCGTGCCCTGCCATGTCAGCGACCAACCGCCAGTCTGGTTCGACAGGCTGTCGGCACTCTTGCCGACCACCAGGATCTTCGCGCCCGCCTTGAGCGGCAGCACGTTGCCGTTGTTCTTCAGCAGCACCAGTGACTCGCGCACCGCGCGCCGCGCCAGCGCGCGACTCTGCAGGGCCGCCGGGTCGCCCGCACCCGCCCGTTGCGAAGGCCGCTTGCCGAACAATCCCATGCGCAACTTGACGCGGATGATGCGGCTCACCGCATCATCGATACGGGCCATCGGGATCTGGCCCTTCTCGACCTGGGCGGTGGTGTTGGCGATGAAGGCCTTCCAGTCGTCGGGCACCATCACCATGTCGATGCCGGCATTGATCGCCTGCGGGCAGCTCGCATTGCTGCAGCCCGGCAACTGGCCGATCGCGTTCCAGTCGGAAACCACGAAGCCGCCAAACCCCATCTTGTCTTTGAGCGCACCGGTGAGCAGCGCGCGGGCGCCGGACATCTTGCCGTAGTTGATGCCGTCGGCCACGTCATCCCAGCTGTTGTACGAGGCCATCACGCTCTGCACGCCAGCTTCGATGGCCCCGAAGTAGCCCGAGCCGTGCACGTTGATCATGTCCTCGCGGCTGACCCTCGCCTCGCCCTGGTCGGTGCCGTTGTGGGTCGCCCCGTCGCCGATGAAATGCTTGGCGGTGGCGATCACGTTGTGGTCGCCGAAGTCCCCCTGCAGGCCGCTGACATAGGCGCGTGCGTATTCGCGCACCAACGGGCCCTGGCTGGAGAAACTCTCGTAGGTGCGACCCCAACGGACGTTCTGTGCCACCGCCAGCGTCGGCGCGAAAGCCCAGTCCACGCCGGTGGCGCGAACCGCCCTGGCGGTGGCGGCGCCAATGGCCTCGATCAACGCCGGGTCGTGTGCCGCACCCAGGCCGATATTGTGCGGAAACAGCGTGGCGCCGAACACGTTGTTATCGCCGTGCACCGCATCGGTGCCCCAGATGATCGGTATCTTGACCGTGGCATCGGTCGCCATCGAGGCATCGTAGTAACGGTCCGCCAAGGTCAGCCAATCATTGATCGTGGCGTGCTTGTTCATGCCAGGCCAGGAGCCGCCGCCATTGAGCACCGAGCCGATGTAGTACTGGGTGACCTGCGCCGGCGTGATCGACTTGATTTCGGCTTGGGTCATCTGGCCGATTTTCTGGGCCAGCGTCATGCTCGCCACGATCTTGCGGACCCGCGCTTCAAGCGCCGGATCCGCTGGCAGCCGGCTCTTGATCGCTGGCCAGTCGGTGTAGTGCGTCGATGCGGGCACGCGATGGTCGAGGGATGGTGCGCGGTGATCGTTGCTGACTGTCCTTGGTACCGCGTCCGTCGCATGCACGCTGCTGGCGCAGCTGAACACCGCCAGGGCGTAGAACATCCACAAGCATCGGGTGTGAGTCATGGTGCCCCTAAATTGGTCGGCGACGTTCAATCGCCATGTTACAGGCGCGCGGTTTCCACGGAAGAGCATGGACCGCGCCGGCATCCGCTTCCGTGACACAGGTTCGGGAACAGGCGCCGCAGCGCGGCGCCTCCCGTGTCGTTACAGCTTGTAGTTGACGCCGAACAACACGCTGCGTCCCCAGGTGTCGTATTCCAGTGGGCGGATGATCTGGACACTGTTGGGGAGACCGGCAATCTGTGCCGTTGCATCCGGGGAATTGCTCAGGTTGTTGACCTGCAACAGAATCGATAGCCCGTTCCAGCGACCGTTGGAGAAGGCGTAACCCAGCTGCAGATCGGTCTGCCGGTTGGCCAGTTCCTTGATGTAA
>DASRUB010000265.1:0-8703 GCA_035655635.1 Rhodanobacter sp. | reverse complement strand
CGGCACGCCGATCTCGTCGTGCCAGATCGCGTAGGCCTCGTCGTCGGTATGGTAGACGGTGACGGTGAGTCGGTCCGGCGGCAGCTTGAACACCTGGGTCAGCATTTCCCAGGCCCATGCGATCGCCTCGCGCTTGAAGTAGTCGCCGAACGACCAGTTGCCCAGCATCTCGAAGAACGTGTGGTGGCGTGCGGTGTAGCCCACCGCATCCAGGTCGTTGTGCTTGCCGCCGGCACGCAGGCAGCGCTGCACGTCCGCTGCCCGGACGTATCCAGGTTTCTCACTGCCCAGGAACACGTTCTTGAACTGCACCATGCCCGAGTTGGTGAACATCAGGGTCGGGTCGTTGGCCGGTACCAGCGAACTGGACGGCACGATGGTATGGCCCCGGGAGCGGAAGAAGTCGAGAAAGGCAGCGCGGATTTCTGAGGTTTTCATGCACATCGCGTGGGCTGGCGTTCGAGGGCCACGCTGCGGCGACGCGGGTTGATCAAGGCAGCCAGGTTCCCGTCATCGGGAATCAGGCATCGAGGTCATCGGCGTCCACTTCGGCGTGGGTAACACTGCGTACTGTGGCGGCCGCAAAGCCACGACGCAAGAGGAACTGTGCCCGTTTGGCGCGCTCGGCCGGGTCTTTCGTGCCTGCGCCACCGTAGCGGCGGCGCAGCTGTGCCGCCGCCACTTCGTCCCAGTCGATATCGGCCGCGTCGATGCACTCGCGGATCATCGCAGCGGGCATGGCGTGACTCTTCAGTTCGGCACGAAGGCGCAGCGGACCATAGCCTTGCGACAAGCGGCTGCGCACCAGCGCCTGGGCGAAGCGCTGCTCGTCCTGATAGTGCTGCTCGCCCAGCCGGCCGATGGCCGCGGTGGCCTCCCCGACCTCGTAACCACCCTGGCGCAGCTTGGCCTGCAATTCCCGCTGCGAGTGTTCCCGACGCACGAGCAGGCCCAGCGCCTTGTCGTAGGCGCTGCGCCTGGGCTTTTCATCCTGGTCGGCACGATCGCGGCGTTTCATCGGCACCCACGTGACCGTTCAAAGAACCGGGCCGTTCAAAGAACCGTGCAGACGTGGCCGGTCAGACCTGGCCGGTCTGCCGGCTCGGCCATGAATCAGGCTTCCTCTTCGACGGCCGCCGCGGCCGCCGCAGCCGGCTTGCCCACCGGTACCAGTAGGCGCGCGCGCAGCTCGGCGTCGATCTCGTTGGCCATCTCCGGATGCTCACGCAGGAACTGGCGCACGTTTTCCTTGCCCTGGCCGATGCGGTCGCCCTTGTAGCTGTACCAGGCGCCGGACTTGTCGATCAGGTTCTCGAGCACGCCCAACTCGATGATCTCGCCTTCGCGCGACGTGCCTTCGCCGTAAAGGATCTCGAACTCGGCCTTGCGGAACGGCGGCGCCACCTTGTTCTTGACCACCTTGACCCGGGTCTCCGAGCCGATGATCTCCTCGCCCCGCTTCACCGCGCCAATCCGGCGGATGTCCAGACGCACCGAGGCGTAGAACTTCAACGCATTGCCGCCGGTGGTGGTTTCGGGGCTACCGAACATCACGCCGATCTTCATGCGGATCTGGTTGATGAAGATCACCAGGGTGCCGGATTTCTTGATGTTGGCGGTGAGCTTGCGCAGCGCCTGACTCATCAGGCGCGCGTGCAGGCCGACGTGCGAATCGCCCATCTCGCCCTCGATTTCCGCCTTCGGGGTCAGCGCGGCGACCGAGTCGATCACGACCATGTCGACCGCGCCCGAGCGCACCAGCATATCGGCGATTTCCAGGGCCTGCTCGCCGGTATCCGGCTGCGACACCAGCAGATCATCCACCTTGACGCCCAGCTTTTCGGCGTAAGTCGGATCAAGCGCATGTTCGGCGTCGATGAAGGCGGCGGTGCCGCCCATGCGCTGGCAGCTGGCAATGACCTGCAAGGTCATGGTGGTCTTGCCGGAGGACTCTGGCCCGTAGATCTCGACCACGCGGCCACGCGGCAAGCCGCCGACACCGAGCGCGATATCCAGCCCCAGCGAACCGGTGGAAACCACATCGATCGCCTCGTTGACGCGGTCGCCCATGCGCATGATCGCGCCCTTGCCAAATTGCTTTTCAATCTGGGTGAGGGCTGAAGTGAGCGCCTTGCGCTTGTTGTCATCCATCGTCTGTATTCCGGTTGGGCTGTGAATAAAAGGCATGATGCCCGGATCGAATCTCACCGGCTGCGATCAGGTCTCGCAAGTCGGGCAGGCCAAGTCGGGCAGGCCATCGGGCAGGCGCGACCAGGAATGCCCGGCGGCTGGATGTCGCAGTATCCCACACGCGTCAAGCCGGTCTGGCAGCCTGCGACGCGTCATTCCGTCAGGGTTTTCCGCAAACCTTCGAGCGCCGCCGCCACGGTTTGCCGCCGCACCGCCTCGCGATCGCCCGGAAAATGGAACATCTGAGCGTGTGCGTAGCCACCGCGGTGCTTCCAGCCGATCCACACCGTGCCGACCGGTTTGTCCGACGTGCCGCCACTGGGGCCGGCAATCCCCGTGACAGCCACCGCCAGCCCGGCCCCGAAGCGCGCCAAGGCTCCGGCCACCATTTCCAGCACCGTTTCCTCGCTGACCGCACCGGTCAGCTCCAGCGTGCGCGGATTGACCCCGAGCAGAGCCTCCTTCGCCCCGTAGCTGTAGGTCACCACGCCGGCATCGAACCAGGCCGAGCTCCCCGGCAGGTCGGTCAAGGTCTTGGCGATCCAGCCACCCGTGCAGGACTCGGCCGTGACCAGCATCAAGCGACGCTGCTGCACCTCGCCGGCAAGCTCGCTGGCGAGCGCCAGCAGTTCGGCATCGGTAGGAACGGACGACAACTCCATGCGAGACTCCCGGATCTGAACTGAACATTGCGCCGTGCGCAGAGTCACCGTTCTACCCGTTCCGCGCGACCACGCCAAGACCCGCATTGCATGAGCCAAGACGACCTCACCAAACATACCCCGTTCATGCGCCAGTACCTTTCCGCGAAGGCGGAGCACCCGGACGTACTGCTGTTCTTCCGCATGGGCGATTTCTACGAGCTGTTCTATGACGACGCGCGCAAGGCGGCGCGGCTGCTCGACATCACGCTGACCCAGCGCGGGCAGTCGGCCGGCGCGCCGATCCCGATGGCCGGCGTGCCGTATCACGCAGCGGAAAACTACCTGGCGCGACTGGTGCGGCTGGGCGAATCGGTGGCGATCTGCGAACAGATCGGCGACCCGGCGCTGGCCAAGGGCATTGTCGAACGCAAGGTGGTGCGCATCCTCACGCCCGGTACGGTGACCGATGCGGCGTTGCTGGAAGACCGCCGCGACAATCTGTTGTTGGCCCTTGCCGCGGGCCCGGACGCGAGCTACGGCCTGGCCTGGGTCGACTTGTCCAGCGGCCGCTTCCTGCTCAGCGAAGTGCCGAGCGCTGAAGCGCTGGCCGCGGAATTGGCAAGGCTGCAACCGGCCGAAACCCTGGTCGGCGAAGACGTGGCCTGGCCAAAGCTGGTCAGTGCCCTGCCCGGCTTGCGCAAGCGGCCGCCCTGGCATTTCGACACCGCTACGGCGACGCGCGAACTCAACCGTTTCTTCGGCACTCGTGACCTCGGCGGCTTCGGTGTGAGCGGCATGCCGTTGGCCGTGGCCGCCGCCGGCTGCCTGCTTGGCTACGTCGAGGAAACCCAGAAGAGCGCGCTCCCGCACCTCACCGGCATGGCGGTGGAAAGCGCCAGTGAGACGATTGCGCTGGATGCCGCCACCCGCCGCAACCTGGAACTGGACACTCATCCCGGCGGGCGCACCGAGCACACCTTGCTTGGCGTGCTGGACGAAACGGTGACGCCGATGGGCGCACGCCTGCTGCGCCGCTGGCTGACTCGCCCGCTGCGTTCGCGCCCGGTGCTGCGACGGCGGCATCAGGCGATCGGCATGCTGATCGACACCCGTTGTTACGACGCCCTGCGCGAACAATTGCGCCGCGTCGGCGACCTGGAACGCATCCTGGCCCGCATCGCGCTGCGCTCCGCACGTCCGCGTGACCTGTCCACGCTCAGGGACGGTTTGCTGGCTGCGCCTGGGCTTGCCCGTGCGGTTTTTGCTGGTGCGGCCTTTACTGGTGCGATCATCCCTGATCGCGAAAATCAAGAAGCGGGAGGTACCAGTGCGCTCGCCCTTGATCGCGAAAATCAAGAAGCGGCCATCCATGGCCGCACTCTTCAACAAGAGCTCTCCCCTCTACTCAGCACTTTGGTCGAACGCATCGGTGACCACGCCGAGACCGCGGCGCTGCTCGCCCGCGCCGTGGTGGAACAGCCGCCGGTGCTGCAGCGCGACGGCGGCGTGATCGCCGACGGCTACGACGCGGAACTGGACGAACTGCGCCGCATGTCCACCCATGCCGACCAGTACCTGGTCGAACTGGAGGAACGCGAGAAAGCCGCCACTGGGATCAGCACACTCAAGGTCAGCTACAACCGCGTGCACGGTTATTACATCGAGATCAGCAAGGCGCAATCGGACAAGGCGCCCACGCATTACACGCGCCGACAAACCACCAAGAATGCCGAGCGTTACATCACCGAGGAGCTGAAGACTTTCGAGGACAAGGTGCTGTCGGCGAAAGAGCGCTCGCTGTTGCGCGAACGCGCACTGTACGAGGCGCTGCTCGATACGCTCACCGAAAAACTCGAACCGCTGAAGGCCGCCGCCGCCGCAATGGCCGAACTCGACGTACTGGCGACCCTGGCCGAACGCGCCGAGGCGCTGGACTGGGCCGCACCGCAACTTACCGACGAACCCGGCATCATGATCCAACGCGGTCGGCATCCAGTGGTGGAAAAGGTTCGCGATGAGCCGTTCGAACCGAACGACCTGAAGCTCGACGATAACCGCCGCATGCTGGTGATCACCGGCCCCAACATGGGTGGCAAGAGTACCTACATGCGCCAGAACGCGCTGATCGTGCTGCTCGCCCACATCGGCAGCTACGTACCGGCGGCCAGCGCGGTGATCGGTCCGATCGACCGCATCTTCACCCGCATCGGTGCCGGCGATGACCTGTCGCGCGGCCAGTCCACCTTCATGGTGGAGATGAGCGAGACCGCGAACATCCTGCACAACGCCACCGCCGACAGCCTGGTGCTGATGGACGAGGTCGGTCGCGGCACCAGCACCTACGACGGCCTGTCACTGGCCCGCGCCGCGGCGGTGCACCTGGCACGCCATTGCCGCGCGTACACGCTGTTCGCCACGCACTATTTCGAGCTGACCGAACTGGCCAGCGAATTCCCGTCGATCGCCAACGTGCACCTGGACGCCGTCGAGCTTCATGACAAACAGCGGGGCGAGCAACTGGTGTTCATGCACGCGGTGAAAGAAGGTCCGGCCAATCGCAGTTTCGGCCTGCAGGTGGCCGCCCTGGCCGGCCTGCCGAAGTCCGTGATCGCCGACGCGAAACGCACCTTGGCCGAACTCGAGCGCGGCATGCATCAGCACAGCAACGCACCCGCACGTACCGTCGAATCGTCACCGCAACTGGGTCTGTTCGCACCGGCACAACCCTCGGCCGCCGAGCGGGCACTGGAAAACCTCGACCCGGACACGATGACGCCGCGCGAAGCGCATGATGCGCTGTACCGCTTGCGCGGCCTGCTGCGCGAGTAGCGCGCACTGGCATCTGGAGGTTACGCCGGCGCCATGGTTAGGCACCTCGTGCTGTTCCCTCCCCCATGCAAGGATCCCCATGACCGATTCAACGACCTACGATCCGCCAAAAATCTGGACTCCGAACAAGGAAAACGGCGGAAAATTTGCCAGTATCAACCGCCCGGTTGCCGGCGCAACGCACGACAAGGATCTGCCCGTCGGACGTCATCCGCTGCAGTTGTACTCGATGGCCACACCCAATGGCGTCAAGGTCACGATGATGCTGGAGGAACTGCTCGCGCTGGGACATGCGGGCGCCGAATACGATGCGTGGCTGATCGACATCAGCGAAGGCGACCAGTTCGGCAGCGGCTTTGTCGGCATCAATCCGAACTCGAAAATTCCGGCTCTGCTGGACCGCAGCGTCGAACCGCCACAGCGGGTATTCGAGTCCGGCGCCATCCTGCTCTACCTGGCGGAAAAGTTCGGTGCCCTGCTGCCGACGGCGCATGCTGCACGCACCGAATGCCTGAACTGGCTGTTCTGGCAGATGGGCAGCGGACCCTATCTTGGCGGCGGGTTTGGCCATTTCTACGCCTATGCACCGATGAAGATCGAGTATGCGATCGACCGCTTCTCGATGGAGGTGAAGCGTCAACTGGACGTACTCGACCGGCACCTGTCCGAGCACACGTATCTGGCTGGCGACGACTATTCGATTGCCGATATTGCCGTGTGGCCCTGGTATGGCGCGCTGGCTCGCGGAGTGCTGTACGACGCCGGCGAATTTCTGCAGGTGCAGGATTACACCCATGTCCAGCGCTGGGCCGCCGTCATTGCCAAGCGCCCGGCTGCGCAGCGGGGTCGCATGGTCAACCGCACGTTCGGCGAGCCGTCCAGCCAGTTGCACGAACGCCACGAGGCCAGCGATTTCCAGACCCGCACGCAGGACAAACTGGAGGGCGAAACCGGCACTCACCGAGATCTGGCATGAAACTTTTCGACAACCAACGCGCACCCAATCCCCGCCGCGTACGCTGGTGCATGGCGGAAAAGGGCATCGACGACATCGAGATCGTGGCGGTCGACATCATGAAGGACGAGCACCGCACGCCGGCGTTTCGCGCTCGCGCCGGCATCGCTCACGTGCCCGTGCTGGTGATGGACGACGGCACCGCGATCAGTGAATCCATCGCCATTTGCCGCTATCTGGAAGGCGAGGCTTGGTTGCGATCGGGAAACGGAAGCCCGGCAACCATCGCTCTGGCGCGCTGGACGCAGCGAGGGGTTCAGGCCGCGCGATGCCATGCCGCCAGCGCATCGCTGCGTCCCGGCTGACCCGTATCCGGCATCGCAACATCGGGGATTCCGTCGAGCACGTCGGCCGGCAACGCTGACAGCGTGTCAGCGGCGATCGAGGCATCGCGTGCTGGGAGTCGCCCGCAGGCCACCAGGCGCCCGATACGCTCGTACACGTCGTCGCGGTCGAACGGCTTTTTCATGAAGTCATCCGCACCGTAGCGCTGCAGGTAGAACTGCTCGGTAGCCTGCTGGTTGCCGCTGATCATGATGATCGGGATCTCGCGGGTCAGCGGGTCGTGGCGCAGTGCTCGCAGCACGCTGAAACCGTTCATGCCGGGCATCACCACGTCGAGGAAGATCAAGCTCGGCGGCGCGTGGCGTGCCAGCTCGATCGCGGCGGCGCCGTCCGTTGCCTTCAGAACGTGGTAGCCGTCCTGGCCCAGCATCTTGCCCAGCACGGCGCAGATCGTGGGCGAGTCATCCACCACCAGCATGCGTGCGCCGTGGGTGGTCTGCACATGCCGGGCCTCGCCCGCGTGCCCGCCAAGCAGGCGCTTGATGAAACCGATGCTGCTCTTGCGTACCAGTCCGTCCATGCAGGGTCTCCGGGTCGCGGGAGGAACGCAACAAGCGCGCCTCGTGGGGTGTGTGGCATGCTCGCGCAGTTGGCCGGCGCAATATGCGACGTACTGCTCAACGCGAAGTTTTCAACGCAAGCCCTTGATCTTGCGCAGTTGCCGTCGGGCTTGCTTGTCCGGGCGATGCGTCGGATGGTCGAATGCCGCTCCGCTCAGGCGACGCTGTTCGCGCAAGGCCTCCCGCGCGGCCTGACTGGCGTCCGTTTCACGATAGAGCTGTTGCGCCTCGCTGGCCGGCCCACGTCGCGAAGAAAGGGCGAGTACCCATATCTCCAGACGCTCCTGGCCGCGCCCGATGCGCAGGCGATCCCCCACGTGAAGCGCCCTGGCCGGCTTGCAACCGGCTTCATTGACCTCGACGCGCCCGGCCTCGATCGCCTGCCGGGCCAGGTTGCGGGTCTTGAAAAAGCGCGCCGCCCACAACCAGACGTCAACCCGGATTTCGGCCGGTCCGGCAGCCGCCAGCATCATGGCGTCGAGTCCTCCACCAGACGGATCAGGATGTCTCGCCCGTGGGCGGCACCATGTCCTGCGGATCGGGCATGGCGATGTCCGGAATCGCGGCATGCTCGTCTGGCGTGAGCGCGAGCTCCTCCGGCAAGACCGGTGCGCTCGCGCGTGGACGCACCACCAGCCGACCGGACTGGGTCAGGTGCTGGAGGCGTGCAAACACTTCGCTGCGTCCAAACGGCTTTTTCATGAAATCGTCGGCGCCGAAGCGCTGCACGTAGAATTGTTCGGTCGCCTGCAGGTTGCCACTGATCATCACGATCGGGATCTCGCGGGTCGGCGCCTCGCGACGCAGCGCACGCAGCACCGCAAAGCCGTTCATGCCCGGCATCACGATATCGAGAAAAATCAGGTCCGGCTGCCGGGTGTGGGCCAGTTCGATCGCGGTCTCGCCGTCGCCGGCCTTGAGCACGATGTGACCATCCTGGCTCAGCATCTTGCCAAGCACGGCGCGGATGGTGGGGGAATCATCCACCACCAGGATATGTGCTTCCCTGGGCACGCCGCTGCGCGGTGTCGCACGGCGCTCGCCATGTTCACCTCCGAACCACTTGCGGATCAGCTCAAGGCCAGACATGAGACGAGCCCCCTGCTCTCTGGAATGTCCT
>DASRUB010000264.1:0-2860 GCA_035655635.1 Rhodanobacter sp. | reverse complement strand
CGGCCGAAGCGAAAACTCTCGCTCCGGCCGAACCCTCACCCACCCCTTCGGGGCACCCTCTCCCGAGGGGAGAGGGGACAGCTCCACAGGCCGCCGGTGGCTCCGGCCGCAAGCCGGACCTCGAATGCCAACTCGTCGTCCTCGGCTCCGGCCCCGGCGGCTACACCGCCGCATTCCGCGCCGCGGATCTGGGCGTCGACACCGTGCTGGTGGAACGCTACGGCACGCTGGGCGGCGTTTGCCTCAACGTGGGCTGCATCCCGTCCAAGGCGCTGCTGCATGCCGCGGCCGTGATCGACGAGGCCGCGGCGATGGCGGCACACGGCGTCAGTTTCGGCAAGCCGACGATCGACCTCGACAAGCTGCGCGACTTCAAGAACAAGGTGGTCGGCCAGCTCACCGGCGGACTGGCCAGCATGGCCAAACAACGCAAGGTACGCACCGTTGCAGGCACCGGCGCCTTCGTCTCGCCGAACGAACTGGAAGTGCAGACCAAGGACGGAGTGAAGCTGATCCGTTTCGAACACGCGATCATCGCCGCCGGCTCGCAGTCGGTGAAGCTGCCCTCGTTCCCGTGGGACGACGAACGCATCATCGATTCCACCGGCGCGCTGGAACTGCGTGACGTGCCGAAGAAGCTGCTGGTCGTCGGCGGCGGCATCATCGGCCTGGAGATGGCCACGGTGTTTTGCGCACTGGGCAGCGAAGTGATCGTGGTCGAATTCATGGACCAGCTTATGCCCGGTGCCGATGCCGACCTGATCAAGCCGCTGGCCAAACGCCTCGGCAGCCGGCTCAAGGGTATCCACCTGAAAACCAAGGTGACCAGCGCCAAGGCCACCAAGAAGGGCATCGAAGTCGCCTACGAAGGCGACAGCATTCCCCAGGCCACGCTGTTCGATCGCGTGCTGGTGTCGGTGGGCCGCTCGCCGAACGGCGGCAAGATCGGCGCCGACAAGGCTGGCGTGGTGGTCACCGAGCGCGGCTTCATCGACGTCGACACCCAGATGCGCACCAACGTGCCGCACATCTTCGCCATCGGCGACCTGGTCGGGCAGCCGATGTTGGCGCACAAGGCCACGCATGAGGCCAAGGTGGCTGCGGAAGTCGTTGCCGGACACAAGAGTCACTTCGACGCACGGGTGATTCCGTCGGTCGCCTATACCGATCCCGAAATCGCCTGGGTCGGCGTGACCGAGCGCGAGGCGAAGGAGAAGGGCCTCAAGGTCGGCGTAGGCAAGTTCCCGTGGGCAGCCAGCGGTCGCGCCATCGGCATGGACCGCACCGAAGGCTTCACCAAGCTGATCTTCGACGAGGAAACCCATCGCGTGGTCGGCGGCGGCATCGTCGGCGTGCACGCCGGGGACCTGATTTCCGAAGTAGCCCTGGCCATCGAGATGGGTTCCGAAGCGGCCGACATCGGCCTGACCATCCACCCGCATCCCACGCTCAGCGAATCGGTCGGCATGGCCGCGGAAGTCTACGAAGGCACGATCACCGATCTGTACATGCCGAAAAAGAAATAGGCCGCAAGAGAAAGCCCGGCCAAAGCCGGGCTTTCTGCTGGTGTTGTCGTCGCGGGAAGCAGGATCGCGACGAAGGACGGCTTATTGACCGGACGGCACGGAACCCGCCGGCACGGGGTTTTGTTCCTTGAACTGTTTCCACTGCGCACGGCGTGCCTGTGCCTGCGACTTGAAGGTGGCCGCCTGCGCCTGCTGTTGCGGGGTCAGCACGGCGTAGATCTGCGCGCGCAGGTCGGCCTTCTGCTGCACCCGGGCCTGGGTCGCCTGACCTTCCGCCTGCGCCAGGCTGGCGGCGGCGGCCTGGTAGCCGACCTGGTTCGGGGTCATCGACTCGAACGCGGAGCGTTGCTGACGCAGGGCCTGCCACTGCCCCTTGTTCTGCCCACGGCTGGTGCTGATGATCTGCTTGACGCTGGCTTTCTGTGCGTCGCTGAGATCCAGCTTGTGCAGCATCATCATCTGGCCGTCGCCGCGATGGCCATGCCAGCCGTGGCCGGACGCGCCGGAGCCGCCAGCGCCGGGCGCCGCCACGGCGACGGTGGTGCCGATGGCCAGAGCAGACGCCAGGGCCAGACCGAGAAGTGTGTGCTTGCGCATGATGCTTGCCTCTTTCAGTGGTGGGGAAGGTACGCCACCATTTGACGACATCCTTGCGTATATGTTCTTTGCGAGTAGGTAAAGAACGGTAAAGCACGTGGAACCGGGGCGGTACAACCGGATTGAATGGCTGCCATGCAAACCCCTATCCCTTCCCGCATCCTGATAGCTGACGACGACCGCGCGCTGTGTCGCCTGCTGGCCGACTACCTGCAGCGGGAGGGCTTCCTGGTGGATGTCGCGCACGATGGCGAAGCGGCGCTGGCGCGCCTGCGCAATCCTTCCGAGCGGCCGGACCTGCTGATCCTCGACGTGATGATGCCCGGTCGCGATGGGCTGGAAACCCTGCGCGAACTGCGCATGCAGCACCGCCTGCCGGTGATCATGCTGTCCGCACGGGGCGAACCGGTGGACAAGGTGATCGGGCTGGAGCTCGGTGCCGACGATTACCTGGCCAAGCCGTGCCTGCCGCGCGAGCTGCTGGCGCGGGTGCGCGCCCAGTTGCGGCGCAACGCGCCGCTGGCCTCGGGCACGGTCCAAGCCGGCAACCTGCAGCTGTTTCCGGGCGAACGACGGGCCCAGGTGAACCAGCAGGAGTTGACCCTGACCGGTGCGGAATTCCTGCTGCTGCTGGGCCTGGCCCAGCGTGCCGGCGAACTGGTCGACAAGGCCGCGCTGACCCGGCTGGCGCTGGGGCGCGAGCTGGAGCGCTTCGATCGCAGCATCGACGTGCACGT
>DASRUB010000263.1:0-2402 GCA_035655635.1 Rhodanobacter sp. | reverse complement strand
TTGACCTGGGCTATCGCCGCGCCCAGTCGCTGCGACAGGGACTCATCGTGCAACTGGCTGATGGCGGACTGGGTGCGTTCGGTCATGCTTTCGGTCATGGCATGCTTTCGGTCATGAGATGGCTTCGTGTGCGCGAAACTGGACAATGCAAGCCGCAGTGTAGCTGTGGCCTTCACGGCACGGCGACACCTGCCTCGCGCAGCAAGCGCGCCAGCGCGATCAGCGGCAGGCCAATGAGGGCCGTGGGGTCGTGGCTGTCGATGGCCGCGAACAGACTGATGCCAAGACCCTCGCCTTTGAAGCTGCCGGCGCAATCCAGTGGTTGTTCGCGTTCGACGTAACGCGCGATCTCTGCCGGCGCCAGGTCTCGAAAACGGACCTGGGTATGGTCGACGTGGGTCTGCTTCCGGCCGTGGCGCGCATCGAACAGGCACAGCGCGGTATGAAAATGCACGCGGCGGCCCGAGCTGGCGGTCAGCTGGGCGCGGGCACGCTCGCTGTCGCCGGGCTTGCCGAGAACCACGCCGTCGACCTCGGCGACCTGATCGGAGCCGATGACCAGGGCGTCGCCGCATGTTCCAGCGACCGCTTGGGCCTTGGCGATGGCAAGTCGCAGTGCGCATGCGGCCGGGGCTTCGTTCGGCAGCGGTGACTCATCGGTATGCGGCGCGGCTTGTTCGAATTCGGGCACCAGCCGTCGCAACAGCTCGGCGCGATAGCGTGAGGTCGATGCCAGTACGATGCGGGCCAGCACGAGGCGGGGCTCCACGATGCGGAGCGGGAGGGGCGGATGGGACATCAGTGGTCGGATTCGCGGCGGATCTGTTCGCGCATCGCGCTGTTCAGGTCGGTCTGCGCCTGTTCCAGCGCCTGCAGCAACGGCTGCAGGCGGTCGCGGGCGTCCCGCATCGAGCTGGCCGCCCGGTCAAGGTCGCGCTGACTGGCGCTGGTGGAGCGGTCGCGGATCCACAGCCGCTGCTGCAGCAGCGCACGCAAACCGGCATCGACGGCGTGCCGCGCGTCCTTTTCGCTGGCGGCGGGAAGGTCCGGATTGAGCGACATCACCGCATGCGCCTGCTGTAGGCCGGAGCGGCAGGTCTTCAGGTCTGCCTCCAGGCGGTCGGCCAGGTCAAGCAGATGGCGGATGCTCCTGGCACGACGGTTCTGGCGCCGGCGCAGCAGCAACGCTCCGACGACCAAGATGACCAGGAGGGCGAAGCACGCAGCCACGCCGAGCGTCAGGTAGGAATGCAAGGGCAATGATTCTCGGATATACGGGAAGGAAGCCAGTCTGCCGCATCCGGGCGGGATCAGGCAAAATGGCGGCCGGAGACCCAGTTGCCGATGCGGGGCGCGTCTCCTCGGTTGACTTCCGGGCTTGGCAAACCTACCATTCCGCGATTATGTCCGTGACACTGCCAGAGTCCGTGGACGCTTGGCGCATGGTCTCGGCGCGGCGTTCGTTTGAGGGAACGCTTTCCGTTGCACGCTTGCGACGCCTGTGCGAGGCGCTGGCAAGTGCCGATGGCGAGGTGCGCTTCGAGCTGGATTTCGGGCGCGACGACCTCGGCACGAATTATGTGGATGTCCGTGCGAGTGCGCCGTTGACCTTGATCTGTCAGCGCACACTGGACCCTTTTGTGTTGCCGGTGGCAGTGCAGACCCGTTTGGGACTGATCAGCCAGGAGCGCGAGGAGGCGGGCTTGCCGCCCGAGTACGAACCGCTGCTGGTGGCCGAAGATGGCCGTCTGCGTCCAGCCGATGTGATAGAGGACGAATTGTTGTTGGCGCTGCCGCTGGTTCCAGTCAACCCGGAAAGCAGGCTGCCCGACGAAGTGACAGATCCCCACCCGGAGGAGGAATCCGCCGCCGGGGGACGCTCCGAAAATCCGTTCGCGGTGTTGCGCGAACTGAAGAAATAACCGTTGGCCCGGGTCGAGTGATCCGGGTCGTTCGATGCAAGATCACCCCGATTTACCACCACGTTTCAGTTGGAGAACTACCATGGCAGTTGCCAAGAGCCGCCGTACCCCTTCCACCCGCGGCATGCGTCGTGCGCACGACTCGCTGACGACCGTGCAGCTGTCCACCGACCCGACCAGCGGCGAGGTGCACCTGCGCCATCACGTGACCAAGGACGGTTACTATCGCGGCAAGAAAGTGATCGAGACCAAGGCCGCGATGTCGGTCGAGGATTGACCCCGTTTGCGGGAATCCCGCGGGACTCCCACCGGACGATCATCCGAGACGGCGCGGCAACGCGCCGTTTTGCGTTCCGGGGCCCGGGAACGTAACGTACCGTTTCCTGTCGCCGGCCGGTCGGTCGATTCCAAGTCCTTGCCGATGGAAAGTTGAATGACCCAGATCTACACCCGCATCATCGCCACCGGCAGCGCCTTGCC
>DASRUB010000262.1:0-4285 GCA_035655635.1 Rhodanobacter sp. | reverse complement strand
CCATGCCTGTGACCATTGCCGCCTTGCGCGAAACCGCCGCCTGGGAACGGCGCGTGGCGATTACGCCGGAGATGGCGAAGAAGCTGCGCGGCAAGGGCATGCGCGTGTTGCTGGAGCATGATGCGGGACGTGCGGCGGGTTTTCCCGACAGCACTTATGCCGAGGCCGAGTTTGCCGATGCCGCCGCGGTGCTGGCGCAGGCGGATGTGCTGGCCTGTGTGCTGCCGCCGGATGACACCGTGTTCGCCGGTCTGCGCGAGGGCAGCGTGGTGGTTGGCCAGCTACGCCCGTATGGTGCGGCGGAGCGCGTCGCCGCGCTGGGCGCGCGCAAACTCAGCGCGTTTTCGCTGGAGCTGCTGCCGCGTACTACGCGGGCGCAGGCGATGGACGTGCTCAGTTCGCAGGCAGCGGTGGCCGGTTATCGGGCCATGCTGATTGCCGCCGAGGCGTCGCCGAAGTTCTTCCCCATGCTGACCACCGCTGCAGGCACGATCCGGCCGTCGAAGGTGCTGGTGATCGGTGCCGGCGTGGCGGGATTGCAGGCGATTGCCACCGCACGCCGGCTCGGCGCGCAGATCGAGGGTTACGACGTTCGTCCGGAAACCCGCGAGCAGGTCGAATCGCTGGGCGCGAAGTTCCTGGAGCTCGGGGTCAGCGCCGCGGGCAGCGGCGGTTACGCGCGCGAGCTGTCGGCCGAAGAGCGGGCCGCCCAGCAAGAGGCGCTGGCGAATCATCTGAAGTCGTTTGACGTGGTGGTCACCACCGCTGCCGTGCCGGGGCGATCCGCGCCGAAGATTCTCACGGCGGCGATGGTGGAAGGCATGAAGCCGGGTGCGCTGATCGTGGACCTGGCCGCCGAGAGCGGTGGCAACTGCGAGCTGACCCGACCGGGCGAGCGGGTCGAGCACGGCGGCGTGGTGATCCTCGGACCACTCAACCTGCCGGCCGGCGCGCCGCTGCACGCGTCGGAGATGTATGCGCGCAACGTGTTCAACTTCGTCGAGCTCCTGGTGCACGAGGGCGAACTGAAACCGGATTTCGACGACGAGCTGGTGGCGAAAAGCTGCCTGACGCACGCCGGCGAGGTGCGCTTCGCCGGCTGAGCTGTAGGGCGGGCAATGCCCGCCTGAATGTCACTGCGTCGCGATCGTGGATGGCGGGCGTTGCCCGCCCTACGCAGACCGAGCCACTTCCGGGGAAGGGTTTAACGAGGCCGTCCCGCGCCCGCTGGATGCGTGGACGGACGTGCCATGGCGGGCCCGCCGTGCTGCTGCCCGTTCCAATTCAGGCGCTGCGCCGGTGGCAGCTCGCGCCATTGCTGCATCAGCCGCTCGCGTTGCGCGGGTGGCAATTGCTGGAAACGTTCGAAGCTGTGGTGCAGGCGCTGGCGCTGTGCCGGCGACATCTCGCGGAACTTGCGTTCGTTGGCGCGCGCTTCGCGGCGTTGTTCCGGTGTCATCTGCTGCCAGTGGGCGATCCGCTGGCGAACCTGTTGCCGCTGGTCCGGCGGCAGCGTGACCCAATGTTGCGCCTTCTGCAGCAGATGCGCCTGCTTGCGCGGCGGCATCCGGTTCCAGTCGCTCTCCAGCGGCGCCAGTACCTCGCGCTGGGCGGGGTCCAGGCTTGCCCACGGATGCGCAGTCGGCGCCGGCGTGTCGCTTCGCGTGGCGGTCGGTGTTGCCGGCCCGGTCTGCGCCCGCAGTGGCGTGATCACGCCGGCCAGCAAGGCAGCGAGCAGCAGGACAGGGATCAACTGCGCATGCTTGATCATCGTTCAGTGGGCAGCCGGTCGGCGGTCGTTGGCAGCCAGCCAGGCGTAAAAATCGAGGTTCTGGTACAGCGCCGGGTCGACTTGTTCGGCGTTGGGCGGCAGTTCGTTGTCCGACTCCAGCGCCGCGCTGGCGACATGGTGCTCCGCAGTCATGGACGGGGCGCGCGGCAACGGTTGCCACACCATCATCGCGGCCAGCGCGATGGCGGCGACGGCGCCCGTGGGAACCAGCCAGCGCGTGGCATGCCCGCGCGGATTCCGGGCTTCCTGCAGCGCGCCGCGACGGGCTGCCCGCAGGCACCCGGCGGTGGCGGGATCGACCTGCCGTGCAGCCTCGCGCCACAGTTCGCGGGCGCGCTGTTCAAAAGGTTCGTGCTGCCGGTCACGCTGCCGGTTGTGCTCGGACGAGTTCATCGCCAATCCTCCAGTTGGTCGCGTAGCTGATGCATCGCGCGCGACAGATGGGTTTTCACGCTGCCTTCGCCGCAGCCCATGGCGCGCGCGGTTTCGGCCACGTCCAGGCCTTCCAGCATGCGCAGGATGAAGGCCTCGCGCTGGCGCGTCGGCAATTTCTGTACCGCCGCCGCCATGTCCGCGTACGACTCCACGTCATGCAGGCGACCCAGCGGGTCCTGGCCCGGATCGGCCGGTTCCCACACGGGCAGCTCGTCGCCTTCGTCGTTGCGGCCGCCGCCGAGCCAGCCAACCACGATCGAGCGCACCTTGCGTCGACGCTGCAGATCCACGATACGCCGGCGCAGGATGCCCCAAAACAGCGGCGCCCATTCGGCGGCCGGCTTGTCGCGGTAGTGCCGCACCAGGCGCAGCATGGCGTCCTGCACGGCATCCATGGCGTCTTCGCGCTGGCGCAGCTGCAGCTCGGCCATGCGAAAGGCACGCCGCTCGACCTCGGCCAGAAACGCATCGAGCGTGGCCGGGACTTCGCGGATGCCGCTGTGGTCGCCATCAGCCAGCATGTCCGCGTCGAGCGTGCCAGTCAGCGTACTCACGGCTGCCGCGTCGATGCCGTCGGATGGGTCATTCCGGGGCTCCATCGGTGGACCTGCCATGTTCAACGCGGCAGGCGCGCCGGGGTTGACCCCGTGCAGGCGTCTGGGCGGACGAAGCGCGCATTCGCGCGGGAGCCCCGACGACCGCCGTGCTTCCCGTATGATGCGGGTTCAGATGAATCCTGGCGGGGTGGGGTCATGATCGACGGTTTCCTGGCGCTGTACATCTTCATGCTGGCTGCCTTTACCGGCTATGAAATCATCGCGCGGGTGCCGGTGATCCTGCACACGCCGTTGATGTCCGGCTCCAACTTCGTACACGGTATTGTGCTGGTGGGGGCCATGATTGCGCTAGGTCATGCGCAGACCACCTTCGAGATCACGATCGGCTTCATCGGCGTGCTGCTGGGCGCGGGCAACGCCGCCGGCGGCTATGTGGTCACCGAGCGGATGCTGGAGATGTTCAAATCCAGCAAGCCCGACGCCAGCCGGCTCGAATCAAGCCGGCTTGAATCAAGCAAGGGGGCCAAGTGATGAGCTGGCTGCCCGAGCTGATCCGGGGTGATCTGATCAAGGCGTGCTATTTCGTCGCCGCGCTGCTGTTCATCCTGGGCCTGAAACGGATGAGTTCGCCACGCACCGCGCGTGGCGGCATCGTCTGGGCTGGCTACGGCATGCTGGTGGCGGTGCTGGCCACCTTCTTCCTGCCGGACATGCACAATCTTCCCTTGATCATCGCCGCGGTGGTGATCGGCGTGGCGGCGGCCTGGTGGACCGGCAAGCGGGTGGCGATGACCGCGATGCCGCAGATGGTGGCGCTGTACAACGGCATGGGTGGCGGCGCGGCGGCGGCGATCGGCGCAGTCGAGTTGATCGCCTACGTGCGCAACTTTGCCTTGTTGCACCCGGCCGGCGTGCCGGATACCTCGCCGCTGCGGCCGGAGAGCTGGGCCATCAACGCGGCCTCGCGCATCCCCGAGGGCCTGACCCTGTTGTCGCCGGTCGAGCTGGCGCTGGGCTTGCTTGGCGCACTGATCGGCGCGGTGAGTTTTTCCGGTTCGCTGATCGCATTTGCCAAGTTGCAGGGCTGGCTGGACAAGCGTTTCGTGTTCCCCGGCCAGCGCGGGGTGAATCTGCTGTTGCTGGCGGCAGCCGTCGTCGCCGGGGTGCTGATCGCTTCAGGCCATGCCAGCGTCGGGCTGCTGGTGGCGTTCTTCGTGCTGGCGCTGCTGTTCGGCCTGATGATGACGCTGCCGATCGGCGGCGCCGACATGCCGGTGGTGATCTCGCTGTACAACGCGTTCACCGGGCTGGCGGTGGCGTTCGAGGGTTTCGTGCTGGGCAACGAGGCGATGATCATCGCCGGCATGGTGGTCGGTGCAGCCGGTACCTTGCTGACCCAGTTGATGGCCAAGGCGATGAACCGCTCGATCGGCAACGTGCTGTTCGGCAGCTTCGGCGCGGCCGGCGGCGAGGCGCAGGCGATCGAGGGCGCGCAGAAACC
>DASRUB010000261.1:0-26179 GCA_035655635.1 Rhodanobacter sp. | reverse complement strand
CCGAAGCCGTTCTGTTGCACCCCGTTGAAATCGTCGTTGCGCGCATGACCGGCGCTGATGGCCGCCTCGACGAAGTCGTCCGAGAGAGCGTTGTGGTAACGCAGATCGGAGACGCCGAGTGGGCCGCCAACGCCGTGCAGGTCGCTGGCGCCGCGGCTGTTGTCCTCGCTTAGCCGGAACCACGGCAACACTTGTTGCCACGACCAGCGCGGGTCGCCGCTGGCATCGGCCCAGCTGTTGTAGTCCGCTGGCACGCCACGCACGTAGCACATGGCATTGATCGAGCTGGAGCCACCCAGTGTCTTGCCGCGCGGCCACCATAGATGGCGTCCGTTGAGAGCGGCTTCCGGTTCGGTCTCATAGCCCCAGTTCACCGAGCGCTGTTTCGGCAGGTGGGCCAGTCCGGCGGGCATATGCAGCAGCGGGTTCCAGTCGCGCGAGCCCGCCTCCAGCAGCAGCACGCGGGTGGCGGGATTCGCGCTGAGCCGGTTGGCCAGCACGCAGCCGGCCGAGCCGGCGCCCACGATCACGTAATCGTAGTTCTCCAAGCGAGCTCTCCTGGTCTAGCAGCCTGTCGGGCTTTGGTTGGCCGGTCTGTGAATCCGCCTGTGCGGTCCATATTTCTGCCGATTCTTGGTCCATAGAACCACTATGGACCTGCAAATCGTCAGCAATCTGTCCTCGCACAGCCGAATCCTCGACTCGACCACCAAAGTCCGACAGGCTGCTAGCTGCCGGCCGATGTCGGCATGGTAGTCTTTTTGCGCTTTCCACTGGATGCGCCCTTGAGTCTGCCCCGTTCCGCCGTCGAGGAACAAGCCGCCGCGCCGATGTTGTCCGCACTGGCTTTCTTCTTCCTGATGACCTCGTACTACATCATCCGGCCGGTTCGCGACCAGCTCAGTGGTGCCGTTGGCTCGACATCGCTGCCGCTGTTCTACGGCGCGGTATTCGTGGTGATGCTGCTGATCACGCCGGTGTTCGGCCTGCTGGTGGCGCGATTCCGTCGCCGCCAGCTGCTGGCCTGGAGCTACAGTTTCTTCATCGTGTGCCTGCTCGCCTTCGTGCCCGCGTTCGTGGCGCAGGAGCGCATCGGTGCGCGCGACCTTGGCGTGGTGTTCTTTGTCTGGGTCAGCGTGTTCAACCTGTTCGTGGTGTCGTTGTTCTGGAGCGTCATGGCCGACATCTTCAGCAGTGGCCAGGCACGCCGGGTGTTTTCGCTGATTGCGCTGGCCGGCATGGGTGGGGCGGTGTTCGGCCCGCTGGTGACCAAGCTGCTGGTGCAGGTGATTGGCGTGGCACCGTTGCTGGTGGTCTCGGCCGTGGCGTTGTCGGTGTCACTGGTGTTGCTGCTGCGATTGTCGGCCACTCAAGGCGCCCAGGCCGGTGGCCAGGGTGAAGAGCCCATCGGCGGCTCGCTGTGGGCTGGCGTGAAGGAGCTCTGGTCGCGTCCATTCCTGCGTTACATGGCGCTGCTGATGTTGTTCGGCGACGGCATCGGCACGCTCGCCTACGCGCTGGTCGCCGACTATGCCAAGGCGCATTTCGCCGATGCGGTGGCGCGCACGGCGTTCTACAACAACCTCGACCTGGCGACCAACGCGCTCGGCGCGCTGTTGCAGTTGAGCCTGACGCGCTGGTTGTTGATTCGTCACGGCGCCGGCTGGGGCCTGGTGCTGCCGGCGCTGGTCAACGTGGTGCTGCTGGGCGCCGTGGCGCTGCTCGGCGGCGGCAGCGTGACGTGGCTGGGTTATGCCGTGCCGCTACTGGCCGTGATGCTGGTGATCACGCGAGGCTTCGCCTACGGCATGACCAAGCCGGCCGTGGACGCGCTGTACACGCGGGTACCGCGCGAGACGCGCTACAAGGGCAAGAACTTCGTCGAGACTGCCGTCTGGCGCTTTGGCGATCTGTTGGTCACCAGCGCGGTGAGTGGCCTGCACCTGCTCGGCTGGGGTATCGGCGGACTGGCTCTGGCCGGCACGGGCGTTGCCACGCTGGCCACGATGGTGGCCAAACGGGCCGGCTGGTCGCCGGACCTGGCGCCCGACGAACGCCTGGACGCCGGCGAATCGAAGGAGGCGCAAGCCTGAGCCGGCGCCGTTCGAGGTTGGGGCGCCGCGCTCAACTGGTGATATAGCGCTGCAAGTGCTCGATCTGTTCGGCCTGGGCGTCGATCACGGCCTTGACCAGGTCGCCGATGGAGATGACGCCGACGACCGCTCCGTCGTTGATCACCGGCAAGTGGCGGATGCGGCTGTCGGTGCACAGGCGCATGCAGTCGAACACGTCCGTGTCAGGGCCGACGGTGAGCGGGCTGCCGGTCATGATGTCGGATACGGCCGTCTGCGATGACGATTTACCCTGCAGGATGACCTTGCGCGCGTAGTCGCGTTCGGATACCACGCCGACCAGTTCGGCACCACGCATCACCAGCAATGCACCGACCCGGCATTCGGCCATCTGCTTGATCGCCTCGAGTACGGGTGCATCCGGCGCGATGCTGAAAATCGTCGCGCCCTTGCTTTGCAGCAGATGTTTGACCTGGCTCATGCTGGGGTCTCCCACAGGCCCGGGCGGGGCCCTTCGCAGCCGAGTCTAGCGCGCCGTCCGGTTGGCGTGTAGTTCGATGTAGCCGGGGCCGCCCAGTTGCTCCATCTGTTGCTCGATCCAGTTGGCGCGGCGCATCACGTAGGCGCTGGGCCGATCCACATGCAGCCGGCGCGGGCTCGGCAGCACGGCGGCCAGCCGCGCGGCCTGGGCCGGGCTGAGCTGCGCCGGCGTGGTATGGAAATACAGCTCGCTGGCCGCACCGACGCCGTAGATCCCGTTGCCCAGCTCGGCGATGTTCATGTACACCTCAAGGATGCGCCGCTTTGGCCAGGTCAGCTCGATCAGTACGGTGAAATAGGCTTCCAGGCCTTTGCGCACGAAGCTGCGTCCGTTCCACAGAAACAGGTTCTTTGCGGTCTGCTGGCTGATCGTGCTGGCGCCGCGCAGGCGCTTGCCGTCATCGGCCGCATCGACCGCCTTGTTGATGGATTCGAAATCGAACCCATGATGGTAGGGAAACTTCTGGTCCTCGCCGGCGACCATGGCCAGCGGCACCCACGGCGACACCTTTTTCCATGGCACCCAGTGCTGGCGCAAGTGAAAGTCCTTCTCGCCATGCGTCCACGCGCCGAGCTGGCGCTCCAGCATCACCGCCGAGGTCCACGGTGGCACGAAACGCAGCACCAACACGGCCAGCCAGGTGACGGCCAACCATGCCAGAACGAGGATGCCCAGCCAGCGCAACAATCTGCGCCATGGACGTCGGCGGAATGCTGAAGACATGAAAATGCACGCGTAAAGATGCGGTCAGTATAGGGATAGCCTGGAAGGCGTTGTCCTCTCGTCGCCGCGTCCCCATCTGGTGGGATTGCCTGTTGACTGGATCCCCGCTGTGCAAATCCATCCCCACGATGATGTCCTGCATCGTTTCCTGCTGCCTGACGCCGGCGTGCGCGGCACCTTGGTGCGACTCGGCACCTGCTGGCGCGAAGTGGCCGGTCGCGCGGACTATCCGCCGGCGCTGCGCTCGAGCCTGGGCCAGACGCTGGCGGCCAGCGCGCTGTTGACCGGCAACATCAAGCTGGACGGCGCGCTGTCGATCGAGCTGAAGAGCTCCTCGACGCTGCGCCTGCTGTTTGCCGAATGCAACGACCAGGGCCACCTGCGTGGGCTGGCACGTTGGCACGAACCGCTACCCGAACCGCTGGCGCTGGATGCGCTGGCCGATGCGGTGATGGCGATCACGCTGGGCAATGTCGAGCGGGGGCAGCGCTACCAGGGTCTGGTCGAGTTGCGCCACGCGGGTCTGGCCGAATCGCTGGAGGGCTATTTCATCCAGTCCGAGCAACTGCCGGCGCGAATCCTGCTGGCGGCGGATGCGCAGCAGGCGGTCGGCCTGATGCTGCAGAAGATGCCTGACGAGGGAGGGCACGACGCCGCATCGGACGAGGAGGCCTGGAGCCGCGTGGTGCACCTGACGGCCACGCTGGGCGCGCAGGAGCTGCTCGCCACGCCAGCGGAGTCGCTGCTGTATCGGCTTTACCACGAGGAATCCGTACGCTTGCTCGATACGCGTCCCCTGGCGTTCGGCTGCAGTTGCAGTCGCGAACGGGTCGCGGCAATGCTGCGTTCGCTCGGCCGCGGCGAGGTAGAGGCGGCGCTGGCCGCCCGCGATGGCGAGATCGAGGTGGTCTGCGAGTTCTGCGCACAGCGTTACACGTTCGATCCCATCGACGCCGAACTCCTGCTTCGTGATGGGGCGGTACCAGGCGCGCCGGAGACCGCGCAGTAACCAGGATGCCGAAAAGTGTCTGGCTGGCGCCGGTCATGGAGGGCAGGCGCGTGAGCCTGCCAGAGCTTGTGAAAAAATCACTTCCTGTGATTTTCTTCTATCGCGAGTCCGGTACAGGCCCGACTCGCTCACGCGAATCAAGCACTTGCGTGCTCGATTCGCGCCCGGCCCTCGGGCAACTGCTCCTGCGTTGCCTCAACTCGGGCATCGGGCAACCGCTCCTGCGTTGCCTCAACTACATCCATGCCCTCGCCATGCCCTCGCCGTGGCCGGGCTGAGAGGCTGTTGTGTCACAGCCTCCCGGGCTTGCTCAGGGGAGCAAGCAGGGCTTGTCGGCATTGAGCCAGGTGCTGGCTGGTTGCGGCATGGCGAACAGGAAGCCCTGGCCGTAGCGGCAGCCGACGCGCTGCAACGCCTGGCGCTGGGACTCATCCTCGATGCCCTCGGCGATCACCTTCATGTGCAGTGAATCGGCCAGCACCTGGATCGCCCGGACCAGAGCCAGGCCCTGGGTGTCACTGTCGTCCACCGGAAGCTCGATGATGAACGAGCGATCGATCTTCAGGCTCTCGAATGGGTATTGGTGCAGGTAGCTGAGCGAAGAATAGCCGGTGCCGAAATCATCCAGCGCGATGCCGACGCCATGGCTTTGCAGGTTCTTCAGTATCCGCTTCACCTGAGTCGGGTTTTCCAGCAGGGCGTGCTCGGTCACTTCGATGCGGATGCAGTGGGTGGGCACGGCGTACTGGTCGAGCAGGGCCAGCAGGCGCTGGTCGAGATCGACCGAACGGAAATGCCGGCCGGAAACATTGATGCTGATGAAGCCATCGGTGCCGATCAGGCGCACGGCCTGGACGCACACCTGTTCGAAGATCTGCCAGTCAATGGCCTCGGCGCAGCCGCATTCCTCGGCGATCGGCAAAAAGTCGTGCGGCGGCAGCAGTCCGCGTTGCGGATGGTGCCAGCGCAGCAACGCCTCGTAGCCGACTACGCGCCCATCGGTCAGTTCGACGATCGGCTGGTAGTAAGGCTCGAACTCGTTGCGGCTCAGCGCGTGGCGCAGGTCGTTTTCCATGTCCAGCAATGACAACGCCTCGCGGCGCAGGCGGTCGTCGAACATCGCTGCACGATGGCGGCCGCCATCCTTGGCGTTGTACATCGCCGCGTCGGCGTCGCGCAACAGCTCCTCCGGCTGGCGGTAATGCGGTGCCGACAGCGCGATGCCGATCGAGGCGGAGGTGAAAATCTCCTTGCTGCCCAGGCGGAACGGCGTCTGCAGTTCGCTGATGATGCGCTCGGCGATCAGCGAGGCCTTGTTGGTATTGGCGATGCCTTCGAGCAGCACGGCGAACTCGTCGCCGCCCAGGCGTGCGACCACGTCGCGGGTTTTCAGGCAGGCGCGGATGCGCCCGCCCACCTGGAACAGCAGGTCGTCGCCGACCAGATGGCCGACCGAGTCGTTGATGACCTTGAAGCGATCCAGATCGATGAACAGCACGGCGAATTGCTGCTCCGGATTTGCGACGTAGCGCTGCATCGCCTGATCCAGCCGCTGCAGCAGCAGGGTGCGGTTGGGCAGGCCGGTGAGCGAGTCGTGCAGGGTTTCGTATTTCAGCCGGCGCTCCACCCGCTCGCGTTCGGCGATCTGTTCGCGCAGGTCGCGATTGGCAAGCGCCAGCGCTCGGGTGCGCTCGGTCACCCGGCGTTCCAGGCGCGCATTGGCCTGCTTGAGCGAGCTGGCCGTCTGCTTTCGTTGCAGCGCGTTGGTGATGTGGTAGCTGACGAAGGTCAGCAGCTCCTGGTCGCGTTCGTTGTAGGTGTGTTCCGGCGAGTAGCTTTGCAGGACAAGTACGCCCATCGCCCGGCCACTCCAGATCAGGGGCACGCCGAGCCAGCACTCCGCGCGCGTGCCGAAATGGGCGATCTCGCCCTGGGCATGCAGTTTTTCGATCGCTTCGGGCGTGGCCAGCAGCGGTTTGGCCTGGCGCAACACGTATTCGGTGGCGCCGCGGCCATGCGCACGTGCTGGCCGCACCGCGTCGACCTCGTCCACCGAATAGGGGAAGCTCAGTTGGTCAGTGTCCTCATCCAGCAACGCGATATAGAAGTTGCGCGCATACAGCAGGCCGCTGATCACCTGATGCACGGCCGCGTAGAATTTGTCCAGGCTTTCGGATGTGCTGGCCAGTTCGGCGATCCGGAACAATGCCGCCTGCAGGCGCTCGCCTCGCTGGCGCTGCACCACCTGCTGTCGCAGCACGCGGTTGGCCTCACGCAGCGCAGCGGTTCGATCGGTCACCCGTCGACCCAGTTCCAGGTACGCCTCGCGCCGCTCGAGCGCGGTCTGCACGTGCTGTGCCACGTAGTTGAGCAGATCCATGTCGTGGCGCGAGTAGTGCGTGTCGGGCCGGTAACTCTGCACCACGATGCCACCCACGACATGCCCGTCGCGCAGCATCGGAACCCCAAGCCAATGTTCGCTACTGGGGCCGAACAGCTTGAAGCGATCGCCCAGCTGCTGCCGCAGTTCGTCGAGCGAACCCATCATCGGCTGCTTGTCCTGCAGCAGATTCCAGGTGAGGCTGTGCAGCCAGTCTTGCAGCGGCAGGGGCTGGTTGAGCGGGGGCACATCGGTATCGACGATGTCGACGCAATAGGGAAACTGGATGTGTTCGGTGGCGGCGTCATACAGGACGATGTAGAAATTTTCCGCGTACATCAGGCTGCTGACGATGGAATGCAGCGAATGCATCATCTGCGGCATGTCGTGTTCGACGCTGGCCTGGTCGGCGATGGCGTACAGCGCACGCTGCAGGCGCTCGGCGAGCGCCAGCCGGGAAATCGCCTCGCACAGTCGACCGGTTTCGGCCAGCTGGCCCAGCCGGATTTCGGCAAGGCGCCCCAGCCACCGCAACGATTCGCGGTCCGCGCCCGATAGCGCCAGATCCGTCGCTTCCAGCGCCAGGATGCGCATGGAATGGGGGTCCTCGGCCAGGTCCAGCCAGCCTGCGGCCGGATCGGGGACGGGATCGCCCCGGTCGCGCCAGCGCAATCGTCCGTGGATGCCCTGTTGACCCAGCATGAACTCGCAAATCTCCACCACGCTGGCCAAGTCGGCGGCCTCGAACAAGCGCTCGATGGCACCGTTCACGGTCGCGAGGTCCCTTGCAGCGCGTGGCGGCAGGGATGACCGGATGGTTGACGTGGCGCTCATGGTAGAGAGGATGGGTTCCGGAACAATCCGACGCGTTGGCTTCAAAGAGCGTTTATACAGGGTGGATTGGCGATCTTGCCACCCAGATCATAGCGGGAACCTGACCCGGACGAATGTGTCAAAGCTTGACGCAGGCCTGCAAATTTCTGTGCGCTGGCGCGGGGTTTGACCTGTTAGTAAAACGTAAAGCGCGCTATAATCACCCCCTGACGTGTTTCCTTGGGGAAGCCGTTCCATGTCGAATGGAGTGACCGGTCCAAAGCTCATGCGCCGCCTGCCTGCCCTGCTGTCGATGTTCCTGTTGCCGCTTGCCGCGGTCGGGCAGACTGCGGGCAATGATGCGGCCCAGGCAAGGCAGCTGCTGGCGCAGCCGCCGGCCCAGTCGGCCGCCGCGGCATCGGGCACGAGCGTACCGCTGTGGCGCGATGGCAGCGGTCGCATGCTGTTGCTCAAGGCCGACCGCAACCATGCCGTGGATCCGGCATCGACGCTCGAGTCGCCATTGCTGACGGTGACTCCCGGCCACCCCGGCGACGTCGTCGCGACGGGCTTGCAGTATGGCGTGGGTCCGCTGCAGGCGCACGCCGAGATCAGCCAGCGCTCATGGCTCAACCAGAACCTGACGGTGTACGGTAGCGAAGTCGGTGCCAGCTACGACACCGGCGACTACAGTGTCGGCGTGAGCGTCGGCTCGACCACGACGCCGCATCGCAATGTGGTGCTGCCGCGTGTGCTGCCCAACGGGGCGCCGGGAGTGGATGGCCTGTCCAGTTTCGACAGCAGCAACCAGCTCAACGCAAAAGGCCGGCTTGCGCTTGGCCAGAAGACTGGCATCGATCTCGGCGCCAGTATCGGCCGCGTCAATCTGCTGCCGGGCAACCTGCTCGGTGTCAACGTGATGGATCAGAAGGCACTGAGCTTCGGCGTCGACCATGGCCCGTTGAGCGGCATGCTGACCGGTCGTACCATGCAGCCCGAAGCCGGCAATCCCGGCAGCCTGTACACGGAGCGGCGCTGGAACAGCATTGACCTGGGGGTGACTTGGCGTCTGCCGTGGCGCGGGTCGTTGAGTGTGGGCGCGCAGAACCTGTGGTCGTCCGGCACGCCGGCCAATACGCCGGTTGGTCCGGAACCGGACCAGTCGCGTACGCCCTACGTGCAGTATCACCAGGATCTCTGAAGCCAGGTCGGTCTGAAACCAGTCCGGCTCGACATGAGGTTGCGCTGATACCGACGCCATCGCCAATGCGGTGGCGTTTTCGTATCCGTCCGTTTGAGCGAGGGTCTTGGGTCTGGCCATGCTGTTTCAGAGGTTGTGAATAGTCGACTGCCTGGCGGGGAACCCAGTTCTTCCTTTCCCTGCGAAGCGGGGGAAGGTGCCGAAGGCGGATGGGGGTGCTCTTGATCCTGCCCGAAAAGCGCCCCCTTCCGCCCTCCGGGCACCTTCACCCGCTGCGCGGAGGAAGCAAGAGCACTATTCACAGCTGCTCAGTCCTGCTTGCGCAGGCGCAGGTCGCCGCTGAAGGTCTCGATGTGGATCTTGCCATTGCCGGTGCCCAGACTCGCGTCCAGCGAGCTGCCGGGGCCATGCCTGGCCTGGGTCGGCGTGCCGAAGTCGCTGCGCAGGTCGCCACTGAAGCTGCTGGCGTGCAGCGTGGCCGAAGTGTCTGCGGGTAGTCTCCACTGAACGTCGCCGCTCATGCTGTCGACGTTGACATCGCCGCCGCCGGCCAGGCCGCCGCTCAGTTGCACGTCGCCTGACACCGTACTCAACGTGAGATCCTGCCACGGGCCGCCGCCAGCCTGGATGCGACCGGAGATGGTCTGCAACTTCGCCTTGCCGCCCAGCTCCGGCGCCAGGATCCCGCCGCTCACGGTTTGCAGCGACGCCTGGCCGGCCTCACCGGAAAACTCGATGCTGCCGCTGACACTGTTCACCTCCAGCGAAGGTGTGCGCGCGTGGATGCGCACGTTGCCGCTGATCGTATTGATTTTCATGCGGCCGCCGGCGAGGCCATCGATCGCCAGCGGTGCGCTGATCACGTTGACATCCAGCGACGCGGTCCGCGGCACGTGCAGTTCCAGCGTGCTCGGGCCCATCCTGCTGTCGCCGCCGAAGTTGAACCAGCCGGAGCCACCACGCGACTCGACCTTGATCGAGAGATGATCGTTGTCGCCGGTGATTTCCAGTGGCTTGGCACCTTCGCCCAGTTCGCCACTGACCTCTACCTGGTTGCGGTCCCACGCGGTCACGTTCACCGAACCGGCAATGTTGCTGATGCTGATCTTTGCGTTGGCGCTGGCAGCGTGCTGCAACTGGATCGGGGTGCCGGCCAGCGCAATGCCGCCATGCAGGCACAGCAGCAGTGGAAGATAGCGGATGGCTTTCATGGTGACTCCTAGGAGCGTGGGCCGTAGAAACGTTCGAGGCGAAAAATTCTGGCTGCGAGGACAGTTTTTCGACGATTTGCCGGCCCATAGTGGTTCTATGGGCCAAGAATCGGCGGAAAAATGGACCGCAGGCAGGGTTTTGCAGCCCGGACGATTTCTGCGGCCCACGCTCCTAGGAGGCCGCCGGGCTTTGATCGGCCAGGTGGCGCAGTTGCGTCTGTTGTCGTTCAGTGCGATGAAGCAGGCGTTGCAGCGCGGCCGAATCGGGCGCCTGCTGGATCGCCAGCTCCAGTTCGATGCGGGCGGCGTCCAGCTCGATGGCGGCGCCGGCCAGGCGCGGATCGGCGGGCTTCCAGGTCGACGTTGCCGCTGTGTATGTCTTGTCGGTCGGGGCCCGCAGCATGTGCCAACCCACGCCGCAAGCCAGCACCAACGATGCCGCCAGACTGGCGCGCAGCAGCCAGCGCTGCCGCCCGGGTGGCCGAACCCGGATGGCCGTGGCGGTGCTCGTGGCGGATTCACGTGCGACCACCGTGTCGTCCAGCGCGGCCTCGATCGCCGGCCACAGGTCGCGACCGGGCGTCCGCGGCTGGCGCAGAGCGCGCAGGTGCCGGCGCCATTCGAATTCGTTCACGAGCGTTCTCCCAGTGCCTTGCGCAGCAGGCCGCGCGCGCGATGCAGTTGTGCCTTCGACGTGCCCACGGCCATGCCCAGCTCGTCGCCGATGTCCTCGTGCCGCCAACCCTCGATGTCGTGCAGGACCAGTACGGCGCGGGCGCGCGGAGGCAGTTGGCCGATCGCCTGCTCCAGCTCTTCGCGCTCGGCGGCACAAAACGGCGTTTCGCCGAATTCGGGCAAGTGTTCCTCGTCGATCACGCGGACCGGATCCGCGCTGCGGGCGCGGATGTCCATCAGCGCCACGTTGACCGCCAGCCGGTACAACCAGGTGCCAAATGCGCTTTCGTGGCGGAACCCCGGCAACTTCTGCCAGGCGCGGATGAACGCGTCCTGGGTGAGATCCTCGGCGCGGGCATGGTCGTAGCCGGCGAGCCGGTGCAAGGTGCCGTACACGCGGCTCACGTGCAGCACGTACAGCCGCTGGAACGCCTGGCGATCGCCAGCGGCGGCGGCGCGGACATCATCGCTGTCATGCGCGGCTGTCGGGACAGGCGACATGGGGTTTCCGGAGGCAGGGCAGGCGGCAATCATCTTGCCAGCTTGGATGCGGCACCGCCCGAAAGGGTTTGAAGCGGGCGAGGCGGTGCGGGCGAGGCCGTGGCATCACGGGCAGGTCAGCTGGGCCTGCCTGTGATGCACGTTTCAGGAAGCGGCCGCGGCACGCGGTGACGACTGGATCGCGTCATCGCGCAGCGCCTGGGCGACGCGTTGTTGCTCCTGGCGCAGGCGTGCGGGCAGACGCGGAGCGAAGCTTTCCAGATATTCGCCAATGGCGTCGAGTTCGGTTTGCCAGTCGGCATTGTCCACGGCGAGCAGCTCGTTGAGCTGGGCGCGGTCGAGCTTGAGGCCGTCCAGCTTCAGCTCGCCTGCGGCGGGCAGGATGCCGATCGGTGTTTCCATGCCGCTGACGCGGCCCTCGGCACGGTTGATCATCCATTCCAGCACGCGCAGGTTCTCGCCGAAACCGGGCCACAGGAATTTGCCGTCAGCGCCCTTGCGGAACCAGTTGACGTGGAAGATCTTCGGCAGCTTGGCGCCGGGCTGGTCGAACGACAGCCAGTGCGCGAAATAGTCGCCGTAGTGGTAGCCGCAGAACGGCTTCATCGCCATCGAATCGCGGCGCAGCACGCCGACCGCGCCGCTGGCCGCGGCAGTGGTTTCCGAGCCCATCGCCGCGCCCATCAGCACGCCGTGGGTCCAGTCGCGCGCCTCCATCACCAGCGGCAGCAGCGACGGGCGGCGGCCGCCGAACACGATGGCGCTGATCGGCACGCCCTGTGCGGCCTCGGCCATTTCCGACCAGGTCGGGCACTGCCTGGCGCTGACCGTGAAGCGCGAATTCGGATGCGCGGCCGGGCCATTGGCCGGGTCGCGGCCGTAGTCAGGGATGGGGCGGCCCTGCCAGTCGGTGACCGGCGTGCCGGGCAGGCCTTCCCACCACGGCTGGTTGTCGGCCGTGACCGCCACGTTGGTGAAGATGGTGTCGTGCGAGATGCTCTTCAGTGCATTCGGGTTGGTGTTGTTGCTGGTGCCCGGCGCCACGCCGAAGAAGCCGGCTTCCGGATTGATCGCGTACAGCCGTCCATCCGCGCCGGGGCGCATCCAGCAGATGTCATCGCCCACGGTCCAGACCTTCCAGCCGTCCTGGCGATAGCCTTCCGGGGGAATCAGCATGGCCAGGTTGGTCTTGCCGCAGGCGGAAGGAAATGCCGCGGCGATGTAATGCGTTTCGCCCCGCGGGTTTTCGATGCCCACGATCAGCATGTGTTCGGCCAGCCAGCCTTCGCGGCGGGCCTGGTTGCTGGCGATGCGCAGCGCGTGGCATTTCTTGCCGAGCAGGGCGTTGCCGCCGTAGCCGGAGCCATAGGATTTGATCGACAGCTCGGCCGGAAAATGCATGATCCAGCGTCGCTCGGGATCGAGTTCCCCCTTGGAGTGCAGGCCTTTCACGAACGACCCTTCGCGCTCGATGCGCGCCAGTGCGGGTGCACCCATGCGGGTCATGATCTTCATGTTGGCGACCACGTACGGGCTGTCGGTGATCTCCACCCCGCAACGCGACAACGGCGAGTCGATCGGACCCATGCAGTACGGGATCACGTACATGGTGCGGCCTTCCATGCAGCCGTCGAACAGGGCGTCGATCCTGGCGTGCGCCGCGGCCGGGTCGGTCCAGTGGTTGTTCGGGCCGGCGTCGTCCTGGTTCGGATGGCAGACCAGGGTGAGCTGCTCGACCCGTGCCACGTCTTTCGGGTCGGAGCGGTGCAGATAGCAACCTGGATGGGTTTGCTGGTTGAGCTCGATCAGGGTGCCGTCGGCCAGCATTTGCCGCACCAGTGACCGGTATTCGGTGTCCGTACCATCGCACCAGTGAATCTTCGCGGGGCGGGTCAGCGCCGCCACCTGATCGACCCACTGCGTAAGCGCTTCCAGCTTGCTGGCCATCGTAATCCTCGCGAGGTTTTTTGGAAAAGTGATCGGAAACGGTAGTTTGCGAGCACTGGTATTGCAAGGCATGTCGCAACAAAAATGGCGCCACAGGGCGCCTTCAGACTGGTTTCGCGGTGGCTCAGGCGGGTGTGAGCGTGGCGATCATGTGTTCGACGTAGGCGTCGAACTCATCGTGGTTGAGTCGCGGCAGGCCCAGCGTGAAGTTCAATTGCAGGAAGCCGACGTAGGCCGCATAGGTCAGCCTTGCCCGGTTCAGCGCCTGCACCGGCGGCAGGCCCGCTTCGCGATAGACCGTGGTGAGGAATTCCATGCGCCGCTGCGAGACGCGGGCCATCACCGGCACTACCTGCGGGTGGTCGAGCGCCTTCAGCAGGGCGGCGTACACGCGATGTGGCTGCAACTCGTGCGCCACCCGGCGGAACAGTTCGGGCAGGCGCTGGCGCGGGTCGGCCATCTGCTCGATCTGGCTGATGATCTCGCGCTCGCCGAACTGCTCCCAGCGTTCCAGCGCGGCGTTCAGCAACGCCTCGCGGGTGCGGAAATGCCAGTAGAAACTGCCCTTGGTGACGCCCAGCTGGCGCGCCAGCGCCTCCACGGCCAACGCACCGACGCCCTGCTCGGCGATCATGTCGAGAGCGGCGATTTCCCAATCCTCGGCCGACAGGCGGGTCCGTTCCGGTTTGCTGCTCACATTCATGTGCGTATGGTAGCCATACGCCGTGCATTTGTAATGCCCGCTTTCGGACCCCGTGGTTCAGGCGAGTAAATGGCCGTCCCGGTACGGTTGACGGCACGCGCCGTGGCAATCCATACTCATCCGTATGGTTATCAGCAAGCTTTCCTCCGACAACACGGAGCGATTCCGTGTCGCCGACCTGGATCTGGCCGTGCAGACGCGCAATCCGGCCGGCAAGCCGTGCCTGCTGTTTGCGCATGGCTTCGGCCAGACGCGCGGCGCCTGGAACGGCGCGGCGTCGGCCCTCTCCCTGGCGGGTTGCCGTTGCATCACCTTCGATGCACGCGGCCACGGCGAAAGCGACCGCGTGGCCAGTGGCGCGGATCCTGGAAATAGTTACCACATGGACCAGTTTGCCGACGACATGTTGCGGCTCGCCGCCGCGCAACCGCAGCCGCCGGTCCTGGTCGGCGCGTCGATGGGCGGCCTGCTGGGCATGGTGCTTGCCGGTGAAATTCGCCCGACGCCGTTTCGCGCGCTGGTGCTGGTCGACATCACGCCGCGCTGGGAGAATGCCGGGGTCGAACGCATCCTCGGTTTCATGCAGGCGCATCCCGACGGCTTTGCCGATTACGCGGAGGCGGCCGACCAGATCGCCGCCTACCTGCCGCAGCGGCGCGAGCGCAAGAGCGAGCAGCAATTGCGCCCGCTGCTGCGCGAGGGCAGCGACGGCCGGCTGCGCTGGCACTGGGACCCGGCCCTGCTGGCCGGCGGCATGGTAGGCGAAAGCGAGCGCTACCAGCCGCGCCTGCTGGCCGCGGCCGCGAAGATCGAGATTCCCGTGTTGCTGCTGTCCGGCGCGCGCAGCGATGTGGTCTCGCGCGCCACTGTCGACGAGTTCCTGCGCCTGGTGCCGCAGGCGCAACACATCGAATTGGCGCAGGCCACGCACATGCTGGCCGGCGACGCGAACGATGCATTTACGCGCGAAGTGATCCACTACGTGCAAGGTCTTGATTCTCCCGCGATGCCGCGATCAGGCGGCGCCGTTCAACCGTGACGAGGTGATGCAGATGTCCGTGATCCTGACCGTGCTGGCGGCACTGATTGCCACCGGCGCCTGTGCCTACCATCGCAGCAGCCTGCGTACCTGGGCGATCGTCACCATCGTTGCCACCCTGGTGGTCGGCCTGCTGGCACGCGCGCCGGTGACCATGGTGATCCTGCTGATCATCGAGCTGGCGATCGCCGTGCCGCTGCTGCTGGTGGATTTCCGCCGCCGCCAGATCAGCGCGCCGTTGCTCAAGTTGTTCGCCAAGGTCACCCCGAAACTGTCCGAGACCGAGCAGACCGCGCTGGAGGCCGGCACCGTCGGCTTCGAGGGCGAGCTGTTTTCCGGCAAGCCGGACTGGCATGAACTGCTGAAGCAACCCAAGCCCGAGCTGAGCGTGGAAGAGCAGGCCTTCATGGACGGCCCGGTGGAAGAGCTGTGCGGCATGATCGACGACTGGCAGATCACCCACGAGCTGGCCGACCTGCCACCGAACGTGTGGGAGTTCATCAAGAAGAACCGCTTCTTCGGCATGATCATCCCGAAGCAGTACGGCGGCCTGCAGTTCTCCGCGCTGGCGCATTCGGCGGTGCTGCAGAAACTGTCCAGCATGTCGGCGACGGTGTCTTCCACCGTGGCCGTGCCGAATTCGCTCGGGCCGGCCGAGTTGCTGCTGCATTACGGCAGCGACGAGCAGAAGAACTACTACCTGCCGCGACTGGCGGTCGGCGAGGAGATTCCCTGTTTTGCCCTGACCGGCCCCTACGCCGGCTCCGATGCCACCTCGATTCCCGACGTCGGCATCGTCTGCAAGCAGCTGGTCGATGGCGTTGAGACGCTGGGCATCAAGCTCACCTTCGACAAGCGCTACATCACGCTGGCGCCGGTGGCCACGGTGGTTGGCCTGGCCTTCCGCATGGTCGACCCGGAACACCTGCTGGGCGACAAGGAAGATCTGGGGATCACCCTGGCGCTGTTGCCGCGCTCGACGCCGGGACTGGAAATCGGCCGGCGCCACTTCCCCATGAACATCCCGTTCCAGAACGGCCCGGTGCACGGCAAGGACGTGTTTGCGCCGATGTCGGTGCTGATCGGCGGGCCGAAGATGGCCGGCCACGGCTGGCGCATGCTGGTCGAAGTGTTGTCGGTCGGTCGCGCGATTTCGCTGCCTTCCAACGCCACCGGCGGCATGCGTGCCTCGGCGCTGGCCACCGGCACCTATGCGCGCATGCGCAAGCAGTTCGGTCTGGCCGTGGCGCGCTTCGAAGGTGTCGAGGAGGCGCTGGCGCGCATCGGCGGCCTGGCCTACGCGACCACGGCGCTCTCCCGCGCCACGGCGGCGGCGGTCGACCGGGGCGAGAAGCCGGCGGTGACCTCGGCGATCGCGAAGTACCACGCCACCAATTGGGCGCGGCAAGTGGCCAGCGACACCATGGACGTGCACGGCGGCAAGGCGGTGCAGCTGGGCCCGAAGAACTACGCGGCCCGCGGTTGGGCCGCGGTACCGATCGCGATCACGGTGGAGGGCGCAAACATCATGACGCGCAGCCTGATGATCTTCGGCCAGGGTGCGATCCGCTGCCATCCGTATGTGCTGAAGGAAATGCAGGCGCTGTCGATCGCCGATCGCAGCGAGCGGCTGAAGACGTTCGACCGCCTGCTGTTCAAGCACCTCGGCTTCGGCATCTCCAACGCGGTGCGCAGCTTCGCGATCAGCCTCACCGGCTCCAGCATCGGCGACAGTGCCGGCGACGCCTACACCCGCCGCTACTACCGCAAGCTGGATCGTTATTCCGCCTCGCTGGCCTTGTGCGCCGATGTGTTCATGGGTGTGCTCGGTGGCAAGCTGAAATTCAAGGAGAAGCTGTCGGCGCGTCTGGGCGATGTATTGAGCTATCTGTACATCGCCAGCAGCATGCTCAAGCAGTACGAGGACAACGGCCGGCCGGAAGCGGATCGCCCATTCCTGGCCTGGGGTTTCCACGAGTGCATGTGGCTGATCCAGAATGCGCTGGACGGCGCGATCCGCAACTTCCCGGTGCGTCCCGTGGCGTGGCTGCTGCGCGTGCTGGTGTTCCCGCTGGGCCGTCGCGAGGTGCCGCCGTCGGATCGTCTGGGTCGTCGTGTCGCCGCGTTGCTCACCGCGCCGAACGAGGCGCGTGACCGGCTGGTCGAGTGGGTCTATCGCACGCCCACGCCGAACAACACCGTCGGCCGCATGAATGCGTTGCTGCCGGAGGTGATTGCCGCCGAACCGGTGGACCGCAAGTTTGGCAAGGCACTGAAGGCGGGCCAGTTCAAGTCGCACGATTACATGGAGCAACTGGCCGAGGCCGAGCACGCCGGCGTGCTCAATGCCAGCGAGGCGGCCTTGCTCAAGCGCGTGCGCGAGGGCGTGTTCGAGTTCATCTCGGTGGACGATTTCGATACCGACGAGATGCGCGCGTTCAAGACGCGCGCGGACAGGCCGGCAGCGGTGTAAGCGGGCGGCTTGCGCGACGAAATCCCGGCTGGGGTTTCGTCGCCGTGCTCATGCCGCCAGCACACAGCGGTTCTTGCCGCCGCGCTTGGCCTCGTACATAGCGCGGTCGGCTGCCTGGATCAGCTGCTCGTCGGCGTCGGGGCGATCGTCAGGCACATACGGCGCAATACCGATGCTGGCGCCGATGCGGACAGCCACCGGAAGGCCGTTGACGCGCAACGTGTAAGGCTCGCCCAGCGCTGTGCACAATTTCTCGCACAGTTGCAGCGCCAACTGCGAATCCTCGATGTCCTCCAGGATCAGCGCGAATTCGTCGCCGCCGAGTCGTGCCACGGTGTCGTTGCCGCGCAGATGCGTCGACAGCCGCGCGCCAATTTCTCGCAACAGCGTGTCGCCGGCCGGATGACCATGGGTGTCGTTGACGTTCTTGAAGCCGTCGATGTCGATGCAGGCCAGCGCGAAGCGGTCGTGATGACGGTGTGCGCGCTGGATCGCGCCTTGCAGACGGTCATGGAACAGCACGCGGTTGGGCAGGCCGGTCAGCATGTCGTGGCTGGCCTGATGGCGAACCATCGCCTCGATCCGCTCGCGTTCGGCAATCTCCCGGGTCAGCTGCTGGTTGCGTTCGGCCAGCTCGGCCATCGCCTGCTTCAGCTCGGCGCGCGCCGCATACAGCTCCAGGAACACGCGTACCTTGGACTGCAGGATCACGTCGTTGATCGGCTTGGCGATGTAATCCACTGCGCCGGAGCGGTAGCCCTTGAGCCGGTTCAGGTCATCCGCATAAGCGGCGGTGACGAAGATGATCGGCGTGTCGCTCAGCTGCTCGGCTTCGCCGAGCAGGGCTGCCACCTCGAAGCCGTCCATGTCCGGCATGTTGACGTCGAGCAGGATCAGCGCGAACTCGTGATCCAGGCACAGCGCCAGTGCCTCGTTGCCGCTGCGCGCCTCGAGGAGCAACGCACCGCTTTGTGCAAGCAGGCGCCGCATCGCGACCAGGTTGGCGTGCGTATCGTCGACGACCAGGATTTTCGGCAGCATGATACTCATGTCAGGCATAGACGGTTGAGCAGCGGGGCGATCTGTTCCAGCGGCAGGCAATGGTCGGCGCCGGCGGTATCCAGCGCAGCCTGCGGCATCGCTGCCGCTTCGGCGCTGGCCGGTGTCTGCACGACAGCAATGCCCCCGCGGGCACGGATCTGCGCCAGCCCGTCGGCACCGTTGCGGTTGGCGCCGGTCAACACCACGCCGATCAAGGCTGCGTGATAGACGTCGGCTGCGGAACCGAACAGCACGTCGATCGACGGCCGCGAAAAATACACCGGATCATCCACCGACAGCGCAAAATGCCGATCGTGTTCCAGCAGCAGGTGATATCCGCCCGGAGCCACGTAGACGGTGCCGCCGCGGGCCGGCTGCCGCTCGCTCGCCTCCACGACCGGCAGCGCCGAATGGCTGGCGAGCAGGCCGGACAATACACCGGCACCGCTGGCGCTGTGGCAACACACCAGCAGGGTCTGCGGGAGCCGCCGGTCAAGCGCGCCCAGCAGGAGCTTGAGCGCATTGAAGCCACCCTTCGAGCAGCCGATCGCGATCGCCTCAGGCCGGATCATCATGCCTCCGGGATGGTGATTGCCTTTTTCGTCGGTACCGCCGCAGGTTTGCATCGACGGCAGCAAGTCGGCCGCCATCGGCGCGAATTCCTGCGTCTCGCGCAGCCCCATGCAGAGGTAGCCGCCGCGCACCAGGCTGTCGCGGAAGAGTGCCAGCGTGCGGTTCTGCAACGGATTGGAAAAATAGATCAGCACATTGCGGCACAGCACCAGGTGCGCCTCGCAGAAAGCCTTGTCGGCCACGAGGTTGTGGCTGGCAAACGTGATGTGGCGACGCAGGCGCTGGTCCAGCTTGATGAAATCGTAGCCGGCGCTGTAATAGCTGGCCAGCGACTGGGTGCCCCCGGCTTCGGTAATTGCGCGACCACTGCTGCGCGTCCCTGACTGGGTAGATGCCTTCCTGGGCCCGCAACAGCGCGTCGGCGTTGAAGTCGGTCGCGAAAATATGGCTTCGCTCGTACAACCCGGCCTCCTCCAGCAGGATCGCCAGCGAATAGACCTCCTGTCCATGCGCGCAACCGGCCTGCCAGATGGTGATCTGCGGGTACGACGCCAGCACCGGCAGCACGCGCTCGCGCAATGCCTTGAACAGCGACGGGTCGCGGAGCATTTGCGAGACCGGCACCGACAATCCCTGGATCACCCGCGCCACAAAATCCGGTTCATGCAGCAGGCGCGCGGTGAGTGCACTGATGCTGTCGCAACGCTGGGCCCGCACCAGCTGACGTACGCGTCGCGTCAGCGAGGCGGGTGCGTACTGGCGGAAATCAAGGTCATACCGGCGCATCAGCGCCTGCACGAACAGGCCCAGTTCGATCTGTTCCAGTTCGGTATCGGGCAGGCGGACCGGCATCGTGGTCAGCGATGCAGCCAGACGCGCATCATCGACGACAGCTTGTCGATGTCGATCGGTTTGGACAGGTAATCGCTGGCGCCCATTTCCAGGCACTTCTCGCGATCGCCGCGCATCGCCTTGGCGGTCATTGCAATGATCGGCAGCGTGGCGAAATGCGGCTGCGCGCGGATCGCAAGGATCGCCTCGTAGCCATCCATCGGCGGCATCATGATGTCCATCAGCATCAGCTCAGGGGCGTCGTTGTCGGCCAGCATCCGCAGCGCCTTCTGCCCGTCCTGCGCCATGTCCACCACCATTCCCCAGCCACGCAGCACCCGCGACAGCGCAAACAGATTGCGCATGTCGTCGTCGACCAGCAGCACCTTGCGCGCGGCCAGTTCGCCGGCACCGGATACCCGCTCGACCTGCGTACGCCGCGGTGCATGCTGGATGCTGTGCAGGAACAGGCTGACCTCGTCGAGCAGGCGTTCCGGCGAACGCGCACCCTTGACCACGATCGAATCGGTGTACTGGCGCAGCAACAGGTTTTCCTCGCTGCTGAGGTCGCGGCCGGAGTACACCACCACCGGCGGCACGCCATCGGGTGTCTTCGACAGTTGCTCAAGCAGCTCCAGTCCGGACATGCCGGGCAGGCCGAGATCGAGCACGATGCAGTCGTAACGGGTATGCGCGGTCAGCTCCAGCGCCTGTTCCGCTGTGCCGGCCTCGTCGATCAGTACGCCATCGGCGCCCAGCATGCTGCGCACTGCCGTCCGCGAGTCGGCTTCATCGTCGACGATCAGCAGGCGTCGCTGATGCCCTTCGGCGAAATGCAGCAGGCGCTTGAAGGCGGATTCGATCGCCGCACGCGTGACCGGCTTGATCAGGAAGCCGACCGCGCCGCGCTCGAGTCCCCGCGTGGCGTCGTCGGTCGCGGAGATGAAATGCACCGGAATCGTCCGCGTGGCGTCGTCGGCCTTGAGCCTGTCGATCACGGCCCAGCCATCCATCGCCGGCAGCATCACGTCCAGCAGGATGCCGGTGGGGCGATGTTCGCGGGCCAGCTGCAAGCCTGCGTCGCCGTCGCCCGCGGCCAGTGCGCGATAGCCCTTGCGGTGGATCAGGTCGATCAGGATGCGCGCGAACGCCGGATCGTCCTCGATCACCAGGATCGTGGTCTGACCGGGCAGCAGTGAATCGCGGTCGTCGTCGATGGTCTCCGGCAACAGGTGCGGCGAGGACCGTCGTACAGGCGGCGGCTGCGCGGCGGCCGGCGGCGACCTTCCGGTGGTCTCGTGATGCGGCTCGGGCGGAGCTTCGGGCAGCAGCAGGGTGAAGCTGCTGCCGCGGCCGCTTTCGCTGCGCAGCACGATGTCGCCGCCCAGCAATATGGCCATCTGCCGTGAAATCGCCAGGCCCAGCCCGGTGCCGCCAAACTGCCGGCTGGTGCCCGCGTCCACCTGTTCGAACGCCTTGAAGATGCGCTGGAACTTGTCTTGCGGAATGCCGATGCCGGTATCACTGACTGTCATCGCGATGAGCGCCTGCCCATGCAGTGCGTCGGGCAGCATGACTTCACTGCCGGGCCGACCGATGTGCACGGAGACGCTGCCGTGGGCGGTGAACTTGAAGGCATTGCTGAGCAGGTTGTTGGCGATCTGCTCGAGCCTGCTGCCATCGGTGCGCAGGATGGCCGGCAACCCGGATTCGATGTCCAGCGTGAAGCCGAGGCCCTTTTCATCGGCGACGTGTGCGAACGTGCGCCGGAGCCGCTGCCCCAGGTCGGCCAGCGGCAATTCGTCGATCACCAGATCCATCTTGCCCGCCTCGATCTTGGACAGGTCGAGGATGTCGTTGATCAGGTACAGCAGGCTGTTGCCGGCATCATGGATGATCCGCGCCGATTCGATCTGTTCCTCGTCGAGATTGCCGCTGTCGTTGTCGGCCAGGTTGCGCGAGAGGATCAGCAGGCTGTTCAGCGGTGTGCGCAATTCGTGCGACATGTTGGCGAGAAACTCGGACTTGTACTGGCTGGCCTGCGCCAGTTCGGCGGCCTTGTCCGCGGTCTCCTGCTGGAGTTCCTCCAGCACATGCTTCTGCCGGTTCAGAATGTCGGTCTTCTCGCGCAGTTCCTCGTTGGAGGCCTGCAGTTCCTCGGCCTGCAGCAGCAGTTCCTCCTCGGAGCCGATCAGCCGTTCGGACTGTTCTTCCAGTTCGGCGGTCTTGGCCTGCAATGCCTCGTTGTTGTCGCGCAGCACCTCTTTCTGCTGCCGCATCACCAGCTCGGACACGCGCAGTTCGTCGGCCTGTTCCTGCGTCTGCAGCAGCAGGTCATTCGTGCTGACGGCGCGGTTGAGGTTCTCCAGCGCAAGCGCGACGATCGGCAGCAGCCTCTCCAGCAGTTGCAGTTGCAGCGGGGTGAGTGCCGAGAAGCTGGCCAGCTCCAGCGCGCCGATCAGGGTGTCGCGATAGAGCACCGGCAGGACCGCGATGTGGCGAGGCAGCGCTTCGCCGCTGCCGGAGTCGATGTGCAGATAATTTTCCGGTACGTCGTCGAGCATGATCGGCTTGCGCTCGATCGCACACTGGCCGACCAGCCCCTCGCCGGGCAGATAGTGACCGGCGGTGCGGTTGTTCAGACGCAGCCCGTAGCTGCCCAGCAGGTCGAGCCGGTGGCGCGTGTCGTCAAACGAATAGAACAGGCCGACACCGGCCCTGAACAGCGGCACCAGCTCGCTGGTCAACCACTGCGCGAACTCCTTGTGGGTGGTGGCCTGCAACAGCACATGGGAAACGCGCGATATCTGGGTCTTGATCCAGGTCTGCGCTTCGGTGTCCACCACCATCTGCTTGAATACCTGCAGCGCGCGCCCGATTTCACCGACCTCATCGCGGCGGTTCAGCTGGCCGATCTCGAAATCGTGATCGTGACTGGCCAGCCGGGTCATCAGGTCGGTCAGGCGCCGCAGTGGTCGGGTGACCAGGCGCGCGGTCAGGCCGATCACGGCGATCCCGAGCAGGATGCCGAGCAGCGCGGCGATGGCAGCCGTCGCCTGGGTGGTGGTCAGTGTTTCGTTCAGCTCCTGGTTGCGCGTGGCCAGCAGCCGGTTTTCCTCGTCGATCATCTGGTCGACGGCGGCACTCAGATCCTCGACGCGAACCGTGCGGTGTTCCAGATAGCTTGACTGGATGCGCTGGAGCTCCAGCGCCACCGTTGCAGGATCCGCAGGTTTGAGTTGGGCGATCGCATCGATCGCGTTGGCGGTGACCTCGTGTCGCCATTGCGCGGCCGGGGTCTACAGGTTGTCGATGCGCGATTGCTGCAGCACATTGTCGGCGGTCAGCTTGCGCAGGCTGAGGATGCGTTCATGCAGATCGTTCCCGCCGCTCTCGAACACGGTGCGCTGATCCGCGCGCTGCGTCAGCATGTAGCCGCGCGCACCGATCTGGCTAGTCTGCAAGGCGCGCTGCACATGATCCAGCTCAAGCAGGACCTGGTAGGTGTGCATGGTCCAGAAGCGGTTGCTTTCCTGACGTCGCAGCGAGTGCAACGTCACCACGCTGGTCAGCAGGAACAGGCCCAGCAACAGGCCGATCGCAAGCATGATCTTGCGTTGCAGCGGCTGATCGGCCAACCAGGAGCGTTTTGATGGTATCGGATGCATGCGCGGGTCATCGCGGTTCGAAGGGCGACGTGTCGCACGATCACCGGGACGCCGATCGTGTCCTCAACAGGGTAGCGGGTACAACCGTCGGGCCATAGCGGGGCCGTCACACAAGTGGATCAGCGCCGCCTGGGCCGCTGCAGGAGGCGCTGCCAGGGCCGGCACGGCACGATCGCGCCACGCCGCAGCGCGATCACCAGCAGGATCGCCGACAGCAGCAGGCCCAGCGCGAGCGCCACCACCGAGGCCTCCGCACCGAACGCACCGCCGCTGAGCCAGTCCGGTCCGGTGCGATACGAGACCAACCAGCCGTTTGGCTTGGTGCCCGATACCGGAATGCCGTAGACGGTGCCTTGCATGATGTTCCACGCGGCATGCAGGCCGATGCAGGCCCACAGCGAGCGGGTGACGGCATACAGCAAGGCCAGCAGGATGCCGGCCTCGATCGCGATGGCCGCCGAGCTCCACAGCGTGGCGGCCGGGTTGGCGAGATGCGCGGCGCCAAAAAACAGCGCCGAAATGAGCAGTGCCCACCAAGAGCCCAAGCCTTCCTCCACGATGCGGAACAGCACGCCGCGCACCACGATCTCCTCGCCGATGCCTGCGCCGATGCCGGCCACCAGTACGGCAGGTATCCAGTCCACCTGCGGGTTGCTTCCGGTGACGTGGTAACTGCCGGCCAGCCACAGCACGGCCACCACGAGACTGAACATCACCGCGCCGATGACCAGGCCCGCCGTGCCGAACGTGGGAATGTCGCGAGGTGCAAGTTCGTCCACGCGCCGTCGCTCGATCAGCCTCACCAGGATCAGGTAGCCGGCCAGGGCCGGCAGCAATCGCAAGCTCAGATTGGCCAGGGCGTGCTGCAGTGGACTGGCCGATTTCATCGCCCAGCCCGACATCGCGATGAAGGCTTGGATGAGAAAGCTGAAGCCGATCAACATCGCGGCGAAGAACACGATGCGGGCGGCGGGCGACAGTACCAGCCAGCGTTGCCAGCCTGGCGCATCGGGTGGCGTGACGAAGGCGATTTTGGTTGCTGGCATGCTGCTGCGGCCCGGTGGTGGTAGCGGCAAGGATATCAGCGTGAGGCGGTTCCGGGCTCGTATTGCACAACGAGACGGCCGTGCAAGGGACTCTCGGCGGTCCAGTCTCAGGCGTCCACCGCCGCCGCATGCTCGCGGGTGTTGTCGAAACGCACCTGCGGCCAGCGCTCCTGGGTCAGCTGCAGGTTGACCCGGGTGGGGGCGATGTAGACCAGTTCGCCGGCGCCGTCGATGGCCAGGTGCATCGCGTTCTTCTCGCGGAACTCCTCCATCTTCTTTTCGTCGTCGCAATGCACCCAGCGCGCGGTGCTCACGGTGACGGGTTCGAAGCTGGCGTCGACGTTGTACTCGTCCTTCAGCCGGTAGGCGACCACCTCGAACTGCAGCACGCCGACCGCGCCCAGGATCAGGTCGTTCGACATCAGCGGGCGGAAGAACTGCGTGGCGCCTTCCTCGCTCAGCTGCGCCAGGCCCTTCTGCAGCGCCTTCATCTTCAACGGATCGCGCAATCGTGCGCGGCGGAACAGTTCCGGGGCGAAGTTGGGGATGCCGGTGAACTTGACCAGTTCGCCCTCGGTGAAGGTGTCACCGATGGTGATGGTGCCGTGGTTGTGCAGGCCGATCACGTCACCCGGGTAGGCGGTTTCGACGATCTCGCGGTCGCTGGCCATGAAGGTCAGTGCGTTGGCGATGCGCACTTCCTTGCCGGTGCGCGTTTGCACCATCTTCATGCCGGCGTGGTAGGTGCCCGAGCACACGCGCATGAAGGCGACGCGATCGCGGTGTGCGGGGTCCATGTTGGCCTGGATCTTGAACACGAAGCCGGACAGCTTTTCCTCCTCCGGCTGGATCTCGCGCGTGGTGGTGTCGCGTGCTTGCGGCGAAGGCGCGTGCCTGACGAAGAAATCCAGCAGCAGCTGCACGCCGAAACTGTTCACCGCCGAACCGAAGAACACCGGCGTCTGCTTGCCGGCCAGGTATTCGTCGATATCGAACGAGGGTGCGGCGCCCTGCACCAGTTCGAGTTCCTCGCGCAATTCGCGCATCGCCTCGTCGCCGATCTTCTCCAGCAAGCCGGGTGCGTCCAGGCCCTTGAAGATGGTCGAATCCTGCCGCGTGAAATTCTTGCCCTGCTCGAAGATGTGCACCTCGTCCAGCGCCAGGTGATACACGCCCTTCAGCCGCCTGCCCATGCCGATCGGCCAGGTCAGCGGGGCGCAGGCGATGCCCAGCACCGACTCCACCTCGTCCAGCAGCTCGATCGGCGAGCGGCCCTCGCGGTCGAGCTTGTTGATGAAGGTCATGATCGGCGTGTCGCGCAGCCGGCAGACTTCCATCAGCTTGATCGTGCGCTCCTCCACGCCCTTGGCGCAGTCGATCACCATCAGCGCCGAATCGACCGCGGTCAGCACGCGGTAGGTGTCCTCGGAAAAGTCCGCGTGACCTGGCGTATCCAGCAGGTTGACGATCTTGCCTTCGTAGGGGAATTGCATCACCGACGAGGTCACCGAAATCCCGCGCTCCTTCTCCAGCGCCATCCAGTCCGAAGTGGCGCTGCGCGACGTCTTGCGACTCTTCACCGAGCCGGCCATCTGGATCGCCCCGCCAAACAGCAGCAACTTCTCGGTCAGCGTCGTCTTGCCCGCGTAAGGATGGCTGACGATGGCAAAGGTGCGGCGGCGGAGGGTTTCCTGGAGATGCGTGGACATGGGGGCACGGACTGTCTGATGTT
>DASRUB010000260.1:0-7200 GCA_035655635.1 Rhodanobacter sp. | reverse complement strand
ATGAGGCCGACGGACACGGCGGCGGCGAGCAATAGACGGCGCAAGATGTTCTCCTGGGAATACCCGGCCGTTGGCAACGGCCGTAATGAAGACGCAATAACTTACGACTTATGCCCGACCCCGGCGCCGGAGGCATATGCCGCAAGTCATGCTTGACTCCCATCCAGGCGATGCGCAGGGGTTGTGTTTTCGCAACCCAACCCCGCCATCGCCCCGCACCTGCAGCCCCACAGGTACCGCGGGCAGGTTTGCGGTGAGGTTCTATAATCGAGGTTTCCTTCCCCGCTTTGCGGGCCAACCGATGGACTCCCCATGCCGCAAACGATGAAAGCCCTGGTCAAGCGCAAGCCCGAAGCGGGCATCTGGATGGAAGAAGTACCGCTGCCCGAGGTCGGCCCGAACGAGGTACTGATCAAGATCGAAAAGACCGCGATCTGCGGCACAGACCTGCACATCTACAAATGGGACGAGTGGAGCCAGCGCACGATCAAGCCGGGCCTCACCATCGGTCACGAATTCGTCGGCCGCATCGTCGAGATCGGCCCCGGCGTGACCGGCTACAACGTCGGCGATCGCGTCTCGGCCGAAGGCCACATCGTTTGCGGCCACTGTCGCAACTGCCGCGCCGGTCGTCAGCACCTGTGCCCGAACACGATCGGCATCGGCGTGAACCGCAATGGCGCGTTCGCCGAATACATGAGCATGCCCGCCTCGAACCTGTGGCCAATCCCGGACCAGATTCCCTCCGAACTGGCCGCGTTCTTCGATCCCTATGGCAACGCCGCGCACTGCGCGCTGGAATTCAATCTGATCGGCGAGGACGTGCTGATCACCGGTGCCGGTCCGATCGGCATCATTGCCGCCGGCATTGCCAAGCACGTAGGCGCACGCAACGTGGTGGTCACCGACGTCAATGATTTCCGCCTCAAGCTGGCGGCCGACATGGGCGCGACCCGGGTGGTCAACGTCACCAACCAGTCGGTCAAGGACGTGATGAAAGACCTGCACATGGAAGGTTTCGACGTCGGCCTGGAAATGAGTGGCAACCCGCGCGCCTTCAACGACATGCTCGAGTGCATGTACCACGGCGGCAAGGTGGCCATGCTCGGCATCATGCCCAGGGGCGCCGGCATCGACTGGGACCGGGTGATCTTCAAGGGCCTCACCCTGCAGGGCATCTATGGCCGGCGCATGTACGAGACCTGGTACAAGATGACCCAGATGGTACTGACCGGCTTCCCGCTGCAGAAAGTGCTGACCCACCAGATCCATATCGACGATTTCCAGAAGGGCTTCGACCTGATGGATGCCGGCAACTGCGGCAAAGTCGTCTGCTCCTGGAATTGACATGACCTATACCGCGAAAGACGGCTACGCCCGCGAACTCGAATCCATCCGCGAGCAGGGCCTGTTCAAGGCCGAACGCATCATCACCTCGCCACAATCCGCCGAGATCGAGCTCGAAGGCGGCCGCAAGGTGCTGAACTTCTGCGCCAACAATTACCTGGGCCTGGCCGATCACCCCGAGCTGATCGCTGCCGCCAAGGGGGCGTTGGACACGCACGGCTTCGGCATGGCCAGCGTACGCTTCATCTGCGGCACGCAGGACCTTCACAAACAGCTGGAAGCGAAGATCGCGGCATTTTTCGGCACCGAGGACGCCATCCTCTACGCCGCCTGCTTCGATGCCAACGGCGGCCTGTTCGAACCGCTGCTGGGTGAAGACGATGCAGTGATTTCGGATGCGCTCAACCATGCCTCGATCATCGACGGCATCCGTCTGTGCAAGGCGAAACGCTACCGCTACGCGAACAGCGACATGGCCGATCTGGAGAAGCAGCTGCAGGCTGCCGACACCGCCGGCGCACGCACCAAGCTGATCACCACCGACGGCGCGTTCTCGATGGATGGCTTCATCGCCAAACTCGGCGAGATCACCGCCCTGGCCGAGAAGTACGGCGCCATGGTGCACATCGATGAATGCCACTGCACCGGCTTCCTCGGCGACACCGGCCGCGGCGCCGCCGAGGTCCACGGCGTGATGGACAAGATCGACATCTTCACCGGCACCCTGGGCAAGGCGCTTGGCGGCGCGGTGGGCGGCTTCACCACAGGCCACAAGGAAATCATCGAACTGCTGCGCCAGCGCTCGCGCCCCTACCTGTTCTCCAATTCGCTGCCGCCACACGTGGTGGCCGCCGCGATCAAGGTGTTCGACATGCTGGCCAGCGCCGGCGATCTGCGCGACAAGCTCAAGGAAAATACGCGCTATTTCCGTGAACGGATGACCGCCGCCGGCTTCGACATCAAACCGGGCGTGCACCCGATCGTGCCGGTCATGATCTACGACGCACCGAAGGCGCAGGCCATGGCCGCGAACTTGCTGGAAGAAGGCATCTACGTCACCGGTTTCTTCTTCCCGGTGGTGCCGCAGGGCCAGGCGCGGATCCGTACCCAAATGAGTGCTGCACATACGCGTGAGCATCTGGACCAGGCGATCGCGGCGTTTATCAAGGTAGGCAGGAAGCTTGGCGTGATCCCGAACTGACAACACCCCCGCCGGTAGGAGCCCGCTGGCGGGCGATGCTTTTGTTCGGTGTTCGGTGTTCGGTGTTCGGGAGAGCATCGCCCGCCAGCGGGCTCCTACCGGCGGGGCGAAGATGCAGCGAGCGAACGCACTTCGTCCGCGCTCAACTGACGCCACTGCCCTTTCGCCAGATCGCCTAACGGCAGCGGTCCGATCGCGACCCGGATCAGCCGCAGCACGTCGAAACCCAGTGCCGCCAGCAACCGGCGGATGTGCCGGTTGCGGCCTTCGTCGAGCACGACTTCCAGCCAGGCATTCTTCTCGCCCGCACGCAGCAAGATCGCCCGCCGCGCCTTCAGCAGATCGCCACCGTCGGCGATACCCGCCTGCATCGCCGCCAAGGTTGCCGCATCGGGCTGGCCGGCCACCTGCACGTGATAGGTCTTGTCCAGATGCATGGCCGGATCGGTGATGCCGGCGGCCCAGGTGGTGTCGTTGCTGAGCAGCAACAAACCCTCGCTAGCCTTGTCCAGCCGTCCGACCGGTCCCAGCCACGGCAGGCCGGCAGTGGCCAGCGCGGTGTATACGGTATCGCGACCGTGCTCGTCGGCGGCGCTCACCACCAGCCCGCGCGGCTTGTTGAAAACCACGTAGACCCTCTCGACCGGCTCCGTCGCGTGGCCATCCACCGCGAGTTTCTGTCGGCCAATGAGGACCGGGTAATAAGGATCACGAATTACCCGACCATCCACGCTCACCCGCCCGATCCTGACCCATTGCTCCGCCTGGCTTCGCGAGCAGACACCAAGCTTTGACAGCACGCGAGCCAGGCCGTGCCTCGGTGGCTGCGCCGAAGAAATAGTCGAACGAGGAGATCGAGGCGGCTGTCGAGGCATTGGCGGCGGGTCGGTGTATACGGGTTCAAATGGGAATCGTGATCAAGCCGGAGATGCAGATGACCGTGCCACAGTAAAATCTTCCATCCGCAAAATAAAAAAAGCCCGGCCGAAGCCGGGCTTTTCATCCTACGTCAGCAAGGTTCGATTACTGCTGAACCTGCAGCTCCGTGCGACGGTTCTGCGCACGACCGGCATCAGTGGCGTTGTCACCAATCGGGTCGTTCTCACCGTGCCCGATCGGGCCTTCCAGACGGCTTGCGTCGATACCATGGCTGGTCAGGAAGTCGTACACGATCTTCGCGCGACGCTCCGACAACTTCTGGTTGTACGCGTCGGTACCCTTCGAGTCGGTGTAACCGGCGACCGTCACATGCACCTGCGGATAGCGCTGCAGGGTATCGACGGCCTGGTTCAGCACCGAGATCGAATCGGCGGTCGGCTCAGCCAGCGACTTGGAGATGTCGGTCTCGCCCGCCTTCGGACGGTCGAATTTGAAGTTCACACCGCGCAGGTCGATCACCACTTTCTGCGGGCAACCGTCCGGACCGACGATCGTACCGGCGGCCGTATTCGGGCACTTGTCGTCGCAGTCGTTCACGCCGTCATGGTCACTGTCCATGGTCGAGCAATCGGCGGGAGCCGGTGCCGGGGCTACGGCCGGGGCCGGTGCAACGGCCGGAGCTCCGAAGCGCGAGACCACGCTGAAGCCGAGGAACCAGTCACCGTAGCCACTCTTGTTCGGGTTGGTGTCCTTATCCCAGTCGTAGCGATAGCCGGCTTCCAGACGGATGTTGGTGCTGTCCGAAACCATCTTGGAGACACCGCCGCCCAACTCGGCGGCCGGCGACCAGCCGCTCGCGAACGTGCTCTGGTGGTGGCTGCCCATCACACCGACCAAGCCATAGGGACGCCATGCATTCCAGTCACCGGCGTAGAAGCGCGCTGCAGCACCGATGTCTGTGCTGGCCCAGGACTCGTTACTGTGGCCGCTGGATCCCGGCACGAACACCGCGTTGTCGATTTTCCGCTTGGTCCGGTCAATGAAGGCGTCGACCGAGATGTTCGGTGTGAAGAAACGCCCGAAACCGAGACCGTAATAGAACTGACGGCTGTTGGTATCGCGCTTGCTGTCGTTGTAATACCCCCCGACGGTAGGGGCGATATACCAGCGCCCGTCATAGGAAGACGTCGCCATGCTGCTGCTGGACGAGTCGGCGGGCGCGGCACTGGTGTCTTGCGCATGAACGGCACCTACGCCGCCCAGGGCCAGCGCAATCAGAAAATACAAGCCCTTACGTTTCATCAGGTGTCTCCTCAATTATTAGGATTTCGCGTCCGTTCGACCCCAACCGGAAGTCGCGCGTCAGAACTTCAAAATTTGCATTTACTTGGGGCTTCATCCACCCCAGCTTGGCGCCAGATGTGACAAGCTGCACGCATTGTAGCAAAAACGTTAAGCCGTCAGCACTTTTGCATCCCTTGCAAATAACATTCGGTGAAACTCCGTTCAGGTATCGATCGAGCCGGATTGAGCGGTATGACCAAGGCATCTGGCTTCACGGCTATGCCGCCTCGCCGCCAAACCAAGTTCACTCCAGCCGTGCCGATCATCCATGTTCGCCGTCCCTACAATGTGAAGAACGCCAGAAACTGCTGCAAGGGCATCGCATCAAGCTTGGCGGTGTCGCTGGTCGCCGCCATGATGGCCTGGACCTGGTGCGCCGGCAGATGCCCACGCACCGCCGCCTCGAATTTCTGCAGTAACACGGGGATGCCCTCGGCACGCCGCTTGCGGTGACCAATCGGATAATCGATCGATACCTTCTCCGTACTGCTGCCGTCCTTGAAGAACACCTGCACCGAGTTGCCGATGTAGCGCCTGGCCGGATCGAAGTAATCCCGGGTGAACTGCGGGTTCTCGACCACCGTCATCTTGTCGCGCAGGCTGTCGATGCGCGGGTCGACAGCAATGTCGTCGTTGTAGTCGCTAGCCACCAGACGACCGAAGATCAGCGGCACGGCCACCATGTACTGGATGCAATGGTCGCGATCCGCGTAATTGGCCAGCGGCCCGGTCTTGTCGATGATGCGGCAGCCCGCTTCCTGCGTCTCGATCACGATCTTCTCGACCTGCTCGATCCTGCCGGCAACCTCGCCATGCAACTGCATCGCACACTCCACCGCGGTCTGCGCGTGGAATTCGGCCGGGTAGCTGATCTTGAAGAGGACATTTTCCATCACGTAGCTGCCGAACGGGCGCTCGAATTCGAACGGCTTGCCGCTGAACGCCACGTCGTAAAAACCCCACGTCTTCGCGCTCAACGCCGACGGATAACCGACCACGCCGCGATACACCGCGTTGATGGCATGGGTCACCGCGCGGCGACAGGCGTCGCCGGCGGCCCAGCTCTTGCGCGGGCCGGTGTTCGGCGCGTGGCGATACGTACGCAGCGCGCCATTGTCGATCCAGCTATGCGACACGGCCGTGGTGATCTGCTCCTTGTTGCCGCCAAGCATCGCGGTGGCCACGGCCGTGGAAGCCAGTCGCACCAGGATCACATGGTCCTGGCCGACCCGGTTGAAGCTGTTCAACAAGGCATAGCAGCCCTGGATCTCGTGCGCCTTGATCGCCCAGCCCAACACGTCGCGCACGGTCAGCGGCTGGCCGCCTTCGCGCTCCGCCTTGCGGCTGAGGTAGTCGCCCACGGCCAGGATGGCGCCGAGATTATCTGACGGATGGCCCCATTCGGCGGCCAGCCAGGTGTCGTTGAAATCCAGCCAGCGGATTTGCGTGCCGATCGCGAACGCCGCCTGCACCGGATCCAGTTCGTGGCTGGTGCCCGGCACACGCGCGCCGCCAGGCAGCGTAGCGCCCGGCACCAGCGGACCGAGATGCTTCACGCATTCGGGGAACTTCATCGCCAGCATGGCCGTACCCAGCGAATCCAGCAGCATGTAGCGCGCGGTGTCGTAGGCCTCCCTGGAGTCGATCTTGTAATCGGCCACGTAGTCTGCAATGTCGACCAGCGGCTGGTCGGGATCGGGACGCACGGCGGAACGGATATCGGGCGCACTCATGATGGATCTCGCGGCGGGGTAAACCGTCATTTTAGCCGACTGGCACACACGACGTGGCTTGACCGCGAGGCTGCGACGGCCCGACAATCCGGAAACCCTCAAAGGGGAGTAGTTCCCGCGACCGCTTCATGTCGTCGCGGTGCAGTGATCGTCAGCACGGGCGATGCCTCGCCCCGGTCATTGCGGCAGCCTTGCTGCGAGCGAGACTTTTGCGGTGGTCACGGGCCGCGCGCGTCCGTCGTCACTGCATCGTCTGCCGCGCAAGGAACCCTGCATGGATCTGACCCACCCCCACTTCATCTCCGGCCTGCTGACCATCATCCTGCTCGACTTGGTGCTGGCCGGCGACAACGCCATTGTCATCGCCATGGCGGCCAGCCGCCTGCCGAAGAAGTTGCAGAACAAAGCCATATTCTGGGGCACCTTCGGCGCCATCGCCGTGCGTTTCCTGCTCACCGCTGTCGTCGTGTATCTGCTGAAACTGCCGGGTTTGCTGCTGGCGGGTGGCCTCGTGCTGCTACCGATCGCCTGGAACCTGCTGCGCCACCGCGGCGATGACGACCCCGAGATCCGCACCCCGCATACCTTCTGGCAGGCCCTGCGTACGATCATCATCGCCGACGCCCTGATGGGCATGGACAACGTGCTGGCCATCGCCGGTGCCTCGAAAGGCCACCTGGGCCTGGTGATCATCGG
>DASRUB010000259.1:0-4477 GCA_035655635.1 Rhodanobacter sp. | reverse complement strand
ACCGTGTCGCCGGCCTCGATGGCACCGGATAAAGCCTGCTTCACACTGACCACGGCCATGGATTGAAACTCCTGCTGGTTCGCCGCATATCGGCGTAACGGGTTGCCGGCGTCGGCACGCTGCGGCGCGCCATGCCAAACGCGCATGATAATGTAGGCGTTGCCCGCGCTGCGACAACCCGCGTCACGCCATCGAGGCTGGATCTGCCGTCATGACCATCAGCATCACTCCCGCCGCCAACGAACGCATGCGTCACTTCCTGGCTTCGACGCCGGCGGCGGCAGGCGTGCGCTTCGGGGTGAAGCGCACCGGTTGCTCGGGATTTGCCTACGTGGTGGACCTGGCCGAAACGATGGGCCATGACGATCGGCTGGTCGAAGTGGACGGCGTCCCGCTGATCGTCAACGACAAGAGCCTTGCGATGGTCGATGGCACGGTGATCGATTTTCAGCGCCAGGGTCTCAACGCGAGCTTCGTGTTCCACAACCCGAATGCCACCGGCAAATGCGGTTGCGGCGAGAGCTTCACCGTCAGTTGAGAGTCTTGTCGTTGAGAGTGCAGGAGCCGCAAGCTTTTCAATGACTTGCGTGACGCTGGCAAGCCATCGTACAATTCCGCTTCTGTCCATGCCTGAAAGGGCGTGGGCAGGACACTTGCCTCACCGCGCCAGCGGGAGGCTGCCAGGCCGCTTTGGCCGCATCCACAAGGAGTCCACCCCCAATGACCCTGCGTCATTACGAAGTTGTGTTCATGGTCCATCCGGACCAGAGCGAGCAGGTTCCCGCCATGCTCGAGCGCTACAAGACGCTGATCGAGGCCGATGGCGGCAAGATCCACCGCCTGGAAGACTGGGGCCGCCGTCAACTGGCCTACCCGATCGTGAACCTGGCCAAGGCGCACTACGTGCTGCTCAATATCGAAGTGGGCCAGAACGCGCTCAACGAGCTGGAGTCGGGTTTCCGCTTCAACGACGCCGTGCTGCGCCACATGGTGATCCGTCGCGACGAGGCCGACACCGAGCCGTCCTTCATCCTGAAGTCGAAGGAGAAGGACGACGCGAAGTCCACCCGTCGCCGTGATGACGACAGCGATGGCGAAGGCGACGGCCGCCCGCGTGGGCGTGACCGCGATGACAACGATCGCGACAGCGACGACTGATAGGAACCCAGACCATGTCCAAGTTTTTCCGCCGCCGCAAGTTCTGCCGCTTCACTGCTGAAGACGTGAAGGAGATCGACTACAAGGATCTCAACACCCTGCGCCAGTACGTCAGCGAGAACGGCAAGATCGTGCCCAGCCGCATCACCGGCACCAAGGCGCGCTACCAGCGCCAGCTGGCCACCGCGATCAAGCGTGCCCGCTTCCTGTCGTTGCTGCCGTACACCGATAACCACGACGTCTGAGGACGTCGCCCGGGATTCGGGATTGGGGATTCGGGATTAGGTAAAAGCAGCGGGCTCGCCGCATCGCGCTTTTCCGAATCCCGAATCCCGTCTTTCGAATCCCGTCTCTTCGGACAACCGTCCTCTGGCTGCGCCGGGCCACACTGGCGCTAACGAACAGGAACCATCATGGAACTCATTCTTCTGCAAAAAGTCCGCAACCTGGGCAACCTCGGCGACAAGGTCGTGGTGAAGCCGGGTTACGGCCGCAACTTCCTCTTGCCGCAGGGCAAGGCCGCGCGTGCCAATCCAGCCAACCTGGCGGCGTTCGAGCAGCGGCGCGCCGAATACGAAGCCAAGGCCGACACCGTGTTGGCGGATGCCGAGGCGCGCAAGGCCAAACTCGCCGATGCCTCGGTGGAGATCTCGGCCCACGCCAGTGCCGAAGGCAAGTTGTTCGGTTCGGTCGGCCCCCGCGACATTGCCTTGGCCCTGACTGCCAAGGGTCACGAAGTGCACAAGGGCGAAGTGATCCTCGGTGAAGGCCCGCTGCGCAACACCGGTGAGTACGACGTGGCCGTGCACCTGCATGCCGACGTTCATACCACCGTCAAGGTGATCGTGGTCAGCGACAAGTAAGGCTTTTGTTTCAAGGCACAACGGGCGCCTCACGGCGCCCGTTTGCTTTGGTGCCGGGATTTAGGATTTCGGGATTCGGGATTCGAAAAAGCGGGATGGCGGCGAACTCACGGCACGCCGGTTTTTGAACGAATCCCGAATCCCGAATCCCGGTTTTATCCCCAGCAACGCACAGCTTATCCACAGACTTGTTGTCTCGGAGGATGAGATGGTCCCGCGTATGATTACGGATCAGTGCAGCAGCCTGATGGTTGTCGGCATGCTGCCCGGTTCCGTGTGAGGTAAGTCGATGTCCTACGTGCCCGAACGTAAAAACCCCTCATCGGCGATCGAGGCGCTGCGGGTGCCGCCGCATTCCATCGATGCCGAGCAGGCGGTGCTGGGCGGGCTGATGCTGGCGCCCTCTGCACTGGACAACGTCGCCGACCGCCTCGCCGAGGACGACTTTTATCGCAAGGATCATCGCCTGATCTGGCGCGCCATCAACGAGCTGGCGAACAAGGGCATGCCCTGCGATGCGGTAACCCTGGGCGACTGGTTCGAGAGCAATGGCCTGGCCGAGATGGTCGGTGGCGCCGGCTACCTGATCGAGCTGGCCAACAGCACGCCCAGCGCCGCCAACATCGCGGCCTACGCCGAGATCGTGCGCGAGAAGTCGGTGTTGCGCCAGCTGATCGACGCCGGTACCTCGATCACCGAGGACGGCTATCGGCCCGAAGGCAAGAGCGTGCACGAGGTGCTCGAAAGCGCCGAGCAGCGCGTGTTCCACATTGCCGAGTCGGGCGCGCGCGGCAAGAAGGACTCCGTGTCGATGCGCGAAGCGGTCAAGGACGCCTTCAAGCTGCTGACCGAGCGCTACCAGAACCGCGGCCAGCTCACCGGCGTCAGCACCGGCTTCACCGACCTGGATGAAATCACCTCCGGCCTGCAACCCTCGGACCTGATCATCGTGGCGGCCCGCCCGTCGATGGGCAAGACCGCGTTCGCGTTGAACGTCGCCGAGACCGCTGCGCTGGGTGGCAAGAAGGCGGTGGTGGTGTTCTCGATGGAAATGTCCTCCTCGCAGCTGGCGTTCCGCCTGATTTCCTCGGTCGGTCGCATCCACCAGCAGCACCTGCGCAACGGTACCCTGGAGGAGGAGGACTGGCCGCGTGTGTCCAACGCGATCGCCCTGCTCTCGGACGCGAAGATCTTCATCGACGACACGCCCAGCCTGTCGCCGGTGGAGCTGCGTTCGCGTGCGCGCCGGCTGCACCGCGAACACGGTGGCCTCGGCCTGATCGTGATCGACTACCTGCAGCTGATGCAGGTGCCCGGGAACAAGGAGAATCGCGCCACCGAAATTTCAGAAATATCGCGTTCACTGAAGGGCCTGGCCAAGGAGCTGAACGTGCCGGTGGTCGCGCTTTCGCAGTTGAACCGCTCGCTGGAGCAACGCGCCGACAAGCGTCCGATGATGTCCGATCTGCGCGAGTCCGGCGCGATCGAGCAGGACGCCGACGTGATCATGTTCATCTACCGCGACGAGTACTACAACAAGGAATCGCCCGACAAGGGCATCGCCGAAATCATCATTGGCAAGCAGCGCAACGGCCCCACGGACACCTGCAAACTGACCTTCATCGGGCATTACACCAAGTTCGTGAATTACGCGAGGGATTCGTTTGTCGGGACGTGAGACTGGGGGCAGGGGGTCGATATATCATTTGGTCTCCCTTGCTCTTCACGCGTAAACGCTCTTGCCTACGGGTCGCGAAGGCAAGCAAGCCGGCCCGTGACGGCGGCGCCTCGCGCCAGGAACAAGATCAAAAGCCATCCAGCCGTCGCGACGCGCCAGCCATGAAAGCGTGACGTGCCGACGGCCCGAACCGCAAAGAGTAAAAGGATGGGGGAGTTCGCCGCGGAAAGCCAGGCAAAGAAGAAGCTTGAAGCAAAAGCGCAAAAGCACATTGATGCATTGTCGTGTCTTTGCTAATTTGTCGTGACATCACGGATGAGGATCGATCATGAGCTTGTGGATTTGGTATGCCGAGGGCACCCGAGTACAGATCGAATCCGCCTGCCAGGCCGCGGAAACCGAAATTTTGCGGCGCGGCTTCACGGTGCAGGTGGCCTTTGATGCGGCGATGGACGCCGCCGACTTGGAAGAAGATCGCCCGAGCGAGGCACCGACCGACGGCGCCGACGCGTTGATTGCGTGGTACGCCGCCGAGCGCGCGGCGCTTGAACACCTGGCCACGCTGGTCGGCACTTGGCCGGAACAAGCGACCATGATTTTCACGGAATCCAAAGCATGAGTGCGAAGAAAACGTCTTTGCCATCCGCCGTGGCGAGGCACGCATCGCGATCCGGATCACCGCGGCCGAGCACGTGCGATTGAACATCTGCGCGCCAAGCGCCAGATGACCATGCAAGCGCTGGTGCGCGAAGTGATCGACCTTGGGTCAGCGGGGCAG
>DASRUB010000258.1:0-2384 GCA_035655635.1 Rhodanobacter sp. | reverse complement strand
CGACCGAACCCTCATCCGGCCCTACGGGCCACCTTCTCACCCGCAAGGGGACTCCTTTCAGTCGCCGAGGGAGAAGGGCAGGTGCCGCATGCCTTGATCGGCCCTTTCGAGGGGCTCACTTTAAAAGCCCCCGGCTTTGCCGTCGGATACTCACTCACGGAGTCTGCTGCTGCGCGGTGTGCATGCGCGCTGCAGTCGAATCCGCGTGTCGTCGGTCCGCCTCGTTTCCTGGCAACCGTGCCTGCGCGCCCAGGTTGCCACGCGTGTGCAGGGGAGTGTGCCCGGCCAGCTGCAACGCGATCCGGCTTACCACGCGCTGCGACGGGAATTCGTGCCCAAAGGCGAACAGCATCAACAACATCACGCTGGCGATTATCCAGTTGCGCCTCAACGGAGCTTGCGCCACCTGTCGCCACGTGAGTATCAGAAAGGCCGTGGCGACCGCCGCGCCCCACAGGGCTCCCACCACGACTTCCGACAGGGAATGGTCGCGTAATACCCAACTCGAGGCGCAAATGGCGAGCGCAAGACCCGCGCCCAAAGCAACCGCGGCGACACGCAGCCCGGTTCGGTTGCGAGTGGCGACGAGCGCGCCGGCGCAGGGGAAGAACAGAAATGACAACGCCGCATGTCCGCTCAGTCCGATGAAGTCCCATCCGGCAGGCTGCCATCCCGAAACCATGTACAGCACCTTGCTCAGCGCCACGCCGCCGCCCACCAGCAGCACGGCGACTGCCCACCACCAACCGCTGCGCCGGGTGGCGGGGGTCGCGATCAACCACGCAAAAAGCAGCACCGCGCACGGCATCAACACGGCACCATCGCCGATGTAGCTCAATCCGTGCCAGACGCGGAGCATCGTCATGTCAAACCATTGTCTGATGGGGCCGAATCCTCAGCCGGTGGCTGCATCGTCGAAGACCGTGGCTGCAATGGTCAGATGCACGCTCAGTATAGGGAACCTCGAATAACCTCGAACGTCCGTCATTCCAGCGAAAGCTGGAATCCAGTGCCCCCTATTCAAGGGCTTGGAGTCGCTGGGTCCCAGCTTTCGCTGGGATGACGGGCAAGAGCCGGGTTATTCGAGGCTCCCTATAGGTATGCATGGGATGGTCATGAATCGCGCGCCCCTCGCCGGGCGCGAACGATCTGCCTGGCTCCGATTCGCGAACCTGGACCCCAGGCCCTGGTGACTGGCAAGCGACCATTGGGGCATCGGCACGAGCCCAAGACGTTGGCCGCAACGATCCGGTTCCAGGCGGCGCGGGTTATCTGCGGGCCTCGACACCAGCGCCGACGCTCCAGTCGCGCGCGGAGGATGCATTCCCCGCAGGCTGGCGGGCCAATCGGTACAACGTTATTCGTCAGCGCGCGCGATGGCAAGTAACATGCACTGTTGCAGCAGTGCAATCTGTGACTCAGATCACTGAATTCCAGCACGAGGGGTGATCGCTTGAAGGTAGGAGCATTCGTAGGCGAACTCAAACGCCGCAACGTGCTGCGCGCAGGCGCATTTTACGCGGCGGCGGTGTGGGCGCTGGCGCAGGGACTGGCGCAGCTCCTGCCGGTGTTCAACGCCCCGAACTGGATCACGCAATGGTTTGTGATTGCGTGCGTCATCGGCTTCCCGTTCTGGCTCATCTTCGCGTGGTTCTACGAGTTCACGCCGACCGGGCTGAAGCTCGAAAGTGACATCGCGCCAGGAGATTCGATCGCGGAGCACACCGGCAGGCGGGCTGACCGGGTGATCATCGCGGTGTTGGGCGTGGCCGTCGTGCTGCTGATCACCAACCAGTTCGTGCTGCACCACGACGCGAACAGCGAGGCGAATGTCGTCGATGCCAAAGCCATCGCCGCCGTGTTGGCAAAAGTCCCGAAACAGTCCGTCGCGGTGCTGCCGCTCGGCAATGAAAGCGGAGACCCCAAGCAGCAGTACTTCTCCGATGGCTTGTCTGAGGAGCTGATCTCCGAACTTACCCAGGTCAACGGACTGAAGGTGATCGGCAAGTACTCCAGCTTCAAGTTTCGCGATTCCAAGGACAGCCCGGCCCAGATCGGCGCGGCGCTGGAAGTGGCCAACCTGATCCAGGGTTCGGTGTTCCAGCAGGGCAACCAGATCAGGGTGACGGTCGGCATGATCCGCGCGAAGGACGGCGCCAGCGTGTGGTCGCACAGCTACGATGAAGAATTGAAGGACGTGTTCGCGATCCAGTCGAAGATCGGCCAGGCCGTGGCCGAGGCGCTCAAGATCAAGCTGCTGGGTAACAAGACTCTCGTGGCGACAGACAAGCCGCCCAGCGGCAATGTCGAGGCGTATCAACTTATGCTGCAGGGGCGCACGCTGGCCCGTCGCCAAACCGAAGCCGGCTTCCGCGACGGCATCG
>DASRUB010000257.1:0-3816 GCA_035655635.1 Rhodanobacter sp. | reverse complement strand
AGCTGTTCGGTTTCGATCATGTCCGCTGGAGGGTTGTGGCGAGAGGCCCGGCAAATGCCGCGGAACCGCGCACGGCCGCGGGCGTTCTCCGGAATGTACCGCAAGAGCCGGGAGTGCTGGCGGCGAAGCAGCCCACCGCGGGGATTCCACCCCCGGCGTGCCCGATCCGCGACCGGTCATCGGGCAACTGCTCCTGCGTTGCCTCAACTCGGGCATCGGGCAATTGCTCCTGCATTGCCTCAACTCAGGCATCCATGCCTTCGCCATGCCCTCGCCATGGCCGGGCTGAGAGGTTGAATAGTCACAACCTCTCAGAACACGTGCAGATAGCGCAACATCTGCACCGCGAATACCACCAGCACGGCCAGCAGCAGGAATCGGCGCACCCGCGTGGCGATCCTGGCGCGACGGTCGATCGGCGAAGGGCGGCGTGCGGCCGCCAGTTCCTCGCCATGGCGGATGACCGGATCGATGCCCAGTCCGATCAGCAGTTTGCGCGCCTTGCTGTAGTCGTCGGCGTGGGTGATCCACACCTGCGCCCAGCGGCTGCGGTCCTGCCGCCGCGGCGAGTAGCTGAGTCGCTGCCAGGTCGGTCGGTCGTAGTTGGAGCGATTGGCCACGGTCGCATTGATGCCGTGTTCGGCCATCAGGGCAACCACGGAATCGATGTTTTCCTGGCGGGGAGAGGTATAGATCTGGCGCATGCGGACAGTCTACGCGAACGCCCTTGAACAGGTCTTCATGGAGCGGGCTTTCATGGAGCAGGCTTTCATGGCGCAAGCGTTCATGCTGTCGCGCCGGTGCCATTGCGTACGCGGATCAATCCTTCCTGCGCGGTGGAGGCGACCAGTCGGCCGTCGCGGCTGAAGATCTGCCCGCGCGCCAGCCCGCGGCCGCCTTGCGCGGTGGGACTGTCGAACGAATACAGCAGCCATTCGTCGACCCGGAACGGGCGATGGAACCACAGTGCATGGTCGAGGCTGGCCATCTGCACGTTGTGGGTGAGATAGGAAATGCCGTGTGGCAGGGTGGCGGTCCCCATCAGGTGGAAATCCGAGGCGTACGCCAGCAGCGAACGGTGCAGGATCGCCGAATCGTCGATCGGCGAGGTCAACTTGAACCAGATGTGCTGGATCGGTGGGCGCTTGGCCGGATGGCGTTCGTCGCGCGGCCACACCTGGCGGAACTCGAACGGCCCATCGATGCCGAGCCAGCGCTGCAGCTTCACCGGCAGCCGCGCCAGCTCGTCCGGCGGCAGCGGCGGCAGCGGCTCGATGTCTTCCGGGGCTGGCACCTCGGGCATCGAGGTCTGGTGCTCCACGCCCACCTCCGGCATTTGGAACGAGACCGAACCGTTCAGGATCGGCTGGCCGTGCTGGATCGCCAATACCCGCCGCGACGAGAACGAGCCGCCGTCGCGGGCGCGCTCCACGCTGTAGACGATCGGTGCGTCGATGTCGCCGGCGCGCAGGAAGTACGCATGCAGCGAGTGCGCTTCGCGCGCTGGATCGACCGTTTGCTGCGCCGCCGCCAGCGCCTGTCCCAGCACCTGGCCGCCGAACACGAAGCGGGTGCCGATGTCGCGACTCTGGCCGCGGAACAGGTTGTCCTCCAGCCGTTCCAACTGCAGCAATTCGACGAGTTCGGCGACGTGGTTTTCGCTCATGGCGGGTCCTTGCAGGGGGCGTCAGTATAGCGGTGGCGCTCCCCGGATCCTCGCTCAGCGGGCGACGACCGTTTCTGCACCGGCGCGAGCGTCGGCTTCGACTGTGACGGTAACCGCTTCGGATGCCAGTGCGGCCAGGAAGTCGCGGGCGTCGAACGCCTGGCCCGGGGCAAGTGCGCCGTGGGCGCGGACACGGCCATCGAGGATGCGCTGCAACGCTTCGACCAGCAGGGGCGCGGTGACGGCGTAGATGTCGCGTCCGCTGGCGATGGCGCGACTGCTCCGGTTGCCGCGACGCACGCGCACGTCGACCACGAAGCGCTGCGCGGAACGTCCGCTGTCGTCGGCGGCCACCGGGGCTGGCGTGGCCGGATCGCGCAAGTCGCGCAGCGGGGCCAGGTTCATCCACGAGTGCAGGTTGCGGCAGGCGATGTGGTGCGGCACCACGATGGCCTCGGACAACGGCAGCAGTACGGTCTCCAGCCGTCCGAACGGTGCCGGAAAATCGGTCTCGCGCACGGGCGCGGGGTCGGGCAGGGTGCGCGTGTGGCCGTGCTCGATGTACGTGCGCGGGTGATGGTTGCGCTCGCCGGTGATGCGGGTGCCGGGAGTGGGATGCCAGCCATCGAGCGCCACGGCGATGTCCACCGCGTCCGCGTCGGTGGCACCGTCGAGCGCGGCGCTGGCCAGCAGGTCGGCGAGGCCGCCGTAGAAGGCCATAGCCGGCAGGACCGTCACGCCCGCGGCCTTCGCCTCGACATCGCGCGCGAAGGTGTCGACCACGGCGCGCTGTTCCGCCGCCACGTCGAGATAGTGGATGCGTGCGCGCAACGCCGCATCCAGCACGGGCGTGGCGGTGTCGAGAAACGGGCCGGCGCAATGCAGGACGGCGGCAGTGCCGGCGAAGGCGGCATCCAGCGCCGCGGGATCGTCGGTGGCGGCTACGCGAACCTCGATGCCGGTGGTGGTGGCCAGTGCATGCAGCCGGGGCGCATCGCGCCCGCAGGCCACCGGCACGAAACCGCGGCGCCGCAATTCGGTCAGCACGAAGCGGCCGGTATGGCCGTAGGCGCCGTATACCGCAATGCGGCGGGAAGGATGTGTCGTCATGCCTGTTCTCCTTGCGTGGTGCCGGCGTGCGACCACCGGACACGGCCGGCGAAGATGCCCGCGGCCGGAGCGAGAAAGCGGTGCCGGGTCATGCCCGGCGCCGCCAGTCGCTTGGCGGACAATGAAGTTGCTCCGCTCAAGATTTCGCTTCCGCTTCGCGCAGCTTCTGTGCGCATTCGTCGCAGCAGACCTCGACGGTGCGACCACCGATGGTGACCTTGATGGCGTTGCCGTCGAGCGGATAGTCGCAGGCGGCGCAGGTGTTCTCGTTCATGGCGTGTCTCCGGTTTAGGCCCGCGATCGGGCAGACACAGGAGACCACCGAACGCCGGCGGCGGCTGTCAGGATCTTTAGCGATTCACGCCGATCGTGCGAGCGCGGCCTGGCGGAATGCCGTGGGCGTGCGGCCGTAGGCCTGGCGGAACGCGGCGCTGAAATGGCTGTGGCTGGAGAAACCCAGGTCCTGCGCCAGCGCGGCGACGTCCTCGCAATCGGCGATCAGGTCCAGCGCACGGGCCAGGCGCAGGCGCAGGTGGTAGCGGTATAGCGGCATGCCTTCGACCTGCTGGAAGGCCTGGGTGAGGTAGACAGGCGAGCCCCCGACTGCCGCGGCGATGTCCGCCAGCGCCCAGCGCCGGGTGAGGTCGCTGGCGAGCAGCAGCTTGGCCCGGTCCACCAGCCGCTGCCGCGCACGGGACGCGCCGGGCGCATGGGTGGTGCGCGGGCCGAGGCTGCGGCACACCAGGGTCAGCGCCAGACTCTCGGCTTCCAGCGGCTCCATGTTGCCGCTGCGCAGGCTGTGACGCAGCAACGCCACCAGTACCTGCGCGCGTTCGTCGATGCGCAAGGCCTGATGGTGGAACACGGGCTGATCGCGCCGTTGCAACATCGGCGCCGGCGCCAGTTCGCGCAGCAGCGGCGGCGACACCGACAGCGACAGGCAGGCATCGCCGCCAGTCACGGGATGGCTGACTTGGTAGCCCTCGCCGGCATTGAAGAACAGCACGTGGTTGGCGTTGGCCACCGATTGCGTGCTGCCG
>DASRUB010000256.1:0-5641 GCA_035655635.1 Rhodanobacter sp. | reverse complement strand
CGCCAACTTTCGTCGGCCAACAGGAATTTGCGTTCGATCTCGATGCCCATCTCATCTCTCAAACAAAGCGATGGATTCCACATGCGCCGTATGCGGGAACATGTCCATGACGCCGGCCGAACTCAATTTGAAACCGTGCTTGTTGACCAGCATGCCGGCGTCGCGTGCCAGCGACGCCGGGTGGCAGGAGACGTAGACGATGCGCCGGGTCTGCGTGTGCGGCAGGTATTCCAGCAGCTTGTCGGCACCGGCGCGCGGCGGGTCGAGCAGCAGCTTGTCCCACGGCTGGCGCGCCCAGTCGGCATGGCGCTGGTCCTCGAACAAATTGGCCACGTGGAACCGTGCATTCTCGATCCCGTTGCGCGCGGCATTGTGCGCGGCACGCTCGACCAGGCCATGCTCGCCTTCCACGCCGGCCACCTCGGCGACCCGGCGCGCGATCGGCAAGCTGAAATTGCCCAGGCCGCAGAACAGGTCGAGCACGCGATCGGTCGGCTGCGGATCGAGCAGTTCCAGCGCACGCTTCATCATCAGCTGGTTCATGCCGGCGTTGACCTGCACGAAGTCCAGCGGCTCGAATTCGAGCTCGACATCGGCGTAGCGTGTGTCGTCGCTGGCGATGCGGAACGCCAGCCGCGGATGCGTCGGCCATAGCGGATGCACGCTGCTGTTGCCGCCGGGCTGCAGGTAGATTGCCAGCTCGTGCTGCTGGCCAAACGCGGTCAGCGCGGCCAGGTCGTGCTCGCTCAGCGGCTGCATGTGGCGAAACACCAGCGCCATCACGTCGTCGCCGCCGGCAAATTCGATCTGCGGGATGCTATCGACCGCCTCCATCGTGCTCAGCAGGTCGGCCAGCAAGCCGATTTTGGAACCGAACGCCGGATGCATGACTTCGCAGCGCTGGATATCGGCGACGAAGCGCGGGTTCTGCTCCTCGCGGAAGCCGACCAGCACGCGGCCCTTCTTCATCACGTTGCGCACGGACAACCGGCCTTTGCGCCGATAACCCCACGGCTCGCCGGTCAGCGGCGGCAGCCACGACGCGGGAGACACCTTGCCGATGCGCTCGAAGTTGTCCGCCAGCACGCGCTGCTTGGCGGCGATTTGCGAGGGCGCATCGAGATGCTGCAACGAGCAACCGCTGCACTGCGAGAAATGCTGGCACAGCGGCTCGACCCGGTGCGGCGAGGCGGTGATGACCTCGACCACCTCGGCCTCGTCGAAATGGCGATGGCGCTTGCGCAGCCGGGCGATCACCTGTTCGCCGAGCAATCCACCACTGACGAACACCGTCTTGCCGTCGATCCGGGCCACGCCCCGGCCGTCATGGCCGAGATCGGTAATGTGGGCTTCGAACGGTTTGGAGGAAACGGCGTTGGAACGGGACATAGGCAGGGAAGGTGAAGGCTGGTCGCCGATTATCCCAGATCGCTCCCGACGGCGCCCGCAGGGCGGGCACTGCCCGCCGCTCCTGCTCGTCAAAGACCGGCGGGCGGTGCCCGCCCTACGAAAGCGCGTACCACCCGAGGGTTATGAAAGCGCGCACCGTTCGCAGGGTTATTTCTTCTGCCAGGCGCCCGCGGCGTTCTGGTAGTACCAGCCGGCGTGCGCCTTCTCGATCCAGCCCTTGGCGAACGTGGCGCGAATCTGCGACTCCCATTCCGGATGGTCGTTGGCAACGGCGATCTCGCGATACAAGGCAGCGCGATCGCGGTTCTCATCAGCCACCGCGGCATTGGCCTGCGCGCGCTGACTCAGCGGGACCTTGGCCGCATCGTGCATGGCCACCATGCCGTCATGCGTGAAGCCGACCGCGCCAGTGTCGAGCAGGTTGCCCAGGATGCCGCTGATTCGCTGTTTCATGCGAACGCGAATCGCCTCGGTGGCACTGGTCTGGATGCGGAGGTTGGGTGCATCGGCCGCCTGCGCCGCGGGAATCAGCAAGTCCAGCAGCATCGCCGAGGGGTGGCTTCCGCTGTCTTTCGGCGCGGGCGGCGGATCTTTCGGCGCCGGCTTGTCGGCAGGGCTGGCCTGATCCAGCACGTTGCCGATGAACTGATCGGCGGCCTTCTGCGCCGCGGCTTCGGGAAAGTACACGTTGATGGTGACGCAGCCGACCAACGCCACGGCCATGGTGGTCAGGATGACGTAGACGAGCTTGCGCATGAGGTGACTCCGGTGCTGGAAAGTTGAACTTGCGATCAATGGATTTCGGGTGTCGCGCCGTGAATGGCGTCCTCGAGACGCTTCACCAGGGTGGGCCAGTCGACCTCGGACTGGTGGCCAATGACGTGCAAATGCGGCAGGCCACTGCCCTGGACGATAGTGTAGCCATCGTCGGCCGGTTCCAGACCGCTCATCCTGCATACGGTACCTTGCAGCGCGCAATTGAGGCCAATCTGCTTGTAACCGAAGGTCTTGAACAGTTTCAGCACGGCGCCCTGCAAGCCCGCTGCAATCCCGCCGCCTCCGACCGAGGTGAGGTTGTTCACCGCGCGCTGGCTGATCCGGCCGCCGCTGCCGGCGAGCAGGCTTGCCTTGAACGCCACCGGGCTCCAGTCAACCAGACGCAGGCCCGCGATCGAGCCATCCAGGCGTCCGGTGATGCTGCCGAAATCGAACACACTGGTGATCGCACCCAGATCCAACTGCTTCAGGGAAACATCGGCACTGAGCACCGGGCTGGGTCCGAACGGCTGTTGCAATGACAATCGGGTGATGTCGACAAAGCCATCGAACACGTTCGCGCTGAGGCCGCCGTCAAGTTCCAGGCGATCATCGACCCAGCGCAGCGAGGGCACCGCCCCCGCCAGCGTGCCGGGGAATGCCGGCCAGCCCATGGCCCGGCTGAAGGCCGCCATGTCGACCCCGGTGAGCACCAGCGAGGTTGCCAGCCGCTGCCCCTTGTCGGCGGCCGGTCGCCAGTCAAACTGGCCGATGCGCAACTGGCCATGCAGGACCGGTATCTGCAGCGGCTGCTGCAGGCTCAGCATGCCGTCGCGGCTTTGCCAATGCGATTGCGCCGCCCCGTTGTCGATCCGATAAACCTTCAGGCTGTGCCAGGCCAGGGTGGTGGCGGGTCGCTCCCCCTGCACCGCCCAATCCAGCCCACCGCGCAGGCCATCGATCGCCAGAGCGCCGTCCGCGTCGGCCAGGTCCAGTCCATCGGTATTGAAGGAGAAACGGCGCAGCGCGTCCCCACGCAGGTCGACGCTGGCATCCAGCTCGCCCGTGATCTGCAGGCCGTGCAGACCCAGCGTGTCCAGCCAGGCTTTTCCGTAGCGGCTGTAGGCCGCCGGGAAGCTGGCATGCAGATGGTCCAGCCGCAACGTTTTCAGCGCCCCCCCGGCGTCGAACGCCAGCGCACCGTCCAGTTGCAACGCGTCGGCGTCATTGATCCGCAGCCGGCTCAATTCGACCGCTCCAGCATGGGCGCTGGCATGCAGGTCCAGTTGCACCGGGTGGTCGGGCAACTTCGCGTAGATCGGTCCCAGCAGGAGTTCGCCGCCGCGCAAGCTGGCCTCCAGGTCGATCTGGGTCGGGCCACCACTGGAGTCGAGGTTGAAACGTCCGCTGCCACCGACACCCTGGCCGGCGAGCGTGCCGGCGGGGGTGTCGAAACCCACGTTGTCGAGGCTGAACTGACCGGACGAGCGCAACCCCGGGTCGCGCATGTCCAGCGCCAACTCCGCATCCAGCCGACCCGCGGTGGGACGACCGGACCACACGGTGCCGAGCAGGCCCTGCAGCCAGCCCGCCGGCAGGTTGTCCAGGCGGATCTGCGCATGGCTGGGCTGATCCAGCGGCAGCGCACCGCTGATGCTGGCCTTGCCCTGCAACAGGTTGATCAGCAAGGTATTGGCGGCGGGACTGATCCTGACCTGCACCTGCGCGTCGCTCAGCGCGCCACCCGGAGCCCGCGCAAGTTTCAGCTTGCCATCCAGCGCCCACCCAAGTTGATTGTCCCGTCGCAGGCTACCGGCCAGATTCACAGCCAGGCGCCGCCAACCCATCGACGGCACGTCGGCGCGGTCGGCGTGCAACTCCATCGTGATCGCGCCCGCACCGTCATCGCCCAGCGTGAGGGTCACGCCTTGCAGAGTCACGCCCGGCACGCTGATCGCCTTCGCCGCAAGCACGACATCGGCCGGCGCCGGCCCAGGCCAGATCAGCCCCAGCAAGAGCGCGCAGCAGAGCAATGGATGGCTTGATGTCGGGCGCATGTCGGGCCATTCTGCCAAATCCAGATGAACGACAAGGATTTCGTCATGAGCGAGCGTCCGGAGACCACCCCTTTCCACGCGGCTACCCCGACTCATCCGCGGATTCTGGTCGCTGATGACGACCCCGGCAGTTGTCGCTACCTGGGCGATGGTTTGCGCTCGCTCGGGGCCACGGTGGAGACCTGCGTCGACGGCGAAACGGCGCTGGCCCGAGCCCGCGCCGAAAACTTCGACCTGCTGCTGCTCGACTGCCACATGCCCGATGGCGGAGCCCTGCGCATCCTGACCCAACTGCGCGGCGATACGCAGGCCGGCTCAGCGGAAAGCGTCGCGGTGGCCACCAGCGCCGAACTGGCACCCGTCGACCGGCGCCAGCTGCTCGGCGCCGGCTTCAGCGAGGTACTGCTCAAACCCTGCACCCTGGCCGACCTGCAGCATGTGCTGTCGCTTGCCCATGCCGACCCCCAAGACTGCGTACTCGACGACGGCGCCGCCCTCTACAGCAGCGGCGACCCCGCCACCATGCGTGCGCTGCGCGTGTTGTTGCGCGACGAACTGGCGCTGTTGCAGCGCGAACTGGACAGCCTCAGCCAGGACGTCGCTGCCTTCGCCGACCGCCTGCACCGCCTGCGTTCGTCATGCGGCTTCTGCGGCGCCACCGCGCTGGCGCAGCGGACCGTGCTGATGCAGCAGCAATTGTCGCGAGACGGCAGCACACCCGCTGCACTGGCCAGCTTTCGCAAGGCGATCCAGGCGACGCTGCTGGCACTGAAAGATGAGGGTGCCCTGTGAGGGTGCTCTGATTGATTCAACGCAGCGGAATAGATCGGGCGTCCTTACCCAGGCGGGTCGCGACGTCGCGATACGGCCATCGCCAGCACGCGCCAGGCGCGCAGCTCGCCGCCGCCCAGGTGGAAGCGGATCATCTCCCGCATCAAATCGCGCAGCGACCTGAGACCGCCGCGGTCGGGCATCTCGTCCCGCGCCAGCGCCAGCAGGTCACCGCCGCGCAGGGCCTGCGGGCTGCCGGCCGCACAGCGCACGGCGCCCTGCTCCGGCTGGTACCGGTACCAGCCGTCCGCCTCGATCGCCACGCCGGTGTCGGCCTCGTGCCGCAATTGCAGGCCGTAACCCGTGGCCTCCAGCAGATCCCGCTCGAAACGGCGCAGGCTCCAGCCGTTTGATTCACCCGCGGCAAGGCGGGCCACGGTCGTGGCATAGGCGTCGAACAACGGCGGCAACGGGTCCTGCCTGCCAGTCAGGCGCACCACCAGTTCATTGAGATAGAGCCCGGCCAACGCCACGTCGCCGGCAAGCCGCTGCGGCGGACCCACCGCCTCCACCGCCGTAAGCGTGGCCATCTCGCCACGTAGCAACAGCCCCAGTGCCAGCGGCTGGAACGGTTCGAGCTGCGCCCG
>DASRUB010000255.1:0-3121 GCA_035655635.1 Rhodanobacter sp. | reverse complement strand
CGCCGGCAAGTCGTTGTTGGTCGAACTGGGTACCGAAGAACTGCCGCCGAAGGCGCTGGATGAGTTGTCCGCCGCGTTCCTTCGTGGCATCTGCGACGGCCTGGCCAAACGTGGTGTGGCTGCCGGGCTGGATCAGGCGGTGGCTTACGCGTCGCCGCGTCGGCTGGCTGCCTTGATCCCCGCCGTGGCCGCCTCGCAGCCGGATCAGGCGATCGAACGCCGCGGCCCGGCGCTGGCGGCCGCCTTGGATGCCGAAGGCCAACCGTCGAAGGCATTGCTCGGCTTCGCTCATTCCTGCGGCGTCGAGGTCGGCCAGTTGGAGAAACTCGAGACCGACAAGGGTGCCTGGTTCGTCTGGCGCACAGTGAAGACCGGTCAGTCATTGGCCGCGCTGCTGCCGGAAATCGTCGACGAAGCGCTGAGCGCGCTGCCGATTCCACGCCCGATGCGCTGGGCCGATCACGACTACAGTTTCGTGCGCCCGGTACATTGGCTGGTCATGCTGCACGGGTCCGAGATCATCGACGGCGAGGTACTTGGCCTGGTCAGTGGGCGCAAGTCGCGCGGGCACCGCTTCATGCATCCGCAACCGGTGCACGTGGCCGACGCCGATGGCTGGCTTGACTCCATGCGCGCCTCGAAGGTGCTGGCCGACCCGGTCGAGCGTCGCCAGCGCATCCGTGATCAGATCGATCAGGTGGCTGCCGATATCAACGGCGCCCCCGGACTGGACGACACGCTGCTGGACGAGCTGGCCAACCTCACCGAATGGCCGGCGGCCATCGCCTGCACTTTCGAGCGCGCCTTCCTTGAGGTACCGCCCGAGGCGCTGGTCACCACGATGGTGGCGAACCAGAAGTTCGTGCCGGTGTTCGACGCCGACGGCAAGCTCACCGAGCACTTCATCGGCATTGCGAATATCCAGAGCAAGGACCCGGCCGAGATTCGCCGCGGTTACGAGCGGGTGATCCGGCCGCGTTTTGCCGACGCGAAGTTTTTCTGGGACGAAGACCTGAAGACGCCGCTGGCCAGCTACCAGGAACAGCTGAAAAACGTCACCTACCAGCAGGCGCTGGGGAGCCAGTGGGACAAGAGCGTACGCGTGGCGGAGCTGGCGCGGATCGTCGCCAACCGGGTTGGTGCCGATGCGGCCGAGGCGACGCGGGCGGCCAGTCTGGCCAAGTGCGACCTGCTGACCCGCATGGTCGGCGAGTTCCCCGAACTGCAGGGCGTGATGGGCCGCTACTACGCTCGCCACGACGGCGAACCGGAGGCCGTGGCCGAGGCGCTGGATAGCCACTACCAGCCGCGTTTCGGCGGCGACCGCGTCGCCGCGGACAAGCTCGGCCAGGTGCTGTCCGTGGCCGAACGGCTGGATACCCTGGCCGGCATTTTCGCCATCGGCATGAAGCCCGGCGGCAACAAGGACCCGTTCGCGCTGCGCCGCGCGGCACTCGGCCTGGCGCGCACCCTGATCGAGGGTGGCCTGGAGCTGGACCTGCGCGGCAGTTTCATCGAGGCGCTGGAACTGCTGCCGGATTCGGCCCTGGCGGCCGGTCTCAAACCCGGCAAGGACGGCAAGCCGCCCAGCCTGAACGCCGGCGAGCGCCGCGCGATCCTGGTTGATGAGTTGGTCGAATTCGTGCTGGACCGCCTGCGCGGTTATTACGCCGAGCAGGGCTTCGATCACTCGCCGTTTGAATCGGTACTGGCGGTGCAGCCGTCCAGCCTGGCCGATTTCGACCGGCGTCTGCGCGCCGTCGTCGAGTTCAGCCGTTGCCCGGAAGCCGCCAGCCTGGCTGCCGCCAACAAGCGGGTGGCCAACATCCTGCGCAAGCAGGCCGAAGAAGGGGGCGCGCCGCCGATGGGCCGCGCCGTCGATCCGGCCCACTTCGAGGCGGATGCCGAACGCGATCTGGCCGACGCGCTGGCCTCGGCGCGGCATGACAGCGCCGAGGCACTGGCCGCCAACGACTATGCCTCGGTGCTGGCGCGGTTGGCGCAGCTGCAACGGCCGGTGGACGCCTTCTTCGACGGCGTACTGGTCAATGCCGACAACCCGGTCGTGCGTGCCAACCGGTTGGCGCTGCTGAACCAGTTGAAGTCCCAGTTCAGCACCGTCGCCGATATCGCCCTGCTCTGAAAAACGCTGCTATGCCGGAAGAGGAACGGCAGCCAAGTGGCTGCCGTTCCGTTGCGTAGCCTGAGCCGCGTTCAGGCGTTGAGGCGACTCTTCCTTACGCGTTCGGCCAGATGGCGATTGAATGCCATCATCGCGCTGGAATCCACATGGACACCGCCGGGCGCGAGGATTTCATAGAGTTCGGTCAACAGGTCGGTGTTCTCGGCCAGGGTCATCGGGCTGTCGGTCAGCTCAAGCTCCGATTGCAGCATCTGCATCGCGGTGTTCAACCGCTGCGGATCCAGGCCGTTGGCGTGGGCCGCTACACGCAACTGGGTGACCGGACGCAATTTGACCGAATCCAGCTTGGCTCGCGGCCGCTGCGATCGCACCACCTCGCTGCTGTACTGCTCGTCGGCCGGTTTGGTGGACGGATCGGCCTGGATCGCGCCCTCGCCAGCCACCAACCACACCAGCGAGATGCCAAGCGTGCGCGCAAGTGTCACGCATCGCGCGCGCGAAGGGTCAGTGTTGCCGTCGCGCCAACTGCGCACTACGCCTTCGGAGAAGCCGCACATGCGCGCGATTTCGGTGGCGCTGCCGACGCGCTGGATCAGCAGGCGAATGCGGTCAGAGAAGGTCCCGCCGCTGCTCTTGGGGGAAAGTTGTTGCGTGCTCATGAGAGTGGCCATGTCAGGATGGGGAATATTGCGCACAGACAAACCAACGCCTACAACGGATGATCGGGACTGCGGGTTGACATATACACGCAATATTTTGCGTTTGCCGGGTTTTTTTACCGGATCATCGGCAACCGCAGCTGATCTGGGGTATCCGGAGAGGCGGCGGCGACGTTCAGACAACGTAAAAACGCCAGAGTTTCCGTGGCGTGGCCAGGCTTTCTACCGATGGCTTCCTGCTGTTACCGTCGCGCTGGCGTGACCGCTATCGCACGGACACGGGCAGCCCATCACCACAGGATGTCGCATGAGCCAGTTC
>DASRUB010000254.1:0-31780 GCA_035655635.1 Rhodanobacter sp. | reverse complement strand
GGCAGCGCGCCGGAAAATTCTTGCGAGGGGCGCGCGGCATGATCGCCCCGGCCACCGCCACGATTGTTGGCCTGGGCCAGGAAGTCGGCCTTGTCCGGCACCTCCCGGTTGGCGACGTTGACCAGGGCCACGTCCAGCGTCGGCAGGCTCGGCGTCGGTTTGGCGAAATGGAAGGTGATGCCGAGCAGCAGCACGCCGTGCAGCAGCAGCGAGAACAGCAGGGTGGCGCCGATCGGGTTGGGGCCAGCGGTGACGGTTGCAACGGTGCTCACGCAGTACGGTTTCCACTGGCATGTCGTTCGATGACGTCGAACAGCTGGCCGGCAATATTAAGCCCGAACTGGCTGTCCAGCTCGCGCACGCAGGTCGGCGATGTGACGTTGATCTCGGTCAGGTAGTTGCCGATCACGTCCAGGCCGACGAACAGCAGTCCGCGTCGGCGCAGTTCCGGAGCCACCTGGGCCGCGATCCAGCGATCGTGATCGGACAGCGGCACGCCCTCGCCGCGACCGCCGGCCGCCAGATTGCCGCGGAACTCGTCACCTTGCGGGATGCGGGCAAGCGCATAGGGCACCGGTTCGCCCTCGACCACCAGGATGCGCTTGTCGCCGGCACTGATCTCCGGGATGAATTTCTGGGCAATCACCATTTGCCGGTCACGGCCATGGCTGTCGCCGCCGAGCAGGGTTTCCAGCATCGAGTTGAGATTGCTGTCGCCGTGACGGACCCGAAAGATACCGCGGCCGCCCATGCCATCCAGCGGTTTCAGCACGACTTCGCCATGCTCGGCGGCGAATCGGCGCAATTCGGTCGGTTCGCGTGCGACCAGGGTGGGTGCGATGCATTGTGGAAACGCCAGCGCAAACAGCTTTTCGTTGCAGTCACGCAACGCCTGGGGGTCGTTGACCACCATCACGCCGGCGCGTTGGGCCACTTCCAGCACCATGGTGTCGTAGATGAACTGCGCGTCGACCGGCGGATCCTTGCGCATCAGGACCACGTCGAGCTCGCGCACGTCCCGCCACTGCGGCTCGCCCAGGGTGTACCAGCTGAGCGGGTCGTCGCGCACGGCGAGCGTGGCCAACCGCGCCCACGGCACGCCGTCGCGCAGCGCCAGGTCGCCCTGTTCGAAATAGTGCAGCGCGTGGCCGCGTCGCCCGGCTTCGAGCAACATGGCCAGGCTGGTGTCCTTTGCCACTTTGATGGCGCCGATGGGATCCATCAGCACGGCGACCGAAAGGGTCATCGCGGGTTCTCCGTGGGTTGCCGGATTTGTGCGTTGGCGCCTGCAGGCAGGAGCAGACAGGTGGCTATACTAACGGCGCATCGTTGGCGCAGTCGCCTGTCGTGGCCATTTGGAGCCCGGCGAGCTGGAGCCCAGCGAGTTGGAGTCCGCGAGGTGTCGTGGTTGATCGGATGGTGCCAATCTGGATCAGTTTGTGCGACCCATGGGCACAACCGGTGATTGTTGCTTGACAGTTTCGCCGGGCAGGCGCTAAACAGCAAAGGTTCGGGGATGCAGTCACAACGGGGGTTTTCAGCGGGTTGGTCAACGAAATTTCCACATGTGTACCATCAGGCATAATCGTTGCATGCCATGGTGCTTGTCCTGAGCTCGTGGCGGGCCGCGGGGGAGTAAGTGAATTTGAACGCAAGTGCTACTGATCTGGCCGGTCTCAAGGTCATGGTGATCGATGACTCCAAGACCATTCGCCGTACCGCGGAGACCCTGCTGAAGAAAGAGGGCTGTGAGGTGTTGACCGCCGTCGACGGTTTCGAGGCGCTGGCCAAGATCTCCGACCAGAAGCCGGCGATCATCTTCGTCGACATCATGATGCCTCGCCTCGACGGCTATCAGACCTGTGCGTTGATCAAGAACAACCCGGAGTTCCGGAGTACGCCCGTGATCATGCTCAGCTCGAAGGATGGCCTGTTCGACAAGGCGCGTGGCCGCATCGTGGGCGCCGAGCAGTACCTGACCAAACCATTCACGCGCGACGAGTTGCTCGGCGCGATCCATCGTCATGTCAGCACCGCGGCAAGCCACTGACTGCAGATTCACAAGGGGAAGCCGTGGCCAACATTCTCATCATCGACGATTCGCCCACCGACGTGCGCGTGTTCACTACGCTGCTGGAGCGGGCTGGACACCATGTCGCTGCCGTAAGCGCGGCCGAGGAAGGCATCGAACAGGTACGCGCCGACCCGCCGGACCTGATCATCATGGACGTGATCATGCCGGGCATGAATGGCTTCCAGGCCACGCGCACGCTCACCCGTGATCCGAAGACCCAACACGTGCCGGTGGTGATGATCACCACCAAGTCAATGGAAACCGATCGCGTATGGGGCATGCGCCAGGGCGCCCGCGCGTTCATCACCAAACCGGTGAACGAAAAGGAACTGCTGGCCTGCATCAACGATTTGCTGTCGAGCGGAACATGAGCGACTCGGTCAACCGCACCCCGTTCGAGATCCTGGCCCGCTACGAGCGGCTGTCGCTGGCACACGCCGCCGACACGCAGGACCATTTCGAGGCGCCGGGGTTGTGGCGCGGCATTGCGTTCCGGGTGGGTTCGCGGGTGCTGGTCAGTGGCATCGACGAGATCAACGAGTTGCTGGCCGTGCCGGCAATCACTCCGGTGCCCGGTACCCAGGCCTGGCTGCTGGGCGTGGCCAACGTGCGCGGCAACCTGGTGCCGGTGGTCGATATCGCCCGCTTTCTGCTCGGCGAGCGCGCGCAGAACTCCGATCGCAGCCGCCTGCTGGTGGTGCGCCAGGACAGCGGCAGCGTGGCGCTGCTGGTCGATGAGGTGTTCGGTCAGCGCACCGTGGACGCGCAGCAGCGCCAACACGCGCAGGGCGAGGACGACCCCCGCCTGGTGCGCTTCGTGGAAAGCCGGGTGGGCGAACAGCAGATGGCCATTTTCAGCATGAACCGGCTGGTACGCGCGCCGGATTTCCGTCAGGCCGCAGCATGATGGCGGGGTGACTCCAGCCCGGGGACGGGACGGCACCGGCTTCAGGCGCGGCAGGTGGGGAGACAGGCCTTGGTCGGTATGCGCCTCGGGGATGCGACACCGGTAATGGATCAGCGGCACAAATCAGCTAGACCGATGAGGTGAACATGAGCACTACAGGGGGCGTCAGCCGGGAACGCGGATATACCGCACTCATTGTCCTGTTGCTGATCGCGATTGGTTTCGCGGCACTCGACTTCTTCATGCTCAACCAGAAGAACGGTGAGGATCGTCAGGCGATCGCGTTGACCACGCAAATCCAGGTGCTGTCACAGCAGACGGCGAAATTCGCGCTGGAATCCGCGGACGGCAATGCGGATTCCTTCAACGAGCTCGAAGCCACGCGCAACGCCATCGATTCGGCCGTGAAACGGCTGAACAAGGGCGATCCCGCCAGTGGCATGGAGCCGTACGCCAACAACAACACCACCCCCGCGGGGCGCGCGGTCAGCGCACTCGATGCCTCGTGGACGAAACTGGATGCCGATATCGGCAAGATCCTGTCGAACAAGGCGGCCGTGCTCGATTCCGGCCAGCGAGCCGCCACGCTGTCGCAGCAGATGCCCCTGCTCAACTCCAGCATGGAACAGGTGGTCAACATCCTGCAGCAGCGCAACGGCAGTGCCGACCAGATGCTCGGCACCTCGCGCCAGATGTTGTCGGCTGACCGCATCATTCGCCGCGTGCAGGAGGTCCTGCAGGGCGGTGACAACGCGCAGTCGGCCGCCGACGGCCTGTCACGTGATGCGCAGCTTTACGGCAGCGTGCTGAAGGGCCTGATCGAGGGCAACCGCGACAGCGGCGTGCGCCCGGTCAACGACCCGAATGCCCGCAAGATCCTGACCGACATGCAGACGGACTGGGACAAGCTGGCCGATCCGGTCGCCAAGCTGGTCGCCGCCGCCGGAAATATCGCCGACGTGAAGCGCGCCGGCAACCAGGCATCCCTGGATTCGCAGACGGTGTTGTTGCGCGCGAACGATCTGTCCGACCAGGTCGGCAAGCTGCCCCTGCGTCGCTTGTTCCCGAACGTGTGGTGGGGCTTGTTCGGCGCCGTCGCGGCGGTCGCATTCGCGCTGCTGCTGGTCATCGCGCTGGTCGCCGACCAGCGCAAGCGGTTCGCCCAGAGCACCGAGCTGAACCAGCGCAACCAGGAGGCGATCATGCGCCTGCTGGACGAGATGGGCTCGCTGGCGGAAGGCGACCTGACCGTGAAAACGACGGTGTCGGAGGACATCACCGGCGCGATCGCGGACTCGGTGAACTACGCCATCGACGAGCTGCGAACGCTGGTGACCACCATCAACGAGACCTCCGAACAGGTCTCCTCGTCGGCGCAGGAAACGCAGACCACTGCGCGACACCTGGCCGACGCGGCGGAGCAGCAGGCGCAACAGATCAGCTCGGCGACTTCCGCGATCAACCAGATCGTGAGTTCGATGGACGTGGTGTCGAAAGATTCCGCCGAATCGGCGGACGTGGCCGAACGCTCGGTGAAGATCGCCTCGCGCGGCGCTGAAGTGGTGCGCGAAACCATCTCCGGCATGGACTCGATCCGTGACCAGATCCAGGAGACGTCCAAGCGCATCAAGCGCCTGGGTGAGTCTTCGCAGGAGATCGGCTCGATCGTGGAACTGATCAACGACATCGCCGAGCAGACTAATATCCTGGCTTTGAATGCCGCGATCCAGGCGGCTTCGGCCGGTGAGGCAGGCCGTGGTTTCGCGGTGGTGGCGGACGAAGTGCAGCGCCTGGCCGAACGCTCCACCAGCGCCACCAAGCGTATCGAGACCCTGGTGCAGGCGATTCAGTCCGATACCAACGAAGCGGTGAACTCGATGGAGCAGACCACGGCCGAGGTCGTCGCCGGTGCGCGACTGGCCGAGGATGCGGGCAGTGCTCTGGGCGACATCGAGCGCGTGTCGCACGATTTGTCCGCACTGATCCAGAACATCTCCACGGCGGCGCGCGAACAGTCCGCTGCGGCAACCGATATTTCAGTCTCGATGAACGCTATCCAGGAAATTACTTCGCAGACCTCGCACGGCGCGAGCCAGACAGCCGACTCGATCGGTACGCTGGCGCAGTTGGCGAGCGACCTGCGGCGCTCGGTGGCTCACTTCAAGCTGCCGGGATGATATCGGTCGGAGCAGGCACCAGCCGGATGAATACACGCACAAAACAGGGGGCAGTCTCGCTGGTTTCGCCATGCCTGCATGGCGCGACCGCTGAGAGAGGCGCATGAGACTTCAAGACCACATCGATTTCACCACGCTGCAGTGGGTCAAGCCGGAACTCGACGATACCCTGTCGGTTGCGCGCGAGGCACTGGAGTCCTACGTCGACAATCCGGACAAGCGCGATTTCATGCGCACTTGCGCGGATCGCCTGCACCAGGTGCACGGCACGCTGAGGATGGTCGAGTTGTACGGCGCCGCGATGGTCACGGCGGAAATGGAAGCCCTGGTCGGCGCCCTGCTGGACGACCAGGTCAGCCACCGCGAAGAAGCCTATGCCGCGCTGATGCGCGGCCTGATGCAATTGCCCGACTACCTGGAGCGGCTCTCCAGCGGTCATCGCGACGTGCCGGTGGTGCTGCTGCCGTTGCTGAATGATTTGCGCGGCACACGTGGCCAGGAGCCGCTTTCCGAATCGGCGATGTTCCACCCCAATCTGGACGCGTTCCTGCCCGAGCAGGCACCGGCGGCCATGAGCGAGGCCTATGCTGCGACGCATCGCGCCGAGTTGCCTGGCTTGCGCTTGCGCTTCCAGCATCAATTGCTGGCCTGGTTCCGCGGGCAGGATGCCGCGCAGCAACTCGTCGGCATGCGCAAGACCCTGCTGGCGATCACCGCACGTTGCCATCACGTGCATGGCCGTCGACTGTGGTGGATTGCCGCCGGCGTGCTGGAGGGCCTGGAGCAGGGCATGCTCAGGGGCCAGGCCGCCGAAGTGCGCCAGTTGATCGGCAAGGTCGACCGCAACATCCGTCTGTTGATCGAACACGGAGAAAACAGCCTGCGCTCCGGCGATGCGGACGAAGTGGCGTGCAAGCTGCTCTATCTGGTGGCACAGGCCCGCCAGCGCAGTCCGCACATGGAGCAGTTGCGCACCACCTACGGCCTGGACAGCCTGCTGCCGAATGCCGGCGAGCTGGAGCATGCACGCGGCTCGATGGCCGGGCACAATCGCGCCCTGCTCGACTCCGTATCGCGCGCGCTGAAGGACGACCTGCTGCGCGTCAAGGAAGCGCTGGATCTGTTCCTGCGTCAGCCCGACGGCGACCCGGCACAATTGGCCGCCCAGGGCGAGGTGCTCGAGCGGGTGGGCGACACCCTGGGCATGCTGGCGCTGGCCGTGCCGCGCCGGGTGGTCACCGAGCAGCGCCGCGTGCTCGACGAGATCGCAAATCGCCTGCGTCCGGCTGACGAGGAGACCCTGCTCGATGTGGCTGGCGCGCTGCTCTATGTTGAAGCCTCGCTGGACGATCACATCGAAAGCCTGGGCTCCGAAGACGAGGCATCGGACAGCGAAGCCATGCATGGCCTGCCGCGCAGCGAGGCGCTCGGCGTCGTCGCGACCCTGATGCAGGAGGCCATCCGCAATACCGGCAATGTCAAGGACGCCATCGTGGCTTTCGTGGAATCCGGCTGGGAGCACGCTCGCCTGGCTGGCGCCCCGCAGTCGATGGACGAAGTCGCCGGCGCCATGCGCATGCTGTCGTCGTCGCGCCCGGCTGAACTGGCCCAGGGTGTGGGCCGCTTCATCGATTACGAATTGCTGCGCGATCATCGAGTGCCCAGCGGCGAGCAGATGGATCACCTGGCCGATGGGCTGGCGGCGTTGGAATACTACCTCGAGGCGGCACGCGAGCATCGCGGCGGCCTGGACCACATCCTGGACGTCGCCGAACACAGTCTGGCTGAACTCGGGTACTGGCCGGCGCCACCGCTGCGCGCCGAGGTCGCCGTGCTGGACGCAGCCGTCGCCATCGATAGTGACGCCAGCGTCCAGCACGACAAGCATCCGGAGCTGTCCGAGTCGGTCAGCATGCTGCCGGGTGCGGACCTTGGCAACCTGTTCATCGGTGACGCGCAAGCGCCGGCTGAACCGGAGCATGACATCGCCGGCCTGCGCCTGGCCGAGACCGGATCGCCCGCGCCCGCAGCTGCCGGACTCCCCTATGCGGAAGATGACTGGGTCGAGATCGAGGAAGAACTGGTCGAGCAGGTGCCGGTGGGCGACCCGCTCGCCGCGAACACCCGCTTCAATGTCAACGCCGAGGGTATCGACGACGACATCCGTGAAATCTTCCTTGAGGAGATGCAGGAGGAAATCGACAACCTCAGCGCCGCCGAAAAGAGCTGGCTGGCTGATCCGACGCAGACACCGGCTCTGGTCAACATCCGCCGTTCGTTCCATACGCTGAAGGGTTCCGGTCGCCTGGTCGGTGCCGGGGTGCTGGGCGAGTTCGCGTGGAAGGTGGAGGACATGCTCAACCGTGTGCTCGACAACACCATCGAGCCGACTCCAAACGTGCAGGAACTGGTGCACCACGCCATCGAGGCATTGCCCCAGTTGCTGGCCGCGCTCAACGGCGAAGGCACGCCGGACGCGCCGCTCAGCGCGATCATGCAGACCGCGGGGCAACTGGCTGCCGGGCGTCAGGCAAGCCTCGACGACCTGCCACCGCGCGCCATCGAAACGGTCACGCGTACGGTGATCCGGCGCGTGCCGCGCGCCAGCGTCGACGCCGAACAGGTGCCGAAGGCCGGATTGACGGAGGCGGACGTCGCCGCGGCTTTCGCGGCGTCCGAACCGCCCGTGGCGGAACCGATGGAGAGCATGCCGGTGATGCCGCCGGTGGATCCGGTGCTGCTGGAAATCCTGCGCAGCGAAGTGGCGCAATACCTGCAGACCATACGTGCCGCCATCCAGCGCACCGACGACGAGCTTCCGGTCAGCGAAGAGCTCCTGCGTGCGGTGCACACCCTGCACGGCGCGATCGCGATGGTCGACGTCCCGTTGCTGACCCAGTTGCTGTCTCCGCTCGAAGGCCTGTTCAAGCGCTTGCGCGCGTCCGGCCAGCCACTCGCAGCGGAAGGCGTACGCGTGCTTGGCCAGTCGGTCGACGTGGTCGACCAGGTCATGCGCCAGTTTGACGCCGCCGATCCACGACTGCCGAACCTCGATGCGCTCACCGCGCAAGTCATCGAGATGCGCGACAACTACCCGGAGTCCCAGGTCGCGCACGTAGTGTTCGAGCCGCGCGAACACGAGGGCGACCAGCCTGGATTCGTGGAGGCGGAGGAGGACGGATTCGACGAAGAGGCGATGCACGCTGCAGCGCTGTCGGGTGAGCCTGAGGCGACCGCTGCGCAAGACATCACGCTCGACACATCGCATGCTGACGTTGCGGCCGAGATGGCCGCGGCGCTGAGTGCCTTCGATCCAAACGCTGCCAACGAGCAAGTCGCCACGGAGCAAGCCGCCACCGAGCAAGCTGTCACCGAGCAAGCCGCCGGCGAGCAGGAAGTAGCCGAGCGGGCCGCGGCCGAGCAGGCAGAGGCCGAACAGATAGCCGCCGAGCATGCGGCAGCCGAGCATGCGGCAGCCGAGCACGCGGCAGCCGAGCACGCGGCAGCCGAGCAAGCAGCAGCCGAGCAAGCAGCAGCCGAGCAGGTAGCAGCCGAGCAGGTAGCCGCCGAGCAGGCAGCGGCCGAGCAGGTCGCAGCTGAGCGGGCAGCGGCCGAACAGATAGCCGCCGAACAAGCGCCAGCCGGGAAGGCAACGGTCGGGAAGGCCGCAGTCGGGAAGGCCGCGGCCAAGCGGGCAGCCGCCGAACAGAGAGCCGCCGAGAAGGCAGCCGCCGAGAAGGCAGCGGACGAGAAGGCAGCGGACGAGAAAGTCGCTGCAGAGCGGGCAGCGGCTGAGCAGGTAGCGGCCGGGAACGCCGAGCCGGTTCGTGCGCAACAGCCTGCCTTCACCTTGCCAGGTGGTGGCGAGATCGATGCGGATCTGCTGGAAGTGTTCATCGACGAGGCGCGCGAGATTCTCGATCACGCCGATGGCGTGCTGGCGCAATGGCATGAGGACCCGAACGACGCGTCCAGCGTGGGCGAATTGCAGCGCGACCTGCATACCCTGAAGGGTGGCGCGCGAATCGCGGGGCTGGTGTCAGTGGGTGATCTGTCCCACGCGATCGAGACCGTGCTTGAGAAGCCGCTCCGCGATAGCAGCAAGACCCCCGGCCTGATCAATGCACTGGAGGCGAGCTTCGACCAATTGCATGCACTGGTGCAGCGCGTGTCGCAGGGCCAGCTGCCCGAGTACCCGCAAGACACCATCGATCATCTGCTGGTCATGGCCGGCGAAAAAGTGTTGGCCGATGACGAGACGCCGGCAGCGGTTGTGGCGCCCACTCCGGTCGAGGACGCGCCGCGACCCGCGACGGCCGCCCACGCCAACTGGAGCGACCTGCCCGACCTGTTGCCGGAGGCGGAGCACGAAATCCACTCCTCGCAGGAGCAGATCCGCGTCCGCGCCGATCTGCTCGACAACCTGGTCAGTCACGCCGGCGAGGTGGCCATCTACCGTTCGCGCCTGGAGCAGCAGGTTGCCGGTTACCGATTCAACCTGGTCGAGCTGGAACAGACCGTGGCGCGCTTGCGCAGCCAGTTGCGCATGCTGGAAATCGAGACCGAAGCGCAGATCATCGCGCGCTTCCAGCGCGAGCATCGGGAGGCCGGCCTGACCGTCTTCGATCCGCTCGAACTGGATCGTTATTCGCAACTGCAGCAGTACTCGCGTGCGCTGGCCGAGTCCGTATCCGACCTGGTGTCGATCCAGAACATGCTGGACGAACTGACGCGCCAGGCCGAGACCTTGCTGATCCAGCAGTCGCGGGTCAGTACCGAGCTGCAGGATGGTTTGCTGCGCACGCGCATGCTGCCGTTCGACACGATGGTGCCGAACCTGCGTCGTACCCTGCGCCAGGCCGCACAGGAAGAGGACAAGCGTGCCCAGTTGTACGTCGACGGTGCGCATGGCGAAATGGATCGCAACCTGCTTGACCGGATCAAGGCGCCGTTCGAGCACATGCTGCGAAACGCGATCGCGCACGGCATCGAGAGCCCGGCCGAGCGCCGCAAGGCCGGCAAGCCGGCCGAGGGCTCGGTCCATATCAAGGTGGCGCGCGAGGCGACCGAGGTGGTGATCCGGGTCAGCGACGATGGCCGCGGCCTGAATCGCGAGGCGATCCGCAAGCGCGGCATCGAGCGTGGCCTGCTGCGTGCCGAGACCAAGCCAAGCGACAACCAGTTGCTGTCCCTGATCACCCAGCCCGGCTTCTCCACCGCCAGCAAGATCACCCAGCTCGCTGGTCGCGGCGTCGGCATGGACGTGGTGGCGAACGAGATCAAGCAGCTCGGTGGCTCGCTCTCGATCGAGTCGGAACACGGCCAGGGTACGACCTTCGTGCTGCGCCTGCCGTTCACCCTCGCGGTGACCCAGGCCATCCTGGTGCGCATCGGCGAAGCCACCTTCGCGATTCCGATGACTTCGGTGCAAGGCGTGGCGCGGGTCAATCCGGAGGATCTGGCGGCAATGCTGACCGAGGACGAACCCTCGTTCAGCTACGGCAACGAGGCTTACGGCATCCACGACCTGGCCGAGCTGCTCGGCCTGCCACCGGGGCTTGCCGCCGAGGACGAACAGCAGCCGTTGCTGCTGACCCGCGCGGGTGACTTGCGCGCGGCGATCCGCATCGACGCTGTGCTCGGTTCGCGCGAGATCGTGGTCAAGTCGGTCGGACCGCAAATCAGTTCGGTGCCTGGTCTGCTGGGCGCCACGATCATGGGCGATGGCGCGGTGCTGATCATTCTGGATCTGGCGCCGCTGGTTCGCCATGGCATGATCCGTCGCGAGCAGCGCCTGGCCGATGGTCTCAGCGCCGTGCAGGCGCCCGTCGTCGAAGAGGTGCGGGTGCGGCTGCTGGTCATGGTGGTCGACGACTCGATCACCATGCGCAAGGTCACCGGCCGCGTGCTGGAGCGTCACGAATACGAAGTCAGCACGGCCAAGGATGGTGTCGATGCGTTGGAGAAGCTGCACGAACGGGTGCCCGACCTGATGCTGCTCGACATCGAGATGCCGCGCATGGACGGCTACGAGCTGGCCACCCTGATGAAGGCCGACCCGCGCCTGCGTGACGTGCCGATCATCATGATCACCTCGCGTACCGGCGACAAACATCGCCAGCGGGCGTTCGACATCGGCGTGGATCGCTATCTCGGCAAGCCCTATCAGGAAGCCGAGTTGCTGTTGCAGATCAGCGAAGTGCTGGAACAGCGCGCGATGGAGCAGGTCGATGACTGATACGCCACCAGCGGTTGCGTTGCTGTTTGACGACACCGAGCTTGCGGCGCATCTGCGCGACGCGCTGCATGAGCGCGGCGCGCGCATCGTCCACGAGGGTGGTTTGTCCGGCATCAGCCGGGAATTGCTGGAACAGGTCGGTGCCGATGTGCTGGTGGTCAACCTGGATGACGGCGCCGACGATGCGCTCGATCACCTGTACGAGGTGATCGACGGGGATCGACCGCGAGTCGTGTTCAACGACGCCCAGGCCAGCCGCAGCCTGGATGGGTGGGATCGCGCCCGCTGGGCGCGCCATTTGGCGGTGAAGGTGCTCGCGGCAGGCGATATTGACCCGCCGCGGCCCACGGACGCCCGTGAGATCCAGTCGCCAGCCGTCGCGCCGGTGCCGCCGGCCGCGATGCCGGTCGAAACGGAGACGAGCCATCAGGTGGCTTTCGAGGAGTCCGCGGAAACCGAGACACTGTTGCTGCAGCCAGCGATGGTAGCGGCGTCCGCCACGGAGATCGTGGAGCCGGTGGAAGCCTTGGCGCCGCAGCCAGATCCGGACTGGGCCGGGGAGCAGGGCTTCCCCGCATTCGACGAGGATGCCCATGCGCAGCCCGAACAAGAGTTCCCAAGCTCCTCGGAAGACCTGGCGGCCGAACTGGAGGCACTGCTCGCCTTGGGCGACCTGCCCGGCGAAGAGCATGCGGAAGCAGCGGAACCGGGGTTGCGGTTCAGCGCAGACGAGGAGCCGCCGGCCCTTTTCGATGGCAATTTCGGAGCGCCTGACGCCGCCGAACCAGATGTAGCCGACACCTCTCCAGAGCCTGTGGATAAACCCATGCCCGAAACACCGACGCCGACATTCCAGACCGACTACCTGCAATTGTCCGAACTGACCGAGGGGTTGGTCGCCAGCGAGCCGGCCGCCGAGCCGAATTCGGCGCCGGCGCCCGCCGTGGTGAGCGCACCCGACGGGTGGGCGTTGGTCGACGACAATGCACCGGCAAAATCCGGGGACGAACTGAACGCTGCGTCGTTCGGTATCGAAAAGATCAGCGCAGCTGACTTCCTGGCGCCGGATGTCGAAGCGGTTTCGCCCGATGTCGAGGCCACGATGAGCCTGGAGCTGGTGTCGCTGGAGGAGTCGGTTGCGCCGCAAGCGTTCGTGCCGGATCACGAAATGCTGCTCGACGATCTGCACTCGGCCTTGAGCCGGGTCGTGCTGCTGGGCGCTGGGGTCGACGCCATCGACTCGGTCGGGGTCTTCCTTGCCGCGTTGCCGGCCAGTACACGCCTGACCTTCGTGCTCACCCAGCACCTGGGTAGTCGCTCGGATGAAGCGCTGCTCGGAACGTTCGCCAGTCAATGCGCGCTGCCCGTACAACTGGCTGACGCCGGCCGTCGCGCGACGGCCGGCGAGGTGTTGATGGTTCCCGCTGGCCAACAGATACGCCTGCGTCGTGACGGCAACGTCGAGTTGCTGGCGCGTGGCGAGCACGACGCAAAGGATCCGTCGATCGACGCCAGTTTGACCATGGGCGCCAATGTCTTCGGCCGCGACGCGCTGGCGATCGTGTTTGCCGGCGGCGGCAACGATGCCGTCGCGGGCGCACAGGCGATCCACGATCGAGGAGGCCAGGTCTGGGTGGAGTCTTCGTCCGGGGAGCATTTTGCCGACATGGTCAGCGGAATCTTCGCCGAACGACTGGTCAGTTATTCCGGTACGCCGTCCGAATTGGCGGCGCACCTGCTCGAGGTGTTTCCATGAGTGATCGGTTATGAGTGATCCGTTGCCGCGTGAAATTCGCTGCGTGCTGGTGCCGGTCGGCGACCTGCGTCTGTTGCTGCCCAATGCCACGATCGCCGAGGTGGTCACGCAAAGCGCGCCCGAGCCGATCGAAGGCGCGCCGCCCTGGCTGCTCGGCCGCATCGCGTGGCGCGGTTGGCGCGTGCCGTTGGTCTCCTTCACGCGATTGGCCGGAAGCGCCGAGGGCGATGAAGAATTGATTGTGCGCGTGGCGGTGCTCAAGGCGCTGGGTGGCCATCCGGAGCTGCCGTTTATCGCCGTGCTGACGCCGGGCTTTCCGCGCCTGACGACACTGAACGCCGAATTGATCATCCCCACCCACGACGGCAAGGAGTTGCCTCCGGGCGTGCGCGCGCACGTGCTGGTGCGCGACGACGTGGCGATGATTCCGGATCTGGAGTGGATCGAGGCAAGGCTGCTCGACCTGCTCGGGGCTGCCGAACCGGAAGATCAGGCAGCTGGCCCGTCGGTGGAGCTTTCCGACTCGACGGATAGCGAAGCCTGACGCAGACCGGCCAACCAAAGTCCAACAGGCACAGGGTCCGACAGGCCGCCAGGAGCGTGGGCCACAGAAACGTTCGAGGCGAAGAGCTTTACAACAGCGGAGCTGCAGCCCGGACGGTTTCTGCGGCCCACGCTCCTAGAGGTCGCCGTGGCACGCCTGCAGCGCGCTCAGCGCCGCCAGCCCGGCGGTTTCGGTGCGCAGGACGCGCGGACCCAGACGCACCCGTTGGAAACCGTGCCGCTGTAGCGCGAGGGCGTCTGCCTCGCCGAGCCCCCCCTCGGGGCCGATCACCAGCACGCCGCCCGCGGCGGCAAAGCGCAGCTCGCGGATCGTGCCTGCGGCCTGCGGCATGAGTGCCAGGCGAAGTGCGCCGTCATCCGGCAAGTCGGCAAGCCAGCCAGCAAGGGTCTGGATCGGCTGGACTTCGGGGATGCGCGCCCGCCCGCTCTGCTCGCAGGCGCTGGTCGCCACCGACTGCCAGTGCGCGACCCGTTTGAGTGCGCGTGGACGGTCCAGCCGAATCTCGGACCGCTCGGTCAGCAACGGCACGATGCCGATGACTCCCAGCTCGGTGGCCTTTTGCACGATCAGATCCATCTTGTCGCCGCGTGCGATGCCCTGCGCAAGCAGCAACCGCAGGGGCGACTCGTTTTGCACAGTCCGCAGCGAGGTGACGCGAACCGTGACGGCACGCTTGTCGATCGCGCAGATAGTGGCCTGATAATCGCAGCCATCGCCGTTGAACAAGGTCAACGGGTCGCCAGTGGTCATGCGCAGAACGCGGGCTGCGTGTTCGCTCGGCTGCGCCGGCAGCGTCAGTTCGGCACCGACGGTCAGCAGCAGGTCGGCATGGAGTCGAATGGTGCGCATGCGGAGTGTGGTTGCAAAAATCCAAGCATAACGGAGCCCGATCGGTCAGGGGTTTCGCTCATCGCGGCAAACTGAACGCGGACGAAGCCGCGTGGGCGGAAAGTTTGCTCCTCCCGCATCAACGGCGCAGCATGGGCTTACCTCCCGCACCCATTGACGAGGTTCCCCCATGTCGCGATCAACCATGTCTCGATCAACCCTTCTCGCGGCCGGCGCAATCGCCGCCTTCGGTCTCGCATCCAGCGCGATGGCCTGGAGCCCACCGGTTACCCAGCAGACGCAGGCCCAGTCAAGTCGCGCGAGCCAGCAGGCGGCCAAGGCCGATCGGTCGGCAATCAAGCCGGGCGATCGCATGTGCCTGCGGAATACCGGCAGCCTGATTCCACCCAGGCACGGCAAGTGCCTGGCGGTTGCCGGCAGCAGCTACAGCGCCGAGGACTTGCGCCGAACCGGTGCGCCGGATACTGCCAGGGCGCTGCAAATGCTCGATCCCAGCATTCGCATCGGCCACTGACGGCGTGTGACTGACGGCATGTAGACAAGCGCGTTGGCAGTGCGATTGCGTGATCGTGCATCTGCGTGCACGCACGCCAGACGTGTTTCCAGATCACGCGCGGCGAGCTTGGCAATGCTGTTTTCGGGGACGTTCATCCGGCTATGATCGACCCGCGCCGCGCACGCTCAAGTCGGCGCATGGATCTTCCGGGAATCGATGCTTGAAGTACCTGCGAAATATTCTGGTCGCACTGGCCGTGTTTGCCGCGCTGATCATGGCGCTGCTGTGGTTCCTGCCGGCGCGCTGGGCGCTGCCGTGGATCGAGCCGCAATTGCACGGACTGCGTCTGCAACAGGTGCATGGTTCGGTATGGGAAGGCGATGCAGGCGAGCTCATCGGGGTCGAGGGGCAACGGCTGGGGCAATTGCACTGGCGTCTGTCCCGACGCGCGCTGCTGGGCGACGTGCAATTGCAACTGGCGTTCGACGGGCCGCAAACGGGATTTTCGGGCGAGCTGCGGCGCTTGCCGGATAGCCGGATTGCCGCCGACAACTGGCGCCTGCATGCCGACCTGGCCGTGCTCAATATGGATACTCCATCGCCCTGGGGACGGCCGCTGGGCGAGTTGCAGTTGAGCGTCGAGCACGTCCTGCTGCAAGGCGGCTGGCCGTTGCAGTTGCAGGCGCACGGGCGGTGGCAGCACGCCGCCGTGCAAACCGGGCAGGGCGACGTGGCTCTCGGTGACATGCAGCTTGAGGCGCAAGCGCAAGGCGGGATGATCCAGGCGCAATGGCACGATGTCGGCAGCGGGCCGCTGCAGGCAAACGGTGAGCTGCAACTGAGCCCGCTGGGCTGGCGACTGGACACCACGCTGCGCGCCCGACAGACTGATCCTGCGTTGCAAGGCTGGTTGGCCCGGCTCGGGCCGGTGTCCGCTGACGGTAGCGTGCATATCCGGCAAAGCGGCGGCCTGGCCGGCCCTGCGCCATCGACCGACAGGGGCATCACACCACCATGAATCCGGATACCGCCGCTTCGGCGCTGGCCGCGGCACGCGACGCGGCGGCCGCTGCGGCCGAGGTGATCAAACACTACTGGCATCGCGGCGTCGAGGTGGAACTGAAGGCCGACGCCACGCCGGTGACAATCGCCGACCGCGAGGCCGAGCGCGCGATCCGGCAGATCCTGCAGGCCGCGCTTCCGCAGGCATCGATCTACGGTGAGGAGTTCGGCCTGGATGGCGAACGCGGCGGCCTGATGTGGCTGGTCGACCCGCTCGACGGCACCAAGAGCTTCGTGCGCCACACTCCTTTCTTCTCCACCCAGATTGCCTTGATGGACGGCGACGAGCTGGTGCTGGGCGTCTCCAGCGCCCCGGTTTATGGCGAGACGATGTGGGCCAGCGTCGGCGGCGGCGCGTGGCTCGATGGCGAACGTGTCCAGGTGGCCGACACGCGCACGATCGAGCAGGCTTCGCTCTCCATTGGCAACGTCAGGACCCTCACCGCCGATGCGCGCTGGGACGCGCTGGGTGCGCTGATCCGCGACAGCAACCGGATTCGTGGCTATGGCGACTTCTGCCACTACCACCTGCTGGCGCGCGGCTGCCTGGACCTGGTGATCGAGTCGGACGTGAACATCCTCGACATCGCCGCGCTGGCGGTGATCGTGCGCGAGGCCGGCGGCGTATTCACCGATCTCGCCGGTGCCCCGCTGACGCTGGAGACGGGCAGCGTGCTGGCCGGCACGCCCGCGATCCACGCCCAGGCCCTGCCGCGGCTGCGCGGCTAGTAGCCTGCTACCATGGATGGATGTCCAAACTGCCCATCATCCATGCCAGGCGGGATGTCACCGACAGTCGTTTCCTGCAGGTCGAACAGATCGACCTGGAGTTTTCCAATGGCGCGCGGCGCACCTACGAGCGGTTGAAAGGCAGCGGCCTCGGTGCCGTGATCATGGTGCCGATGATCGACGATGAGACTGTGCTGCTGGTGCGCGAATACGGCGGTGGCGTGGGCCGCTACGAGCTGGGGCTGCCCAAGGGGCGGCTGGACCAGGACGAAACCGCCGAGCAGGGCGCCGAACGGGAACTCAAGGAAGAGATCGGCTACGGCGCGCGCAAGCTGAAGATCCTGCACAACCTGTCGCTGTCGCCGGCCTACATGACGCACATGGCGCACGTGGTGCTGGCGCAGGAGCTGTACCCGGAGAAGCTGTCCGGGGATGAGCCGGAGGAACTCGAGGTGGTGCCATGGAAGATGGCCGAACTGCATGCCCTGCTCGGGCGCGACGATGTCACGGACGGACGTTCGATTGCCGCGCTGTTCATGGCTCGCGAGTACCTCGCCGGGCGCTTCCAGCGCTCATGAGCATGCCACCCGAAAGCGTGCCGCCCGAATTCTCCCGCCGCATCGGTGCGATTGCGCGCGCCGCGGGCGACGCCATCCTGAACATCTATCACGGCGATTTCGCGGTGCAGACCAAGGTCGATGCCTCGCCGCTGACCGCGGCCGACCTGGCCGCCCAGCAAGTCATCGTGGCCGGCCTGGGCCAGCTGGAAACCACCCTGCCGATCCTGTCCGAGGAGGCCCGGGCGCGGCCGTGGTCCGAACGTCAGCACTGGTCGCGCTACTGGCTGGTCGACCCGCTCGATGGCACGCGCGAGTTCGTCAAGCGCAACGACGAGTTCACCGTCAACATCGCCTTGATCGATCAACGCCGTTCCGTGCTTGGCGTGGTGCTGGCACCGGTCACGGGCGATCTGTACGTGGCCGAACTTGGAAAGGGTGCCTGGTTGCAGCATCGGGCCGGCGACGAGTGGCAGCGCCTTCGTACACGGTCACTGGCGCAGCCACCGACGGTGGCCGGCAGCCGCTCCCACGGCGGGTCGCAGCGCAGCATGCTGGAACAACTGGTCGGTAGCGACTACCAGATGCTTGCGCTGGGTTCGTCGCTGAAGTTCTGCCTCATCGCGCGTGGGCAGGCGGACATATACCTGCGTCAGGGTCTCACCAGTGAGTGGGACACGGCAGCGGCGCAATGCGTACTTGACGAGGCGGGTGGGGCGGTGCTGGATCTGCAGGGGCAGCCGTTTCGTTACAACCGGGGCGAGTCGTTGTTGAACCCCGAGTTTGTCGCGGTGGGGGATGCGGCGGTTGATTGGGCGGGGCGGCTGCGAGAGGCGATTCGTGAATAGTTTCGATGGAGCTTCTGCTCGGCGTGGCCCCTCATCCCTCATGATTTCGTCGGAGCTTCTGCTCGGCGTGGCCCCTCATCCCTGCCTTCTCCCCTCAAGGGGAGAAGGTGTTCCGGTGCTTGTGGGCATTTGTGCGGGATGAGTACCGAGCGCTACGGGTTGGAGGATTTGCTGGGGATCATGGCGCGGTTGCGCGATCCGGAGCGGGGTTGTCCGTGGGATGTGCAGCAGGATTTTGCCTCGATTGCGCCGTACACGATCGAGGAGGCCTATGAGGTCGTCGATGCGATCGATCGTGGTGACTTCGACGACCTGCGTGACGAACTCGGCGACCTGCTGTTGCAAGTGGTGTTCCATGCGCGCATGGCCGAGGAGGCGGGGCGGTTCGAATTTGCCGACGTGGTGCATGCCATCAGCAGCAAGATGCGGCGGCGGCATCCGCATGTGTTCGGTGCCGTGCGCTATGCCGATGTGGCGGAGCAGGTGCGCGCATGGGAACAGATCAAGGCCGCCGAACGTGCGGAAAAAGGCGAGCTGGCCGACGCCAGTGTGCTCGCCGGCATCTCCAGCGGATTGCCGGAGTGGAAGCGCGCCATGAAGCTGCAACAACGTGCGGCGACGGTGGGGTTTACCTGGCCTGGCCCGCAGCCGGTGCTGGACAAGTTGATCGAGGAGGTCGCGGAAGTCCGTGCCGAGTTCGACCAGGGTGCCGATCCGGCGCGGCTCGAGGATGAGATCGGCGACGTGTTGTTTGTCGCGGTGAAACTGGCCCGCCACGCCGGCGTCGACTTCTCGCGCGCCTTGCGCCATGCCAATGCCAAGTTCGAGCGGCGCTTCCGCAAGATGGAGGAGTTAGCGGTAGCCGACGGCGGCAGCTTCGCCGAGCGCGATCTCGCCGCCCAGGAAGCCCTGTGGCAGCGCGCCAAGGCGCAGGAATCGTCTGGCTGAATCCCCGGCCGGATTTTCCGCCCGGGCTGGCTCGCGATGGCGCTTGCAACCTTTTGCTCACCGGCTGCATCCCAACCGATATCCCAATCACTGGAGTCCGCCCATGCGTCGTCTTGCCCTTGCCGCGCTGTTGCTTGCCCCGCTCACTGCTTTCGCCTCGCCTTGCAAGTACGAGGCCCCGCGCAACCTCCAGCTCGACCTGGCCGGCGTGAAGTCGGTGCAGATTTCCGTGCACAGCCATGATCTCCACCTCGTCGGCAGCGCCAGCAGCCAGGGCCTGAGCCTGACCGGGCGAGCCTGCGCCTCGGACAAGTCGGCGCTGGAGCAGTTGCAGGTCACCCAGCAGCGTGATGGTGACCAGTTGCGGATCGACATCGGCGGGAACCAGCACTTTTCGTTCAGCCTGTTCGGCAGTTCCTACGCCAATCTCGACGTCACGGTGACCTTGCCGGCCAGCATGCCGGTGAACGTCGGCGTGGGCTCCGGCGATGCCGACGTGCGTGGCGTGCAGGAGCTGCAAAGCATCGTGGGTTCCGGCGACCTGCATGTGCGCCAGGTCGCCGGGAAATTTTCCACCAGCGTGGGTTCGGGTGATGTCGACGCCAGCGATGTCGGCAGCCTGGACGCGGGTTCGGTGGGCTCGGGCGACCTCAAGGCTTCAGGCATCAAGGGCGATGCCAAGGTCGGCAGCATCGGTTCGGGCGATGTCACGCTGCACCAGGTCGGCGGTAACGTGAGCGCAGGTACGCTGGGCTCCGGCGATCTCACGGTCAATGGCGTGGCGGGTGATTTCACGCTCGGCGCCAAGGGCAGTGGCGACGTCAATCATTCCGGCGTCAAAGGCAAGGTCAGCGTGCCGCACGACGATTGAGCGATCGTAGACGATGAACCAATCGTAGGAGCCCGCTCGCGGGCGATGCTGTTCTTCGGTGTTCGGTGTTCGGTGTTCGGTGTTCGGTGTTCGCAGGAGCATCGCCTGCCAGCGGGCTCCTACGCGGCGATGCAGCGCCACGCCAGATAGACCAGTGGCGCACACACCAGCAGGAACGGTATCGAGACCAGCTGGAACTGCCGCAGCCCGTGTGACTGTCTTGCCAGTCGCAGCGCGATCAGGTTTGCCATCGAACCGATCGCGAGGCCGAAGCCGCCCACGTTCACGGCCACTGCCAGCGCTAGCGGATCGGGTGCGCGTTCCAGCAGCAGTACCGTGGCCGGCACATTGCTGATCAGCTGTGAGGCGATGATGCCGCTGGCGTAGAGAGTCAGCGGCTGGCTGACATCGAGTCGGTCCAGGGCGTGCCGTACCGGCGGCAGTTCGGCGCCGTGGCCCAGTGCCAGGAAGATCGCCGCGAAGGTGAGCAGCAGCAGCCAGTCGACGCGAACCAGGCTCGATCGCGCCAGCAGCGCAAACAGCGCCAGCAACAGCAGCGCCCCCAGCGGTGCCTGGCCATATTCCATCAGCAGCACCATGCCGAGCAGGGCCACGATCGAGCACGCGCCGAGCCGGGTCGATGTCCTCGTGGCGTCGATTCGCGCCGGGCTCAGCGCCACGCGGTCTCGCGGCAACCACCACCAGGCGAATGCCGCCACCAGGGCGAGCATCACCACCGCTGCCGGCAGCATCGCCGCAACAAAGTGCAGGAAGGACAGGTGCGAGTGCTGCCACAGCAGCAGGTTCTGCGGATTGCCGATCGGGCTCAGGGTGGAGCCCGCGTTCACCGCCAGCGCTTCCAGCACCACCATGCGCAGCGCCGGCAGGTTCGACACGTTGCCGATGGCCAGCGTCAACGGCACGATCAGGAACAGGCTGACGTCGTTGGTCAGCACCATCGACAGCAACGCCGTCGCGCACACCAGCAGCAGGCCCAGACCGCGCAGCGAATGCGCCCGCGCCACCACGGCCGCCGCCGCATGCTGCACCAGGCCGCTGTCGCGGATGCCCTGGATCGCGATCAGCAAGCCCATCAGGCCGGCCAGCGTGGGCCATTGCAGCCAGCGCCGGTAGTCGTTCACGGGACGCGGATCGAGCACCGCAAGCAGCGCGGCCAGCAGCGCGAATACCAGCAGCAACCATTCGTTACGCAGGCGCCGGGTCCAGCCGGAAGGCCTTGGCATGAGCGGCTTCATGCCGTCAGCGCGAACCTGCAGTCGACGCCGACATCGCGCAGGCGCACGCCGTCAGGCGACCGGGCTCGCCGCATCTCACCAGCGCGCCAGCAACATCAGCGTACCGGGGATCCAGCAGGTGACGATGCCCACCACCACCGTGTAGGGCGCAAGAAAGCGCTTCACGCGCACGCCGGTGCACAGGTCGACGAAGAACAGCAGCCACAGGCTCGACCAGATCAGCCAGATGACGGCCATGCGCAAGTCGCCGATCGCATACGCCGCCCAACCCACCGGCAGCGCGGTGATCGCCACGAACAGGCAGTACCAGCCGAGGCCACGACCGTCCAGCTGGAACCAGTGCACGGCGGCCACGTACAGATACGTGAAAGCAAACAGCAGGCCCGAACCCACGGCAAGAAAGTCCGCCGGTGTGGAAGCCTGGATCGCGCCCAGCACCGCGGCGAACGCCGAAAGGCTGCCGACCAGCAGGTTGAGTACGGCGGCTTCCTTCGCCGCGATGCGCCCGGCGAGAGTCAGTCCGTTGACGATCAGGATGACGCCGACAAAAAGCAGCACGACACCAAGCATGGGTGGATCCTCGGAGCGGAAGTGGCCGGCGCCGGCGCCATCGCGGCGCGTCGGAAACGGCATGCCCCGCGCCGCCGTTGCCAGTCTCGCACGGCTACGCGGTGGTGGCGACGGTCGTCCGGGTCGCGCTGGCGGCTGGCTTCAACCTTCGCGCAACAATCGCATCGGCGGCGTGCGGATCACCTTGCGCGTGCCGGCCAGGCCCAGCAGCATCACCACGATGGCAGCGGCGAGGGCGCTCCCCGCCAGCGGCCACAACGGCGGCACGAAGTTTTCGATATGGAATACTGCGTGGCCCAGCCACAGCCCGGCGCCGGCTGCGCCGAGCGCGGCGGTGAGGCCGGCGACCAGGCCGAGCAAGGCAAACTCGCACGCGGCGGCGACGCGCAACTGGGCACGGCGAGCGCCCAGCGTGCGCAACAGGGCGGCTTCGTGGCGGCGTTCGGCGGCGCTGGCGGCGAGCGACGCGGCCAGCACCAGCGCCCCGGCCAGCAGGCTGAAACCGAGAATCCAGCGCACGGCGCTGCCGACCCGATCGACGATCTCGCGCACGCGGTCGAGCAGGGCATCGACATCGATCAGACTGAGATTGCTGTACTCGCGCGAGAGTTGCGCCAACGCCTCGGCATGGCCAGCGGCCAGGTGGAAGCTGGCCAGCCAGGTGTGCGGCAGCTCGCCCGCATGCGCCGGGTCCAGCAGCAGGAAGAAGTTGACCCGGAACGAGCTCCAGTCGACCTTGCGCACGCTGCCGACGGTGGCCTGGACCGTGCGCTCGCCGATGCGGAAGGTGAGCGTGTCGCCCAGCTTCAGCGCAAACATGTCGCGCCACATCGTGTCGATCGAGACTTCCGCCTGCGCCGGTGCGGGGCCGGCCCAGCGCCCGGCAATCACCTCGTTGGCCGGTGGCAGCGCGCCGGCCCAGGACAGCCGTAGCTGTCGATCGGCCCAGTCTTTCGCACGCGCGTCGTCGAAATGGAGCTGGTCGATCGGGCGGCCATTGATCGCGGTGATCTTGCCCACCGCCAGCGGCGCCATGTTGAGCTGGTCGGCCCCGACGCGCTGCAGCGCCTGCGCAAATCCGGCGCGTTGGTCGTCCTGCAGGTTCAGCGCGAACCAGTTCGGCGTGTCGGCGGGCAACTCCTGGCGCCAGCCTTGCAGCAGCGACGGTGCCACGATCGCCAGCAACAGCAGGGCGCACAATCCCAGGCTCAGCGACGTGGCCTGGATCACGCTCAGCATTCGCCGTCGCGCCAGCGCGGCCAGCCCCAGGCGCAGCGCGGGATGTGCGCCCGGAGCCACGCGGCGGGCCAGCCACAACAGCAGCAGCGCCAGCAACGCGGCGATCGCCGCCACGCCGGCCAGGCTGGCGGCGAGAATGCCGGCGAGCTTGAACGAACTGCTCTGGCTCCAGATCAGGCCCAGCGCGACCAGCACGGGAATCAGGTACAACGCGTCGAAGCGGCGCGCACGTCGGGTCATGCTCTGGCGGAACACCGCCACCGGCGGCACTTCGGCCAGTCGCGCCAGCGGCGGCAGCGCGAAGCCGACCAGTACCGCCATGCCCATCAAGGCCGCGGCAAACGCCGGTGCCAGCGGCAGCGACGTGGGCACGTTGCCGAACAGCTGGCTGGCCAGCAGCCATGCCAGTTGGGCCAGGCCCAGTGCCAGCAGCACGCCGAGCGCTGCCGCCGGCACCGCCAGGGCGCCCAAGGTGCCCAGCAGCAGGCCCAGCACGCGCCGCCGGGAAGTGCCCAGCGCGCGCAGCAAAGCCACCTCGGTACTCTTGCGCCGCGCGTAGCGCTGGGCGGACAGCGCGATCGCGATGCCGGCCAGCAGCGCCGACAACAACGCCGTCAGGCGCAGGAACGCGCCGGCGCGATCGAACGCGCTGCGCATGCGTTGCTGCGTCTGCTCCGGCGTGATCAGCTGGGCGCCCTGCGGCAGCGTGGCGGTCTGGGCCCAGTCGCGCCAGCGCTGCACGTCTGCCGGAGCGCCGGCCAGCAGCAGGCGATGGCGCGCGCGGCTGCCTACGTCCAGCAGGCCGGCCGTCCTGGCGTCGGCCAGGCTCATCATGGCGCGTGGCGCCAGTGCCAGCAGCTCGCCGCCATCGGGCTGGCGCACCAGTTCGGCGGCGATGATCAGCTTGAGGCCGCCCAACTGCAAGCGGTCGCCGACCTTCAGGCCCAGCGCCACCAGGGCGCGATGATCGAGATAGACGCCGCCCGTCGCCGGGCCGTGTCCCATGCGATGGTGACCCGCGGCGTCGGCCAGTTCCAGCGAACCGCGCAACGGATAGTGCGCATCGGTCGCTTCCACGTCGAGCAACTGGGTCTGCTGGTGCGCAAACGCCACGCTGGGGAAACCCGCCGTGTAGGTTAGTGCCAGGCCATCCCGCTGCGCCATGGAAGCGAAGCTCCCGGGCAGGGCCTGCGGCGAGCCAATGCCGATATCACCGCCGATCAGTTCAGCGGCGCTGGCCAGCATGCCGCGTTCGATCCGCGTGGCGAGCGTGGCCACCACGCCCAGCGCGACCACCGCCAGCACCAGCGAGGCCGCCAGCGTGCGCAACTCGGGCAAATGCCATTCGCGGCGCAGGTTGCGCAGGGCAAGTCGCAGCATGTTCATGCGCGCACGGCCGGCACGACCCGACCTTCGTCCAGCTCGATCCCGCGCTGGCAGCGCGCCGCGAGGGCGGCGTCGTGGGTGACCAGCACCAGGGTGGTGTGGTGGTCGCGGTTCAACGCAAACAACAGGTCGCAGACGTGATGGCCGGTGCGCTGGTCGAGATTGCCGGTGGGTTCATCGGCAAACAGCACCCGCGGCTCATGCACGAACGCGCGCGCGATCGCCACGCGCTGCTGCTCACCGCCGGAGAGCTGGGCCGGATAATGGCGCCGCCGTGGCGACAGCCCGACCGCGTCGAGTGCCGCGCGTGCGCGGATTCGCGCATCGCGGCGGCCTTCGAGTTCCAGTGGCAGCATCACGTTTTCCTCGGCGGTGAGCGCGGGCAGCAGGTGGAACGACTGGAACACGAAGCCGACCAGGCGCCGACGCAGGTCGGCGCGGGCTTCCTCATCGAGTTGCTGCAGCGCGTGGCCGTCGAGCGTGATCTCGCCGGCGTCGGGCGTATCCAGACCGGCCAGCAGGCCGAGCAGGGTGGTCTTGCCCGAGCCGGAGGCGCCCACGATGGCAAAGCTCTCGCCGGCCATGATGCGCAGGTCGATCCCGGCCAGGATATCCAGCCTGCCCTCGGGGCCGCGCACCGACTTGCTAACATCGCAGGCCTCGAGAAGCGGACGGGAAGAATCATTCATGCGTCGATGCCTGTGGTTACTGGTTTTTCTGTGCGGTATCGGTGTTGCTCACGCGGCTGCGCCGAAAACCGTGCTGGTCATGGGTGACTCGCTTTCCGCCGCGCATAACATCCCGGTCGAGTCCGGCTGGGTGCATCTGCTGGACACGCGTCTTTCCAAGATGGAGCCGAAGTGGACGGTGGTCAATGCCAGCATCAGCGGCGAGACTTCGTTGAGCGGGCGCAACCGGCTGCCGGCGCTGCTGCAGAAATACGATCCGGCGGTGCTGGTGATCGAACTGGGCGCCAATGATGGCCTGCGCGGACTGCCGCTGGGGGCGCTGCGCGACAACCTGGCGGCAATGATCGAACTGGCGCAGCGGCACAAGGCCCGCGTGTTGCTGCTGGGCATCGAGCTGCCGGTCAACTATGGAGCGCAGTATCGCGACGGTTTGCGTGCGGTTTACAGCGACCTGGCACGCAAGGACCACGTCGCCCTGGTGCCGTTTCTGCTGGAGGGTATCGCGCTGGATCCGGCCCGGATGCAGGATGATGGCCTGCATCCGGTGGCCGCCGCCGAACCAGACGTACTGCACAATGTGTGGGAACAGTTGAAGCCGCTGCTGCGCTGAGCGCGCACGCCAAACGCCAGCTGAATTTCCGGCGCCCCTTTCACATCGTCATCACCCCGCCGCCGTGTACCTTCACAAATGTGAATTCGACAGGCAGTGAGGACGATATGACCGTACATGAAGAGCAGGCAGGCTTGATCCTGCTGGTGGAAGACAATCGCCAGATCGCCGAGATGGTCGGTGAATTCCTTGAACGGCGCGGCTACTCGGTGGACTATGCCGCCGACGGTGTCAGCGGACTGCACCTTGCCGTGTCCAACAGCTATGACGTAATCGTGCTCGACCTGATGTTGCCCGGCCTGGATGGCCTGGAGGTCTGCCGCAAGCTGCGCAAGGAGGCCAAGAAATCCACCCCGGTGCTGATGCTGACCGCGCGCGACACGCTTGAGGACAAGCTGGTCGGGCTGGAAGCCGGTGCCGACGATTACCTGGTGAAGCCGTTCGAGGTGCGCGAGCTGGAGGCCCGCCTGCGGGCGTTGATCCGCCGCGACCGACGCCAGGTGTCGACCGAGGTTCTCAGCGTAGGCGACATGACCCTGGATACCGCCACGCTGCGCCTGACCCGCGGCGGCGAAGAGCTGGTAGTGTCACCGATCGGCTTGAAGCTGCTGGCGATCCTTATGCGCGAGTCGCCGCGGGTGGTCAGCCGACGCGATATCGAACGCGAGATATGGGGTGACACCCTTCCCGATTCCGACACCTTGCGTTCACATCTGTACAACCTGCGCCGCGTTATCGACAAACCCTTCGCACGGCCCCTGTTACATACCATCCATTCGGCTGGTTATCGCCTGGCGGATCTCGAATCGGAAATGGCGACGACGACCCAGCCCGCGTGACATCGGTACGGCGAAGGTGATGAACAGCAGAGCGACGAGCGCGATTACATTTCGGGTGGGGGCGTTCAAGCGACGCATTGCATGGGTGTTCGGGCTGCAATTCGTGGTGCTGGTGATCGTCTGTGCGATGGGCATTTTCGACGTGGCGCCATGGGAAGCGGTGATCTTGCTGATCCTGATCACCACGATCCTGGCCTGTCTGGCGACTCAGCACGAATGGGGTCCGATCCGGGCGCTGGCGCGGCTGATCGATGGTTGGAACGATGACAAGCCCGATCCCGATGCCTTCCAGCCTCAGCATTTGTCCCGTGATACCGACGCCGACGTGGCATCGCTGGCCCGTGGCCTGCACGGCTTCGCGACTCGGGTTGCCGGGTACAGCCAACGCGAGCGCAACTTCACCCGCGATGCCAGCCATGAGCTGCGCAGCCCGCTCACGGTGATCAAGATGTCCGGGGACATGCTGGCCGACGAGCCTGGACTGAGCGACTTCGGGGCGCGCTCGGTGCAACGCATCCACCGGGCTTCGCGCGAGTTGGAGATGCTGGTGGAGGCCTTGCTGGTGCTGGCGCGCGACGCCGGCACGCTGGTGGACAAGGAACGCTTCGTGGTGAACGAGGTGTTGGAACGGGAGCTGGAGGCAGCACGCGAACTGTTTGCCGGGCGACCCATCAAGTTGCGGCTGGAGCAGCCGGCGAGCTTTGCGCTGGAGGGTTCGCGCCAGGTGTTCTCCGTACTGTGCTGGCAACTGCTGCGCAATGCCTGTCAGCAGGCCCAGCGCGGCAGCGTGGTGATCAGCGTGGAACCGGGCGTGGTGAGCGTGAGCAACAAGCCCGACCCGGACGATGCCGGTGGTGCCGGCCCGCCCGCAATCGACCGGCACGGCTTCGAACTGGCCATCGCCCGCCAGATCAGCGACCGCTTCGGCTGGCCGCTGGAACTGCAGACCCGGCTTGGCCGGGAGCACGTCGCGCAAATCCATTTCCCCGACGCGCTGCCGGTCGATCCGGTCCCGAACCCGTAGGAGCGCAACCGTGTGCGCGAAAAGCTCTCTCCCGACGTAACGACGAGCATCGCGCGACCGCATTTCACACCGCTGCCCGTTGATCCGTCGGTGGGACCGGTTCCGTAGGGCGGGCACTGCCCGCCGCTTCTGCGTTGATGCACGAAGCAAAAGCCGGCGGACATTGCCCGCCCTACGCCTGCCTTAGGCGGTTTTCAGCGTCGGGTCGACGGCAAACGCGCAGCCGGTCTTCGCTTTCACGTCGTCGAGGCTGACGCCCTCGTTGAGTTCGATCAGCACCAGCCCTTCACCTTTGTTGACCGAGAACACGCACAGGTCGGTGATGACCAGGTCCACCACCTGCTTGCCGGTCAGCGGCAGATCGCATTCGGTCTTGATCTTCGGCGAACCATCCTTCGCGCAGTGCTCCATCAGCACCACCACGCGCTTGACGCCGCTGACCAGGTCCATCGCGCCGCCCGGCCCCTTGACCATCTTGCCTGGCACCATCCAGTTGGCCAGGTCGCCGTGGGCGGAGACTTCGAGGCCACCGAGGATCGACAGGTCGATGTGACCGCCGCGGATCATCGCGAACGAATCGGCGCTGGAGAAGAAGCTGGAGCCGGGCAGGGTGGTGATGGTCTGTTTGCCGGCGTTGATCAGATCCGGATCGAGCTGCTCTTCGGTCGGGAACGGGCCGATGCCGAGCAGGCCGTTCTCCGACTGCAGGGTGACGTTGACGCCTTCCGGGATGTGGTTCGCCACCATGGTCGGGATGCCGATGCCCAGGTTTACGTAGAAGCCATCCTGCAGCTCCTTCGCGGCACGCCGGGCCATGGCCGTGCGGGTCGGGTTTTCCTTGCCCGCCGCTACGCCGGAAATCGTGCGGAATTCGATCCGCTTCTCGTACTTCGCGCCCTGCACGATGCGGTCGACGTAGATGCCCGGCACGTGGATGTTGTTCGGATCCAGCTCGCCCACCGGCACCAGATGTTCCACCTCGGCCACGCAGGCCTTGCCGCAGGTGGCAATCATCGGATTGAAATTGCGCGCGGTTTCGCGGAACACCAGGTTGCCGTGGGCGTCGCCCTTCCACGCCTTGACGATCGACAGGTCGGCATGGATCGCCTCTTCCAGCACGTATTCCTTGTCGCCGAAGACCTTGGTCTCCTTGCCCTCGGCCAGCTTCGTGCCAAAGCCCGTGCGCGTGTAGAACCCGGGAATACCCGCGCCGCCCGCGCGCAGCTTTTCGGCCAGCGTGCCCTGCGGGGTCAGATGCAGCTCCAGTTCGCCGGCCAGGGTCTGCCGCTCGAATTCCTTGTTCTCGCCCACGTAAGACGCATACACACGCTTGACCTGATGCGTCTTCAGCAACGGGCCCATGCCGAAGTCGTCCACGCCGGCGTTGTTGCCCACGATAGTCAGGCCCCTGGTGCCGGCTTCGAGAAGTGCGCCGATCAGGTTCTCGGGGATGCCGCACAGGCCGAAACCACCGGCCGCGATCGTCATGTCGTCGAACAGCAGCCCCTCGAGGGCCTTGCTCGCGCTGGGGTAAACCTTGTTCATGGCAAGCCTTCCTGCAGGAGTATCAGCTGCCTAGGATACGACGGATTGCCTGGCTGTCATGTTGCACAAAGGTCGCAGACCTATTGAAGGCGCATCAGCCCACCGCGAAGTAGCTGCGACGGAACTGCACCGGCTTTTGCAGCGTGGGCAGTTTCCACAGGTTCTGGATGGTGAGTTCATGGCCGTCGGCCGAGCGGATCCAGTCCTGCTGGAGCAGCCGGCCATTGGTGAAGCGGATCGTGATGCGCACGCCCTTGGCAGAGGCCTGCCCCTGCACCATCGCGTCACCATTGAGCGATTGTCGGGACTGCCCATCGAGTCTGACATCCAGCCGCTCGCCATTGTCGAGCTGGATCTGCACCGATCCCGCCTGCTGCTGCACCAGCAGTACCGAGTCTGTCTGCAGCAACGGCGGCAAGGCAAACTGTGCGTGCGCCAGCGGATCCTGATCGGTGTCCGCAGGCTTGGCTGCTTTGTTGCGGGAGCCGTGGCGTCCGCCGTGATGACCCGCCATGCCGCCTCCGCCGGTGCCATCCCCATGTCTTCCCGTGCGGCCCGTTGCGCCGGTGTTGCCCGGCTGCGCCGCGGTGGCTGCAGTTGCCGGCAGCGGCGCCGGCTGTTCGCGGCGCGCCTCGGCGCGAAGCATCGCGGTGAGTGCGTCCGCGCCGTCGCTGTGCTGGTCGTCGAGGCGCCAGGCGCCACTGATGTCGGGTGGCGCAGCCCACGCGTTGAACGTGACGACGCAGGCGCAGGCCAGCAACAGGCGCAGGCCAGGCAGGAATGAGGAGGCAGCCAGGCGCATGCTCGGACTCTGAAATTGCGGATTCAATGCATGAAGACGCGCGAGCCGGCGTGGCGTTGACAGACAGCCTCGCCTGGATGGCTTGACGTTATCATTTACACGTGTAAACATAACTCCACTTACACACGTAAACGGTGACTCATGGCAATCAGCGAAGCCGAGGCGGTGGTGATGGACGTGCTGTGGCGTGAGGCGCCACGCACGGCCGAGGAAATCCTCGCCGAAGTCGGCCCGACACAAGGCTGGCAGGAAGGTACGGTGAAATCCCTGCTCAACCGGTTGCTGCGAAAAAAGGCCGTGCACGCCGAACGCGACGGCCGCCGCTATCTGTACACGCCATTACTGGCGCGCGAGCAGTACGTGTCGCAGGAGAGCAAGGGCCTGCTCGACCGCCTGTTCGGCGGCCGGGTGGCGCCGCTGGTGGCGCACTTCTCCGAGCAACGCAAGCTGTCGAAAAAGGATATTGCCGAACTGCGCAAGCTGCTCAGGGAGCTCGACGATGAACAGCATTGAGTTGGCCGGGGTCGACTGGCTGGGGCGCGGTTGGCTGCTGATCCTCGCGTTCACCGCCGCGGTGCTGGTGGTGGCGGTGTTGCGCAAACCATGTCGCCGCCTGTTCGGCACCGAGCGCGCATTCCAGCTGTGGCTGTTGCCGCCGTTGGCGATGCTGACCAGCCAGTTGCCGCATGCGGCGGTCGCGCCGGTCACGGTGTGGTCACCGGTGGTCTCCGCAATCACCTCGGCGGCCGCCGCGTTGCCGGTGCTCGCCGCCGGGTCGAATACCGTCAACTGGCGTGCATGGGCCGTGTTGCTGTGGCTGCTGGGCAGCATGCTTAGCCTGCTGCTGGCGGCGCTCGCGCAATCGCGTTACCGCGCGCGGCTGCGTGGCGCCACCCGCGTCGTTGACGAGCGATCACACTGGCCGATGCTGCGCGCATCCGGTTCGGATATCGGCCCCGCCCTGGTCGGTGCCTGGCGCAGTCGCATCGTCTTGCCGGCCGATTTCGAATGCCGCTACGACGCCACCGAGCAGATGCTGATTCTCGCCCACGAAACCACCCACGCGCGCCGCCGCGATGGCTGGTGGTGCCTGCTGGCGCAGCTCGTGGTCGCGATGTTCTGGTTCCATCCCCTGGCCTGGTGGGCGCTCGCGGCGTTGCGCCATGACCAGGAACTGGCTTGCGACGCTGCGGTGCTGCGCGAACACAGCACGCAGCGGCGCAGTTATGCGAATGCGATGTTGAAGACCCAGTCGGCCGCGTTCGCGTTGCCGGTGGGTTGTCCCTGGTCACCCCGTCATCCCATCACGGAGCGTATCGCCATGTTGAAACTGCAACAGCCCGATCTCTTGCGCCGGCGCGCCGGTGGGATTCTCCTCGCCGTCCTCGCCATCGGCGTTGCCGGTGCCGTCTACGCCACGACGCCATCGTCGCAGGCAAAAGCCGGCGACGGCATCAGCAATCGCTACACGTTGAAGATCGACGTAGCCATGGCAGACCACCCGGATTCGATGCATTTCATCCGCTGCCTGAAGCCGGGCGAATACACCGAGTTGAGCGGAACCGACACCAGCAAGTTGTCGTGGCAAGGCCGCTTCGCGGTGTCGTCGGTAGCCGGCGGTCAACTGGAAGTCGGCACGCAGGTCGATACCCGTTTCGATCGCGGTAACGGCAACGTGCATACGCAGTCGGCCAAGCCGGTTGTGCGGACCATGCCGGGCCAGCAAGCGACCATTGTGTTCGG
>DASRUB010000253.1:0-6577 GCA_035655635.1 Rhodanobacter sp. | reverse complement strand
GTAGCTGCGCGCGCCGCCGACCGCGCGGGTGAGTTCGATACTGCCGTCGGTGATGCGCAGCTTGTCCACACTGAACGCCAGCGGCTGGGTCGGCGTGCCGGCCGAGGGCGATGCCGGTGCAGCGCTGCCGCCGAACGTGGCAAAGTTCCAGTCGCCCGCGCGGTTCTGCAGCAGATGCACGCTGGGCTGCTTCAGCGTCAGCGAAGTGATGTGCAGTTCGCGATGCACCAGCAGCGGCCACAGACGCACGCCAAGTTGCAGCGACTGCGCACTGACGAAAGCCTGCTTGCCGAACCCCGGATCCTCCCCGATGCGGATGTCGTCGGCGTCGAGCGAGCCCGACCATACCGACACATGCAGCTTGCCCAGCGTCACCTCGCGCCCGAGCGCCTGGCTCAGCGTGGTCTGGATCTGCGGGCGGAAGTGATTGGCGTCGACCAGCAGCAGGGCACCGGCCCCCACGACCAGTACCAGCAGCACCAGCCCGAGCAAACCGATCAGCAGGCGTTTCATGGCCGTCACCTCGCGCAAATCATGGTTCACCGATACTAGGGCGGTGGAGCGGCAGCGTCGAGCGCCACTTGCGCCGTGCCCGCCGTCGATTCCGCCAGTGGTCGTTCGTCGCATCTGCAGACTTGCCACGAAGGTGTTCCGCGATGACTCTCCAGTTCCACGCCCACCCGTTCTCTTCCTACTGCCAGAAAGTGCTGATCGCGCTGTACGAGAACGGCATCCCGTTCGAATGGCACCTGCTTACGCCGGACGATGCAGCAACGGATGCGGAATTCACCGCGCTGTGGCCGATCCGGCGCATGCCGCTGCTGCGCGACGGCGAGCGCACCGTGGTCGAGTCGAGCATCATCATCGAATACCTCGACCTGCATCACCCGGGCTCGCATCGGCTGATTCCCGCCGATGCCGACGCGTCGCTGGAGGCGCGCCTGCTCGATCGCTTTTTCGACAACTACGTGCACACCCCGCTGCAGAAGATGGTGTTCGACCAGTTGCGTCCCCCCGCCGAGCGCGACGCCCGCGGCGTGAAGGAGGCGCGCAACTTGCTCGATACCACCTACGCCTGGCTCGAACACAAGCTCGCCGGAAGGCACTGGGCCAGCGGCGGTGATTTCAGCCTCGCCGACTGCGCCGCCGCGCCCGCGCTGTTCTACGCCGACTGGGCCCATCGCATCCCGTCGGACTGCGCCAACGTGATCGCCTACCGGCAACGCCTGCTGGCGCGCCCCTCGTTCGCCCGCGCGGTGGACGAGGCGCGGCCCTACCGTTCATATTTCCCGCTCGGCGCACCCGACCGCGACTGAGCAAACCAGGAAGGAGACCGCCATGAACCACCCGCCCATCGTCACCCGCGAGCAATGGCAGGCCGCACGCCACGCCCTGCTCACAGAGGAAAAGGCGCTCACCCGCGCCAACGACGCGCTCAGCGCACGTCGCCGACGCCTGCCGATGACCCGCGTCGACGACAGCTACACGTTCGCTTCACCCAGCGGCACGCGCAGCTTCGCCGAGCTGTTCGAGGGCCGCCCGCAACTGATCGTCTACCACAACATGCTGGCGCCGGATTCCGACCACGTCTGCCCCGGCTGCTCGTTCTACTGCGACCAGATCGGCAACCTCGCGCACTTGAACGCACGCGGCGTCACCTTCGCCGTGGTGTCGCGCGCCCGGGTGTCCGAAATCGAACCGGTCAAGGCGCGGCTGGGCTGGAGCTTCCCCTGGTACTCCTGCCACGGCACCCGCTTCCACGAGGACTTCGTCAGCGCCGAAGGCGCGCCATTCGGCTTGTCGGTGTTCCTGCGCACAGACGAAGGCATCTTCCAGACCTGGTTCACCACCAGCCGCGGCGTCGAGTTGCCGATCAGCACCTTCGGCCTGCTCGACGTCACCCCGTGGGGCCGCCAGGAAGTCTGGGAGGATTCGCCCGAAGACTGGCCGCAGCACCCCACCTTCAGCCAGGTGAAAATCCACGACCAATATTGATGCCGTCGCAACTTCGCACGGCGGGCCGTGCCCGCCCTACGGCGTCGTCGCAATGTCGTAGGGCGGGCACGCCCGCCATGCTTTCCGACAGCCAATCAGCCACTCACACCTTGCGTGCCTTGCGCCCCTTCCAGGCATAGCCGATCCCCAGCAGCACGAACCACACCGGGCTGGCGATCAGCGCTTCGCGGGTATCCGCCTGCAGGCTCAGCAGCACCAGCACGAACACGAAGAACGCCAGGCACACCCAGCACATGAACACACCGCCGGGCATCTTGTAGGTGGACGCTTCATGCAATTGCGGACGCTTGCGCCGATACGCGATGTAGGCGCACAGGATCAGCGACCACACGAACATGAACAGCACCGCGGACAAGGTGGTGATCAGGGTGAACGCGGTGATCAGGTCGGGGATCAGGTAGATCAGCGCCGCCCCGAGCAGCAGGCAGAAGCAGGAAAACAGCAGGCCCAGCGATGGCACCGCCGCACGCGACAGTCGCGCGAACGTCTTCGGTGCGTGCTTCTCCTCGGCCAGGCCATACAACATGCGGCTGGTGGAAAAGATGCCGCTGTTGGCCGACGAGGTAGCCGAGGTCAGCACCACGAAGTTGATCAGGCTGGCCGCGGCGGGAATGCCGGCCAGCACGAACAATTCCACGAACGGGCTCTTGCCCGCTTCCACCATGCGCCACGGCGTCACCATCATGATCGCCACCAGCGCCAGCACGTAGAAAATGATGATGCGGATCGGGATCGAGTTGATCGCCTTGGGCAGGTTGCGCTTCGGGTCGGCGGTTTCGGCGGCGGTCGTGCCGACCAATTCAATCCCGACGAAAGCGAACACGGCGATCTGGAAGCCGGCGAAGAAGCCGCTCAAGCCCTTCGGGAAGAAGCCGCCGTCATTCCACAAATTGGCCACCTCGGCCTTGTGTCCGGTCGGCGAGGTAAAACCCCAGGCAACCAGCGCGAAGCCGGTGACGATCAGCGCGCAGATCGCGATGATCTTGATCAGCGCGAACCAGAACTCCATCTCGCCGAACAGCTTCACCGTGACCAGGTTGAGGCTGAGCAGCAGCAGCACGCATAGCACCGCGGGAATCCACGGCGCCAGCCCGGGAAACCAGAACTGGGTATAGGCGGCGATCGCAATCACGTCGGCGATCGCGGTGATGATCCAGCAGAACCAGTAAGTCCACCCGCAGAAGAAACCGGCCCACGGCCCGAGCAGATCGGTGGAGAAGTCGATGAACGACTTGTACTCCAGGTTGGAAAGCAGCAACTCGCCCATCGCGCGCATCACGAAGAACAGCATCACGCCGATGATCAGGTAGACCAGCAGGATCGACGGCCCGGCCAGGCTGATGGTCTTGCCCGAACCCATGAACAGGCCGGTACCGATCGCGCCGCCAATGGCGATCAGCTGCAGGTGTCGATTGGAAAGGCTGCGGCGCAGATGGTCGGGAGAGTCCAGCGATGCGGTCATGCGGCGCGCCTTGACGGTAGGAGTGCGCCAACATACAGAAAATGCCGCGCGACAGCCATGCATCCGCCAGGAACCTGTCGGACTTTTGGTTGGCCGGGCTACCAATCCGCCTGTGCGGTCCCACTACCCGCCACTGGGAGCGCGGGCATCGGGCAACCGCTCCTGCGTTGCCTCAACTCGGGCATCCATGCCCTCGCCTGCCCGCTAAAGCATTGCCGGCAGGATGCCGGCGCTCCGTATGCCTGCCTTTATTGGGAGAGAGGGGTGCGATGTGTTGTCGCATGGCGTATTCCATCTCCGATTCCTGGCCCATGGAGTCACCATGGACCGGCAAATCGTCAGCAATCTGTCCTCGCACAACCGAATTCTCGACTCGACCCCAATCCATGCACAGCGCCACGAACCGGCACGGCTCGGCGCCAGCGAGTCACTCCCCCCGCAGGGCGTTCTGGATATCCTCCACCGGCGCATTGGTGAAGGTCTTGGCGACTTCCAGAACGATTCGCCGCTCGGTTTCCTTGTGCAGTTGCGGGCGGATCTGGCCCAGCGTCTGTGGATCGGCCATGAGCACGAGGTGTTCGTATTCGTTCTTCAGTGCGGCGGCATTGAGCCGCTGCGCCAGTTGTTTGGCGAAGGTCGCTTCGGCCGTGGCCTGGTCGTCTGACTCGGGCGGGCGGCGACCCGCGGGCCCCTCATCCGGCAAGTCCCGGGGCTTCAGCAGTTTCACTTGTTTCAGCGAAACCCTGGTGATGCTGCCTACATTGTGGAAGAGGCGCGCCTCGGCGCCATCGGCGACCATCACCCATGTTCCGGTGGGTATCTTCTGCATACGATGTCTCCTTGCGAGGGTGCGTCAGGATTTGCAGGTGTGGACCGGATCGCGCTTGGCAAGCGCCGCATCGGGTCAACTCCGCGCAGCCCATCACGCGCCGGGACAAGGTGATGTGAAGAAGGTCGACCCAGCCTTGGCGGCCGCCCTGCAGCGCCCGCGGAGCGCGGCTGCCTACTCTTAGGAGCCTGTCGGACTTATGGAATCGAAAGCGAAAATCTGCATGCGCGAGGACAGATTTTCGACGGTTCGCCGGTCGATAGTGGTTCTATCGACCAAGAAGCGGCGGAAATATGGACCGCGCAGGCAGATTTGCAGCCTATTCTTCATAAGCCCGACAGGCTCCTAGGGCTGCACCACCACGCGGTTGCGACCAGTCGCCTTGGCCGCGTACAACGCACGGTCGGCAGCGACCACCAGCGATCGCGACGAGCGCCTTTCGTCCGGATCCACGGCACTGACACCGATGCTGATGGTGACGTGCGGGGCTGCCAGGGATGCCGGATGCTCGATCGCCAGCGCCTCGACGCGCCGGCACAGCTGTTCGGCAAGACGCTGTGCACGGTGCAGATCCGCGCCGGGCAGCAGCAACACGAATTCCTCGCCACCGTAGCGTGCCACCAGCGCCCGAGCCGCGTCACCCACCTCGGCACACAGGCTCGCCACGGCACACAGGCAGTCGTCGCCAACGACGTGCCCGCGTGCGTCGTTGAGCGCCTTGAAGCAGTCCACATCCACCAGCAGCAGCGCCAGTGGTTGGTTCTCGCTCACGCGCAACTGCCACTGTTCCTCGAGTTGCTGGTCGAAGCAGCGCCGGTTGGCGATGCCGGTGAGGCCGTCGCTCAACGACAGGCGCTCGAGCTTGCGGTTGGCCAGCTCCAGCTCCGCCACCACCCGCGCCAGGTGAACCGCGCCGGCAATCTGCTGCGCGATCGCGTCGAACGTGGCGCACACCTCGGGCGTGAAGAAATCCGCCGAGATGCTCTCCAGATTCAGCACGCCGTGCAGCCGCGTCCGATGCAGGATCGGCACCAGGTACTCGGATTTCACCGCACGATTGCCGGAAATATAATCCGGATCGGCAGCGACATCGTTGATCAGCACGGCGGCCCTGGACTGCACGCAACGGCCGGCGGCACCAAGTTCCACCGGCCATGGCAACTCGGCCGGAAGATCGAGGTCGAGCGTGCCCGACCAGACCTCCTGCACGAAGTGGGTGCACGCGTCGTTGAGCAGGATGATGCTGGCAATGGCCACGGGCAGTCGCTGCCACACGCCATCGACGATGCGCTGAAGCACTGACTCCAGCGTGTCGCCCTGCAAGGCCTCCATCGACACCTGCGCCAGGATTTCGGCGAGCATCGCGCGCCGTGCCGACGCAGCGCGCTCGCTCCACGGCCCGATGCCGGCTTCGGCCTGCCCCCCGTTGCTGCTGGTCTGCGTCATCGCGATCAGTGGACTCCAGCGCGGTCGCGCCGTCAACGGGGTCCGGCCTGCGCCCCGCGGCTCTTGTTGACAGGTCGACCGCGGCGGCAGTGCAGCGGCATGCGTTTCTCGATTCCAGGCGACGACGACCCGCTGCACTCATGCAACCCTGGAATGGCGCGCGGAGGTTCGTGTGCCACGCCGCGCACGCCTCCGCACGCTGGAATCAGATGAGGTGAAAAATCCAGTGCAAGGTAATGCCCACCAGCACCTCCGAAACCACGAACACGCAAAAATAGACCACGAAGCGCGTGGCGGGCTTCTCGTTCCAGTACCGGTTTTTTTCGCGGAGGGCGCGATCCGAGGCACGTTCTTCGTCGGCACTCAGGCGGCCGGCGGACGGCACGTCACTGTGGTTTGCGGCCTGACCAAGCGTACCCATGGGCTGCTTCTCCGTGAAAGTTGCCACGACATGAATACAACAAACGTACCCGCCCGGACAAATGCCCAGCGCAATGCTCGCGCTCAGCGCCCGGACCGTCGACCCGGCATGCACCGAGTGTGCCGGATAGGCGGCTGACGCATGAGCAGGCGAGTTACGGCATCGCCGGAATCGCAAGGCTGCGCTCGGGATCGCCGGTGGCGCCGGTACGCAGATTCGCCGGGATGTGCCCGACATCGCCGACAGAAATCACCTTGAACTTGCCATCGGCTTCAATCCGGATGCGCGTGATGCTGGCGTTGCCCACCGACATCTCCAGCCACGCCTTCGGGTCGACGCCGAGCGCGCGCACCACCATATTGCGGATCACGTTGCCGTGGCACACCATCAGATCGGTCTGCTC
>DASRUB010000252.1:0-6985 GCA_035655635.1 Rhodanobacter sp. | reverse complement strand
GTTCATCGCCGAGGCCAAAGGCAGCGACATTCGCTGTTTCGTGGTGGGCAAGAAGGTGGTGGCGGCAATGCAGCGCAATGCCAGCCCGGGCGAGTTTCGCGCCAACCTGCACCGCGGCGGCAGCGCGTTGGCGGTGGCCCTGAGTGCCGAGGAAAAGCGCATTGCCGTGCAAGCGGCCGCAGCCCTGGGCCTTGGTATCGCCGGCGTCGACCTGCTGCGTTCCAACCGCGGTCCGCTGTTGCTCGAAGTCAATGCCTCGCCGGGATTGGAGGGGATCGAGGCCGCCACCGGCGTGGATGTGGCAGGCCTGATCGTCGATTTGCTGCAGTCGCGCGTTCGACATCCAGCGGGCGCGGCGGCGCCGGGGTGAAATAGTCGCAAAGAAGTTAGTACGAAACTTTTCGTTGACAGTTCTGGAGGAGCGTTCTTATGATCCGGTCAGGGTGATCTTGCGACGGCAGCCCATCACGGGATGCGGCTTGACTGGGGAGAGAAGTACATGAAGCTGAACCGTTGGATGATCGGCATCATTGCTGCTGTTGTGCTTTTGCAGGTTGGGATCGTGTATGCCAAGACAAAGGTGATTGTAAAGGCAGAGAACAAGGAAGACTTTACGGCCGTGGTTGCCGCGGTACATCAGCAGATGCAGCCAGGCGGGCGATATGAACATGTCAGCGCGAGTGAGCGTACCGGCATTGATCAGCATTTCAACGATATGCAGTCGCTATTCGACAAATACGGCACGGTCGGCCAGATGGATCAGAAAACGAAAATCCAGCTGTTCAACGATCAGGAATTCGTGAATGCAACCCTCACTCATCGCGATAACAAACGGTTGGTATGCGAGAGCGTCGCGCCGGTGGGATCACACATACCCCGGACTACATGCCGCACCTATGGTGACATCATGCAGTCGCAACACGATACGGAGCAAACGTTGATTCAGATGCAGCGAGTTCAGGAGTCGAGAGGCGGTAAGGGCTGAGAGGCATCCGGTTGTCTGATGGGTGCCTGAGCTCAGCTTCGACGGAGATGTCAGCTGAGCTTCGGTACAAACCAGGCGCCTGCTGGTCCAACCAGCGACTTCGTGTGGAGCATGGATTCAGATGAAAAACCTCACCCTGAGCATGCGGAAACCGACCAAGGCCGAGTTGGAAATTCTGAACGTGTTGTGGGCGCGCGATGCATGCACGGTTCGTGAAGTGCATGACGTACTGCGTCTGGGCGAACGTGCCGGTTATACGACGGTGTTGAAGCTGCTCCAGCTCATGCACGCCAAGGGGCTGGTGGAACGAGACGACTCGCAGCGTGCCCATGTGTATCGTGCAGCGGCCAGCAAGGAGCGCACCCAAAAGTGCCTCGTGGTGGATTTGGTGCAACGAGTATTCGACGGCTCGTCCTCGCAGTTGGTGTTGCAGGCCCTGGGCAGCCAGCCAACCAGCCGCGAGGAACTGGATGAGATCCGCACCCTGCTGAATCAGCTCGACCGGGAATCGCCGTAATGGCCGCGCATACGATCTGGTTCACGCTGATCCAGGTGATTGGATGGACCCTGGTGCATTTCCTGTGGCAGGGCGCTCTGCTCGGCCTGCTGTATTTTTCCTTGAGGCCGATCCTTGCGCGCGGCGCGGCGCGTTATCGCTTCGGGATGGCCATCCTGTTCGCGCTGGCCTTGTGTCCATTGATCTCGATGTGGCAGTTGCTGGACGCCGTGTCCTCGACGACCGCGGCGGGTCAGGCGCTCCCGATGCCCCTGATCGTCGGTCAACCGATCGCCGGCGCCGCCGGGGATGCAATTTCAGGATTCGATGTCCTGTTGCCGTGGCTGGTGCTGGCCTGGTCGCTCGGGGTATTGCTGCATTCGGTCCGCGCCTGGAGGCAATGGCGTGCGTTGAAGATGCTGGTGCGCGTGGCCGAACAACTGCCGCAGTGGCAGCAACGGGTGACCGACATGGCCGGGCGTTTCGCCCTGCATCGCCGCATCACGGTGCTGGGTAGCCGCATCATCAGCTCGCCGGTGCTGATCGGCTGGGTCCGCCCGGTGATCCTATTGCCGATGGCGGTGGCCAGCGGCTTTCCGCTGTCCCAGGTCGAATTGATCCTGGCCCACGAGCTGGCCCATTTGCGCCGTTGGGATCCGCTGGCCAACCTGTTCCAGGTCGCTCTTGAGACCGTGCACTTCTACCACCCGGTGGTGCGCTGGATTTCTCGCGACGTCAGCAACGAGCGCGAGATCTGTTGCGATGAACTGGCGTTGGCGCTCGGCGGCGGGAGCCGGCGCGAATTCGTCAAGGTGCTGGCCGAACTGGGCGATTTGCGCGAGCGACAGAACAACTTGTTGCTTGCAGTCAACGGTGGCGCGCTGCTGGACCGCGTGCAGTTGATGATGCTGCCAGGCAAGCAGGTGGCGCAGGCGCGCAAGGCCGCGCATGTGGTCGCGCTGGTGCTGGGCGCCGCGCTGGTCATCCTGACCCTGCGATTGCGGGCGATCCAGGCACGCATGAACGAGGGCATGGATAGCGCGATCAGGCAGCTGACGGCGCTGGTGCTGCCTGCCAGCGTGCCGCTGGCGACCCCTTCCATGGCCTGGCATGTGCCGAACCTCGTGCAGATTCCACTCGCTACCGTCAAGTTGATCGCGGCGCAGGTGGAGGCCGAACCCGATCGACCGGTCTCGCCCCTGAAACCCGTCGCGTTGCCGACACTGACAGCGATTCCTGCGATCGACCTGAAATCCAGTCAGTTGGGCACCCAGGTGCTGCGCGCGCCACGGCTGGCGGCGGCTCCAGCGACGATCGCCACGCCCACGCCGATTCAGGTACGCCAACCGGTCTATCCGCCGTCAGCACTGAATCAGGGCATCGAAGGCAACGTCGTGGTGGAATTCAGCCTCGGAACGGACGGTAGCGTGCGCGATCTGCGCCTGGTCAGCTCCACGCCTGCCGGCGTCTTTGACCAGGCAGCCCTCGATGCCATGCGTTTCTGGAAGTACGCGCTGCCAGCGGCGGCCGCGCCAACGCGATATCGGCAGACCGTCTCGTTCGCACTCAGCGGTGCGCGCTCCGGTCGCGAGGACTCGAAGCGGGTGTCGACGCGGGACATTCAGGCTCGGTCCGTCTGTCAGGTTCGCACCGGTACGCACATCTGTCGCTGGCCGGAAGACGGCGCTGCGTCCGACGCGGTCGCATCCGGTGTGGTCTCCCGTTGACTGGTTGATTTCGTGCAAGGCTGCGCCGCGGTGCCCGAAGTGGCGATGCGCGCCGATTAACCGCATCCTAACCAGCGAGGCACTATAAGATCCGCACGATCGTTCTGCGAGCACGTTATGTGATCGAAAGCCGATGATCGTATCGGGGCGAAGGTTTGGGCTCAGGTGGGCGACGGCGAGTCGTGCATCGGGGCCCTTTTTCTTGCCTTGATGGCACCCCATTCAGGTTTCTGGCGCGGCCTTCGCGCCGGTTCCACCCAGCCTTGTTAAGCTGGCAACCTCAGGTCGGCCGTGCGCCGGCTGCGCAAGGAGAAACGCATGCGTGTATTGGTGATCGAAGACAACAGCGATATCGCGACCAATATCGGCGATTATCTGGAAGACCGAGGCAACGTGGTCGATTTCGCGGGCGATGGCGTGACCGGCCTGCACCTGGCCGTGGTGCACGATTTCGACGTGATCGTGCTGGATCTCACGCTGCCCGGCATGGATGGCCTTGAAGTCGCCCGCAAGCTGCGTCACGAGGCGCACAAGCAGACGCCGATCCTGATGCTGACCGCGCGCGATGCGCTGGAACAGAAGCTCACCGGCTTCGAGTCCGGCGCCGACGATTACATGACCAAGCCGTTCGCGCTGCAGGAACTGGCCGCGCGGCTGGAGGTGCTGGCGCGCCGTGGCAAGGGTCCGCAGAGTCGCGTGCTGAAAGTGGCCGACCTCACCTTCAACCTCGACACGCTGACCGTGAACCGGGAGGGCAAGTCGATCCAGCTCAACCCGATCGGCCTGAAGCTGTTACAGGCACTGATGGAGGCCAGCCCGTCGGTGGTGACCCGGCAGGATCTGGAACAGCGCGTGTGGGGCGAGGAACTGCCCGACAGCGACAGCCTGCGCGTGCACATCCACGGCTTGCGTGCGGCGATCGACAAGCCGTTCGAGAAGCCGCTGATCCACACCCGGCACGGCATCGGTTACCGCATGGTCGAGCCGGATGCAGTCCAGGCGTAAGCTTCGCTATCGCCTGATCGTCTCCTTCACGCTGTTCGGCTTCGGCCTCAGCGCGTTGTTTGCCGTGGCCTCGCTGTATGTGCGCGCCAAGGTCGAGAACCAGCTGATCAACGACAGCTTGCGCAACGACGTTGATCAAGCCGTGGACAACGCGATTTCGCATCCCGAGCGGCCATTCCAGTCGGAGTTGATCGAGGGGTGGGTCAAGAGCGATCGCACTCTCTACAAGATGCCGATGGCCTGGCAGAACCTCAGCAGTGGCGTGCACGATATCCGCGAAGTGGATGCCGATGGCAGGAAGCGTCACTACAAGCTTGCCGTTCAACGCAAGGACGGCATCATCGGTTTTACCCGCTATGACATCAGCCGCGAGGATCTGGGCAAGCAACAATTGGTGTTTTCGCTGGTCGGCGCGGTGTTGCTGTTCAGCTTGTTGTCGCTGGCGATCGGCCTGTGGCTTTCGCGCAAGGTGCTCAAGCCGGTAAGCGAACTGGCCAGGCGCCTGCGCGATTTTCGCAAGGCCGGCAAGGCCGAACCGCTGGCACCGTATTTTGCCGACGACGAGGTCGGTGAACTGGCGCATGCGCTGGACGAATACTCGGAGCGCCTGACTGCGATGGTCGAGCGCGACCGCGAGTTCAATTCCGATGTCAGCCACGAGCTGCGCACGCCGCTGGCGGTGATCGCCAGCACCACCGAATTGCTGCAAGGTTCGCCCGATCTCACCGAGAAGCTCAGGGAACGGCTGAAGCGGATCGAGCGTGCCTCGCGCCAGGCTACCGAGCTGATCGAGGCGCTGCTGTTGCTGTCACGCGCCGAGCGGCGCGGGCCGACCCGCGGCGAGACCACCGAGGTCGGCAAGGTGGCCGCCGACGTGATCGAGAGCCAGCGTCCGCAGATGCGCGGCAAGCCGCTCACGATCGAGCTGGCGGCGCTCGCGCCGGTCAGCGTCAACGCACCGGCCTCGGTGTTGTCGGTGGCGCTCACTAACCTGATCGGCAACGCGATCAAGTACACGCTCGAAGGCAGCGTGCGGGTCGAGGTCGGCGACGGCCGCATCGAGGTGATCGACACCGGTCCGGGGATCAAGCCGGAAGATGCCGAGCGCCTGTTCCAGCGCGGGGTGCGCGGCGAAGGTGTCGGTGGCAGTGGCGCCGGCCTGGGCCTGGCGATCGTGCGCCGCCTGTGCGAATTGTACGGTTGGGATGTCTCGATGCGCCCGCGCAGCGACGCGAACGGCGCGATCGCCAGCATCGTTTTTTCCTGAGCCAGCCGCGCGTCGACGCGCATCAGCCCGGTGGCGGGTCGAACAGGTCCGCTTGCGCCTGGTAGCTGTCGCGGTCGACGAACCCAACAAGGCCCACGCCGACCAGTCGGTAGCGGCTGTCGAGCGGACGCTCGACGCGCTCGCGCAGGGCGCACGCGATGGCGGCCAACTCGTGGGCGGAGGTAGGACAGGTCGGTGGTGTGAGGCTGCGGGTCAGGGTGCGGAAGTCGGTGGTTTTCAGTTTCAATACCACGGTGCGCGCGACGCGGTCCCGCTCGCGCTCATAGCCGGCCCAGGCCTTGTCGGCAAGCCGGCGGATATGCGGTTCGAGTTCGTCCAGCTTGAGGTCGTGCTCGAAGGTGTCCTCGGCCGAGATCTGCAACGTCGGACGTTCCGGTTGCACCGGGTGTTCATCGATACCGCGCGCCAGCTCGTGCAGGCGTCGGCCCCAGCGGCCGAAGCGCTGCTCCAGCGCCGCCGCCGCGAAGGTGCGCAATTCGCCGACCGTGGCGATGCCGAGCGCAACCAGCCTTGCCTCCATCACCTTGCCCACGCCGGGCAGGCGCCCCACCGGCAACGGTGTGAGGAAGGCTTCGACCTGATGCGGACGGATGACGCACAGCCCATCAGGCTTGTTCCAGTCCGAGGCGATCTTGGCCAGGAATTTGTTCGGCGCCACGCCGGCCGAGGCGGTCAGCGCGGTTTCTTCGCGGATGGCCGCGCGGATCGCTTCGGCGGTGGCGGTGGCCGAGGGCAGGCCGGTCCGGATCGTGGTCACATCGAGGTAGGCCTCGTCCAGCGACAGCGGCTCGATCAAGTCGGTGTGCCGGGCGAAGATCTCGCGGATCTGCCGCGATACCGCCTTGTAGCGCACGAAATCCGGCGGCACGAATACCAACTGCGGGCACAGCCGCTCGGCGCTGACCGCCGGCATCGCCGAGCGCACACCGAACACGCGCGCCTCGTAGCTGGCCGCGCACACCACCGAACGCGCGCCGCGCCAGGCCACCGCCACCGGCTTGCCGCGCAGCGAGGGATCATCGCGCTGCTCCACCGACGCGTAGAACGCGTCCATGTCGATGTGCAGGATTTTGCGAGGTGCTGCGGACACGGGAACTACCGAAAACGCCATGGTGCCGATTCTAGAGGCAGCGGCGGCCGCGGCGTGTCAGCAGTGATTTGCGACGTGCGTGGCGCTGCTGTCCGCGCGGAGGTTCCGTGTTCAACGCCAGAACGTAATCACATCGGCGCTGGCGCCCGCGCCCGCGTCATCATTCCCGGGCGCGCGCTCGACACGCAGCACGTGGCGGCCGCTGGCCAGCGAGCGCACGTCGATCATCGCCTGCAGCGCGGGTCGACGGGTGCGCGGGTCGCTGCCGACGTCGTAGTGCAGCGCGGTGAGTGGCTTTCCGTCGAGCGATACCGCGCGCAGGCGGGTCAGGCATTCCAGCAGGGCGTCGCCGCGCGCGTCGCCTTCGGGAAGCGCCAGCGCGCCCGTGCAATGA
>DASRUB010000251.1:0-4949 GCA_035655635.1 Rhodanobacter sp. | reverse complement strand
TTCATGGCATTGATCGTGGCGATGGTGCTGTTCTGCCTGCGCGCCCTGATCAAGGCCTGGCAGACCAGCCATCCGACCGCGCACGAAGAGCCGTACGTGGCGCTGAGCAGCGTGGCCAGTTGAGGACGATGCCTTGAACAGTCCGATGCAAATGCTCGGCGCCGGCTGGAAACGGGCGGTACAAACCGCCCGCCTCTGCTGCGGCGTACCCGACTACGACGCCTACGTGAAACACCTGCGCGAACACCACCCCGAGCGTGAGATACCCGATTACGCGGCGTTCTTCCGCGAGCGGCAGCAGGCGCGATACAAGGGAGGCGGGGGGCGGTGTTGTTGAGCGCGCGCGCGGGAATGCGGGTCTATTGATATCGAGCTGCTGGCGAACGCACAGGAAGGCTGGACATGGATGCCTGACTGCAGGCGGAAATGCGGCAAAGCAAGACCTGAAAACTCGTGTCATTGATGACCCCTTTGAATCTTCGGAGGCACCATGAAATCTCTCATCATCGCAATTGTCATGCTGGCCTTGCCCACGACGGTACCGGCGCAAACTTCCAGTTCCGAGGCGTCCGTGCGCCAGACGGTTCAGGCGTTCTACGCCGCCTTCAACTCCCATGGGTTCGGCCATGCCGATGATTTCACCACCGACGACTGGAACCACATCAATCCCTATGGCGGTCGGACTCACGGGCGCGCCGAGGTGCTCAAGGAGTTGCATGAAGTGCATGGCACGTTTCTGAGCGGCGTATCGGACAACATCGAAAAGCTGGATGTGCGCTTTGCGAACAAGGATGCGGCGGTGGCGACCGCAACCAGTCGCATGAGCAATTTCACCAGCCCCGACGGCATAAGGCACGTGAACGAACAGCACATACGCACGTTCGTCCTGGTCAAGCGCGGCACGCGATGGTTGATCATGCAGGATCAGAACACGGTAGTGACGCCACCACCCACACAGTGACCGCCAGCGGCACGGGTACGTGCGCCGCGGCGAAGCTTTGCTGAGACACCGCCAAGGCAGGGCTTGCCCAGGGTGGCCACTATCGCAACCAGCGGGAGTAGACTCGCCCCGGTATGGGTCACCTGTGCGAGGGGACATGGTTCCGACCGGGTACTCCGAAGCTGCCATGACGACCAGGCCTGACGGGTGGTCGGCGCATGCGTGGAATGACGCATGAGCGACCCCGCCGCGACATCGGCCCTCGGCGCCTTTTTCGGCGAACTGCGTCGCCGCCGCGTGATCCGCGTGGCGGTGGTCTATGTTGTCGTCGGCTGGATCATCATCGAAGTGGCTTCCACCGTGCTGCCTCCGCTGAACCTGCCGGACTGGTCGGTCAAGCTGGTCATCGTGCTGATCGGGCTGGGCTTCCCGATCGCGGTGATCATGGGCTGGATGTTCGATCTGGGTCCGCACGGCACGGAGAAGACCATGCCGTCACCGCAAGGCAATGACGCCGATGCGAAGGTGGAGCGGACCACAGCCCCGTCGATCGCCGCGACAACGGCATTCGAAACGCCCGCACCGGCCATGGCGAAGCCCGAATCCGACCGCCGCACCATCGCCGTGTTGCCCTTCGTCAACATGAGCGGCGACGCGGACAACGAATACTTCAGCGACGGCATTTCCGAGGAGATCCTCAACCTGCTGAGCAAACTGCCGCAACTGAAGGTGGCCTCGCGCACGTCCGCGTTCAACTTCAAGGGCCGGCAGGTCAGCATTCCCGCCGTCGCGCAGGAACTCGGCGTCGACATCGTGCTGGAGGGCAGCGTGCGTCGCGTGGGCGAACACGTGCGGATCACCGGGCAGTTGATCGACGCCGCGTCCGATTCGCACCTGTGGTCGGAAACCTACGATCGCGAGATGAAGGACGTGTTCGCGATCCAGGACGACATCGCGCACAGCATCGTCAAGGCGCTGCAGGTGACGCTGACGCCAAGGGAGCGCCGCGCGATGCAATTTGTCGCCACATCCGACCCGGAAGCCTACGACTACTACCTGCGCGGCCGCAGCTACATGTACTCGATGGCGCGGCGCGACTACGAACATGCGATCCGCATGTTCGAGCAGGCGATTGCCGTGGACTCCAAATACGCGTTGGCGTATGCCGGCATGGCCGACGCCTTTTCGATGCTCTACCGCTACGCCGAAGCCAGCAACGAGAACGCCACGCGGGCCAACCGGGCCAGTGAACAGGCCTTGGCGCTCGATGCGGATTCGGCCGAAGCGCACGCCTCGCGCGGCCTGGCCATGTTCATCAGCGAACGATACAACGAGGCCACGCTGGAGTTCGATGCCGCGATCGCCCTCAACCCGAATCTCTTCGAAGCCTATTACTACTACGGGCTTGCGTGCTCCTCGCAAGGAGATTACGGAAAGGCAGCCCAGCTCTACCTCAAAGCCATGGAAGTCAATCCGGCCGACTACCAGGCACCGGTTTTCCTGGCCCAGGCTTATGCCTCGCTCGGCCGGAAGCAGGACGAGATGAAGGCGCGCCTGGGCCTGCTCAACACCGTCGAACGGCATCTCAAGTTGAACCCCCACGACACGCGCGCGCTGCAGATCGGCGCCAACAACCTCGGCCAGGTCGGCGAGAAGCAGAAAGCCATCACGATGAGCGAACAGGCCCTAACCCAGGGACGCGACGAGCCGGTGGTGCTGTACAACGGCGCCTGTTTCTATGCCATGCAGGGCGATGCCGACCGCGCCATCGCGCTGCTGGAAAAAGCGGTGGAGCTGGGCTGGGGCGACGCCGCCTGGATGGAGCACGACAGCGAACTCGATTCGCTGCACGGCCACCCGCGCTTCACGGCGCTGCTGGCGGGCATTGATCGCTGACGGTCGAAATCTCAGGGTCAAACCTCAAAGCTCAGAGGGAATTGAGAGACCAGACATCCGGGGACGGCCTACCGTAATGCCGTTTAATTGCCTCCGTCCCCTTATCCAGTCCCCTTATCCAAAAACGCGTTTTCTGTAGGAGCGCAGCCGACTGGAAGCTTCTGCCGAACGTCCGTTCAACGCACGCTGCACTCACGGCGCGATCGCCAATGAGGCGAACTGCAGCATCGGGAATGCTCGTCACGCCGTCCGCGATGGCGCAGCCACGGCACCCGTCAATCGCCCGGCCGTGCCATCCCGCACTGGTGACGGCCCGCTCATCGGCGACAATAGGCGGGTCCCAGTCCAGTCACCAGCCATGCCAGCCAACGATCCGTCCGTCAGCACACCCACGCCTGCGTCCCGCCAGCGCCACCCCGGCCTGCGCGTCATCGCGTTCTACGAGCTCGTCAAGACGGTATGCCTGGTGCTGCTGGCGCTGGCCGCGTTCCACCTGGACCGACAGGAGAACTTCGAGCGCCTGGTGCACTGGCTTGAGCATCTGAACCTGACCGGCAGCAACGGGCTGCGCTGGAAGCTGGTGTCGATGCTGGTGGATTTCGGGCCGAGCAAGTTCGTGGCGATCGGGCTGGTGACCATGGGCTACGCGGTGCTGTTCGCGATCGAGGGCATCGGCCTGTGGCTGGGCAAGCACTGGGCAGAGTGGTTCACGGTGATTGCGACCGGCTCGCTGATTCCGCTGGAACTTTACGAGACCCTGCACCGTTTCGGCTGGATCAAGCTGGCCATGCTGGTCGGCAACGTGGCGATCATCGTCTATCTGGTGCGCATCGCGCTGCAGCCACGCGAATCGCGTTCAGGCGAATGACCGGATTCATCCGGCCGGTAGCGGCATGCCGGGCTGCCAGCCATGCGTCTGCAACGCATTGAGCAAATCGTGGATCTTCCCGCGTGCCGCCACCCCATGGGTCGGCAAGACCAGCACATCACCCGGCTGGGCCCAGGCGAGCAGATCACGCACGGCGGTCACTTCGTCCAGGCAGTCGATGATGGCGTCGGCGCTGATACCGTCCTGCTGCAATTGCACACGCAGGATGGCGGCGACCTCGCCCGCGGCGCGGCCGCGCATGTAGCCTTCGATGTCCTTGAGCAGCACGCGCACGGGGTGGAACCGGGCCGCAGTGCTGGCCAGCTCGCGGATCGCGGCGTCTTCGCGATTGCCGGCCTGGCCCAGCAAAAGCCCGAGTCGGCCATTTGCGCGCTGCCCGGCGGCGATCTCCAGCAAACCGTGCAGACCTTCCGGGTTGTGCGCGTAGTCGACGTATACCTGCAGCGCATCGAACTGCCAGTGCTGCAGGCGGCCCGGATTGTCGGCGCGTTCGCTGCCGAAGTGCTGCAGTGTCGCGGCGATGGTGTCGGCATGAATGTCCAGCGCCGCCGCAGCGAGTGCGGCGGCGGCGATGTTGGCGATGTTGTAGCTGGCACGGCCACCGAAGCTCAGCGGCATGGCATCCACGTCGCCCAGGTCGTGTTGCTCGCTGTGCCGGGACAGCAGCAGCCGACCATCGCTTACGCCACAGGTAGCCCTGCCGCGTTCGCGCGCCGCGCACAATCGTGGCAGCGCGTCGTCCATCGCGAACCAGCCGATCGGACAGGCCAACTGCGCGGACTGCGCGACCAGCATCTCGTCGTCGGCGTTGAGCACCAGCAGTCCGCTGGCGTCAATGGCACGGGCCACGATGAGCTTGACCGCGGCCAGGCCGGTCAGGTCGTGGATGCCATATTCGCCGAAATGATCGTCGCTGATGTTGGTGACCACCGCGACCTGCGCCTGCTGCACCGCCAGCCCACGACGCAGCAGGCCGCCGCGCGCGGTTTCCAGGATCGCCGCCTGCACACCCGGAGCGCGCAGCACCGCGCGTGCACCGGCCGGGCCGGAGTAGTCGCCGCCATCGATCAGGCGATCATCAACGAACACGCCGTCGGTGCAACTGTGACCCGTATGCCAGCCATGCGCGCGCGCCATCGCCGCCAGCAGGCGCACGGTGGTGGTCTTGCCATTGGAGCCGGTGACCAGCGCCACTGGAACCCCGTGCAGCGCGCCCCAGTCCAG
>DASRUB010000250.1:0-3618 GCA_035655635.1 Rhodanobacter sp. | reverse complement strand
TCGTAATGACTGAGGTCGAGGCTGTAGCGGCCGCGGCCGCCGGTCATGGATTTCAGTTCGGTGGGGTAGTCGGTCAGCTCGGCCAACGGCGCCTGGGCTTTGATCACCAGTTCCCCGCCGCGCTGCGCGTCCGTTCCCAGGATCCGTGCGCGCTTGCCGGCTAGGCCGCCGGTGACGTCGCCGACGTTGTGCTCGGGGATTGCCACCTCGACGTTGACGATCGGTTCCAGCACGATTGGCCGGGCCTTGCCGACGGCATCCAGGAACGCCTTCTTGCCGGCGCTGATGAAGGCCACCTCCTTCGAGTCGACCGCGTGGTACTTGCCGTCGTAGACGGTCACGCGCAGATCCTGCAATGGATAGCCTGCCACCGCGCCTTGCTGCATCGCCTGCAGCACGCCTTTCTCCACCGCCGGCAGGAACTGGCCGGGGATCACGCCGCCCTTGGTCGCATCGACGAATTCGAAACCGGTGCCGCGGGCGAGTGGCTCGATGCGCAGGGACACCTCGCCGAATTGGCCGGCGCCACCGGTTTGTTTCTTGTGCCGGTAATGGCCTTCGGCGTTGGCCGCGATCGTTTCGCGGTAGGCGATGCGTGGCGGGTGCGTATCCACTTCCACGCCGTAACGCTCGCGCATGCGTTCCAGCATCACTTTCAGGTGCAGGTCGGACAGCCCGCGCACCATCGTTTCGTTGAGCTCCTTGTGGTGTTCGACGCGAAAGCAGGGGTCTTCCTCGGCCAGCCTGGCCAGCGCGTGGGAGAGCTTCTGTTCCTGGCCCTTGTGCCTGGGTTCCAGTGCCAGTCCGTACATGGGCGTGGGAAAGGTCGGCGGTGCCAGCGAGATCCGGTCCTCGTCGTGGGAGTCGTGCAGCACGGCGTCGAAATGAATGTCCTCGACCTTGGCTACGGCGGCGAGATCGCCCGGGATCGCCTCTTCGATCTCCACGTGGTTCTTGCCCTGCAGGCGAAACAGATGGCCGACCCGGAACGGCTTGCGGCTATCGTCGACCAGCAGCTGGCTGTCGCGGCGCACGGTGCCCTGCCACACCCGGAACACGCCGAGCTTGCCCACGAACGGATCATTGACGATCTTGAACACGTCCGCGATCACGGGCGCCGTCGGATCGATGGCGACCTGCAGTGGCGTGCCATCCGCGCGCAGGAAGGGTGGCGGGTTGCCCTCCGCCGGATTGGGCAGCAGCCGGGTGGCGATCTCGAGCAATTCCCTCACCCCGGCGCCAGTGCGCGCGCTGACGAAGCAGATCGGCACCAGATGCCCTTCGCGCAGGCACTGTTCGAACGCGTCGTGCAGTTGCTCCGGACCGAGTGCATCCTCGCCCTCGTCGAGGTAGCGGCCCATGACCGCCTCGTTGACCTCGACCACCTGATCGAGGATCTGCTGGTGCGCCTCGGCCAGCGACGAAAAGTCGGTGCTGCCCTCGCGCTGGAAGAAGCAGTCCAGCACGCGGTTGCCGCGGTTGGCGGGCAGGTTCACCGGCAGGCATTCGCTGCCGAACTCCTCGCGCAGCGAGTCGACCAGCGCTGCGAGATTGGCGCCGTCGAAGTCGATCTTGTTGACCACCAGCATGCGCGCCAGGCCACGTTCGCGTGCGTGCATCATCATCCGGCGGGTGCTGTGTTCGACGCCGTTGATCGCGTTGACCACGATCGCCACGGTTTCCACCGCGGCCAGCGCGGCCAGCGTGGCGCCACGGAAATCGCTGGAACCGGCGGTGTCGATCAGGTTGAGCCGACAGTCGCCGTGCTCGAGTTGCGCCACGCAACTGTCGATCGAATGCACGCGCGACTTTTCCTGCGCGTCGGTATCGGAAACGGTATTGCCGCGCTCGACCGTACCCACCGCCTGGATTGCCCCTCCCGCATGCAGCAAGGCTTCGAACAACGTGGTCTTGCCCGCGCCAGCGTGCCCGGCGAGTGCGATGTTGCGGATGCTTTCCGTGGTGTAGGACACGATGCGACCCTCCTCGATGCAGGGCGTGTCCTCGTGGCATGAACGGCGCCGCGTGAGGCCACGCGTGGACAGGCTTCAGTATGGCTGGACAGGCTCCATCTGGCGGGTCGTCATGGTCGTCCCGGGTTCAACGCTGGGAGATGGCGGCCACGGCGGCTGGAGCAGGGTGCCGAACGTCTGGAAGCCGGTTGGGCTTTGATCGGCCGGGCTGCGAATCCACCTGTGCAGTGCCCGTTTCCGCTGCTTCCTGCCGCATGGAACAGCCATGGAGCGGCGAATCCGCAAAAAATCTGTCCCTGCCCAGCCGGATTCCCGCCACGACCCTCAAAGCCCAACACACTGCAGCCTTGTGCCAGGCGATGGTGCGGTCAAGCTGCACTGCGGGGAACCGGGCTGCCAACATGGCGGTCTATGGAGCCTGAGCGGTAGAAACGCAAGCGGCTGCGGCTGCGCCGTTTTGGCCATCTTCCGCGCCGCTTTTCGGCCCATGGAACCACTATGGGCCTTCAAAGTGTCACGCAAGCTACCTCTAGTGTCTTTGCCTCGCCTGCTTGGTTTCTACCGCCCAGGCTCCTGCCAGATAGAACACGGTACTTCTGCCCGGCTGGTCGCCCGTGGTTCAACCCTCGTCTGGCATCCTGCGCTCACTCTGCGTTCCCCAACGAGGTATGGTCATCGCCCCCGCGCCACCTTCCCATCAGCTACGGTCGCCATCGAGCGAGTGCATGTCGCCCGCGAGTTCGCGCGACGGACTCGCGCTGTTCGACGGGGCGATCCGGGTCGGTCGGCCGCGGCGGTATTGGCATGAAGCGGCGGTGGCGCCGGCGCTGCGTCGGCTGGCCTGGGTGGTGGTGGTGGTGTTGCACGGCCTGTTCGCGCTGCTGGTCTGGGTTGCGATGCGTCCGACCGCGCCCCCGCTGCCGCCGGCCGCACCCGAAGAGATCCTGCAGGTTCGCCTGATTGGCGACACGCCCGTGGCACCCGTCCCGCCGCCACCGCCGCCACTCGCGCTGCCGCCGGCGCCCGCTTCTCCGCCGGTGCCCAGGCACCCCGAGCCACCCGCAAAAAATGCCATGGTGCTGCAGACGCCAGCCGCGCCAGCGCCCCGGCTGTTTGACGAACACGGCCAGCCGTTGCTGCCGGCAACCGCCTCGACCGCGCCGCTTCCCGATTACGTGCAACGCATGCCGCAGGGGGATACGCGGATCATGCAGCACGACAGCCCAGTCAAGTACGACCCCTCGCGTTTCGAGAAGGACTGGGGTCATGGCGACAACGCCGTCGACAGTGCGCTGCAAAAACTGGTCGACAAGACCACCGTGAAAAAAACCATCCGATTGCCCGGCGGCATCCGCCTCCATTGCGGCGTATCACTGGCCATGCTGGCCGGCGGCTGCGGTGGCGACCCGCCGCCGCCACCGTCGGCCAAGGATGGCGACGCGCGTCTCAACATGGCGCCCGCGAGATCGCTCGATGGCCACGCCCATGCGCCGAAACCGCCCAGTGTGGAGGCTTGCATCGCGCTGTACCGCGCCGGCAAGCCACTGGCCTACGGCTGCCCGGTGGATACACCCAATCGCGCCGTCGATGCCGAGTTGCGCGAACGTGCGGTTCAACGTGGTGGGGATCACTAGGCGCCGGTCGG
>DASRUB010000249.1:0-7503 GCA_035655635.1 Rhodanobacter sp. | reverse complement strand
CTTCGTCATCTCGCGCAGCACGCAAGCCTGCAGCGGCTGACGCCGCTCCATGTCGTTCCACGCCAGGCTGGACAATTGGGTTTCCAGCATCGCGCGCATGCTGCTGAGCTCCTCGCGCATGTGCGCCGTCTCCGCAGCCGCATGTTCCATGGACGCCTCCCTGGCCGGACTGGTCGGGGAATCCTGAATTCTTGCCGGCAAGGCGGCCGGGCGTGCCCCGATGTTGCGGACCGGACGGCGCAATGGCGATGGCGCACGTGCCACCGGCCTGCTGCCAGCGAGCGAAGCCACGCCTGGTGCAACCACCCGTGCCGGTGCCGAAACGGGTTCGGCCTGCTGCCGTACCGCATCACTGACCAGAGATTCGTCGTAATCCATCGCCGCAATGACCTCGATGCCGTCGGCAATGCGTCGGGTCGACAGGATGACCGCATCGGGCCCCTGCTCATCCCTGACCAGGCACATGGCCTGGCGCATGTCGGCGGCGGTGAATCGCTTGATTTTCATGTCTTGCTCCGGGGTGTCATTGCCTTGAGGCTCCGGTTCGTTTCAATGCGCCGAGTCCCGGCCGCGTGCGGGGCCAGGTCGCCCGAACCGGCGGCAGCCGACCTGATCCAGCGGGCCCTGTTTGTCCTGAACTTGTCCATGTCGCCGCTAACCTCCCAATGCCTGCACAAGGCGCACCCTGCGGTTGTCCGGTACCTCGTTGTAAGCGAGTACGTGCAGGTTCTGTGCCACATGGTGGGTAAAGCGCGCCAACCATGGCCGCAATTGCGGAGCCACCAGCAAAACCGCAGGCTCGCCATGCATTTCCTGGCGACGGGCAGCCTCGGCCACGTTCTGCTGCAGGCGATCGGCAAGGCCCGGTTCCACTGCGGCGCCGGCCACACTGCCGCCGGATGCCAGCGATGCAATGAGGATCTGTTCGAGTTCCGGCGCCAGGGTGATCACTGGCACTTCAGTGCCGAGCCCGGTGATCTCCTGCACGATCTGCCGGCCCAGGGCAACGCGAACCACAGCTGTCAAAACGCCGGGATCCTGACTTTGCGCTGCATGCTCCGCCAAGGATTCGACGATGCTGCGCATGTTGCGGATCGGCACGCGTTCGGCCAGCAGGTTTTGCAGCACCTTGACCACCACACCAAGCGACAGGCGCTTGGGTACAAGGTCTTCGACCAGTTTCGGTGCCGTGGCCGCGAGGCGGTCCAGCAGTTGCTGCACGTCCTGGTGGCTGAGCAGCTCGTGGGCGTGCCCTTGCAGGATATGCGACAGGTGAGTGGCGATCACCGTAGCCGGGTCGACCACGGTGTAACCATAGCTCTGCGCCATCTCGCGCTGTCCGGGTTCGATCCACACCGCCTCCAGACCAAATGCCGGATCCTGGGTGGCAATGCCCTCGAGCGTGCCGTGCACCTGGCCGGGATTGATCGCCAGCAGGCGTTCGTTGTGTACCTCGGCCTCGCCCATGGGCACGCCCATCAGGGTGACGCGATAGGTGTTCGGATTGAGGTCCAGGTTGTCGCGTATGTGCACGGGCGGCACCAGGAACCCCAGCTCCTGCGACAACTTGCGCCGCACCGACTTGATGCGGCCCATCAGTTCACCGCCCTGGTGGGCGTCGACCAGGGGAATCAGGCGATAACCCACCTCCAGACCCAGCGGGTCGACGCTGGCCACATCCTCCCAGCCGAGCTCCAGACGTTCCGCGGGCGCAGCTGTCACAGGGGTAGCGGTCACCGCTTCGGCCAGCTTGGCGCGTGTCTCGCGCTCGCGCTTGAACAGCAGCCACGCCGCGCCTGCGCACGTGGCGCCCAGGAGCAGGAATGCCAGGTTCGGCATGCCGGGGATGACGCCCATGACCAGCAACACCGCCGCAGCCACCCCGAGCGCGCGGGGCTGCCCGAAGACCTGGCCAATCACCTGCTTGCCCATGTCCTGGGACTTGGAGACGCGGGTGACGATGATCGCCGCGGCCACCGACAACATCAGTGCCGGCACCTGCGCCACCAGTCCGTCGCCGATCGTCAGCAGGGTATAGGTCTTCGCCGCCTCGCTCGCGGAAAGTCCGTGCTGCATCACCCCCACGAAAAAGCCGCCGACGATGTTGATCAACAGGATCAGGATGCCGGCGGTCGCATCGCCGCGCACGAATTTCGAGGCACCATCCATCGACCCGTAGAAATCCGCTTCCTCGCGAACTTCCTGGCGCCGCTCACGCGCCTGGTCCTGAGTCAGCAGGCCGGCATTGAGGTCGGCGTCGATCGCCATCTGCTTGCCGGGCATCGCATCCAGGGTGAACCGCGCGGTCACCTCGGATACGCGGGTGGCGCCCTTGGTGATCACCACGAAGTTGATCACCACGATGATCGCAAACACCACCAGGCCGACCGCGAAGTTGCCGCCGATGACGAACTCGCCGAACGCCTGGATCACCTTGCCGGCGGCGCCGGGACCATCATGCCCGTGCAGCAGCACCACGCGGGTCGAGGCGATGTTGAGCGCCAGTCGCAGCAACGTCGCCATCAGCACCACGGTGGGGAACGCGGCGAACTCCAGCGGTCGCATCACGTAGACCACCGCCAGCAGGATCACCAGCGACAGCGCGATGTTGAAACTGAACAAGATATCCAGGATGAACGGCGGCATCGGCAGCATCAGCATGCCCAGCATCGCCAGCAGGATCACTGGCGCGCCAACGCCCCGTCGCGCCAGGAATTTGAAGTTGCCTAATACATCTGCACCCGTCATGGTTTTGACTCGTCAGGCGTCGCGATAAGGGCCCATCAGGTCAGGATCGACCTCTGGGTTGGGTGCGGCTGGCGGGCTCTCACCCTGCGCCGTTGCTTGCTTTAGTTGGTATACGTAGGCAAGCACCTGGGCCACCGCGACGAACAGCGACGCGGGGATTTCGCGACCCAGCTCAGTCGTTGCATACAAGGCGCGTGCCAACGGCGGCGCCTCGACCAGCGGAATGCGATGGGATCCCGCCACGAGTCGGATTTGTTGCGCCAGGACGTCCGCGCCCTTGGCGATCACCCGCGGTGCACCCATGCGTCCGTCGTCGTAGCGCAGCGCCACCGCAAAGTGGGTGGGATTGACCACCACCACATCGGCCTTGGGCAGTTCCTGCATCATCCGTTGCCGCGACTGCGCCTGCTGCACCTGGCGAATGCGCCCCTTCATCTCGGGATTGCCGTCGCTCTCCTTCATCTCGTCGCGGATTTCCTGCTTGGTCATGCGCAGGTTCTTGCCATGCTCGTACTTCTGGTACAGCGCATCGATCGCGCCGATCAGTGCCAGCATCGAGCCGAACCAGAGCGCCGCGTTGCCGAGCAGCTCGATCGACTGCGCAATGCCGCTCGTCACCGAGCCACGGCCGGTGGCTTGCAGCTGGCCCTGCCAGTGATTCAACAGCAGGCCAAGCACGGTACCGATGAACAGCAACTTGAGCAGCGCCTTGCCCAGTTCGACCAGGCCACGCATCGCGAAAATCTTGCCCAGCCCCTTGATCGGATCGAGCCGCTCGAACTTCGGCTGCAGTGCCTGCGCACTGAAGTTCAGCCCACCCAGCAGCAATGGCGCCACCAGCGTGCCGACCATCGTGGCGATCGCCACCGGTGCAAACAGCAGCAGTGCCTCATACATCGCCGCATGCAGCGAACTGCCCGGCAAGGCATCGGAGAACAGCGCATCGCGCGAATAGCCCAGGCCCAGCTCGAAGATCCGCCTGGCATGGCGCAGGCTGCTCTCGCCGTTGTTCATCAGCGCCGCGACCCCGGCCAGCACCACGATGGCACCGGACAGGTCGCGCGATCGCGGAACCTCGCCTTTCTCGCGGGATTCGCGCAGTCGTTTTTCGGTAGGCTGTTCGGTTTTTTCCTGGTCGCTGTCGTCAGACATGGCATCAGCTCCCTAACAAATCGCGCATCAGCGACCAGGCCTGGCCCTGCAGCGCCTCGAAGGCGCCGGGCAAACTGCGCAGCGACAGCCACAGCGCGATAAAGCCCAGCGTGATGGTGATCGGAAAGCCCACCGCGAACAGGTTCATCGACGGCGCGGCGCGGCTGATCGCGGCAAAGCCGATGTTCACCACCAGCAGCGAGGTCATCGCCGGCAGTGCCACGCGCACGGCGCCGGCAAACAATTCGGCGCCGAAGACGACTACGGCGTGCAGCGCATCCACACTGATTGCCGGCGTGCCGGGCGGCAGGCTGTGGAAGCTGTCGGCCAACAAGGCGATCAACTGCAGGTGGCCGTTCATCACCAGGAACAGCAGGGTCACCAACAACAGGTAGAACTGGCTCAACACGGTGGAACTGCCGCCGGCCTGGGGATTGACCACCTCGGCAAAGCCCAGACTCATGCTCTGCGCCACCAGTTCGCCACCAAAGGACACCGCTTCGAACACCAGCTTCAGTACAAACCCCACCGCGGCACCCACCAGCACCTGGCCCGCCAGCGTGGCAATACCCGCCCCGCTCAGCGGATCGATCGCGACCGGCGCCAGCGGCGCCAGGACCAGGGTCACGACCACCATCAGACCCACGCGGATACGCACGGGAACCACCGTCGCGCTGAATATCGGCGCGACCAGGAACAGGCCACTGACCCGCCCCAACGACCAGAAGAAGCTGCCCAGCCAGGCCGGCAGCAGAGCCAGATCCAGCGCAGTCATCTGATCGCGCCGGGAAGGCCTTCGATCAGCTGCGTCGTGAACTGCACCAGCAGCCGAAGCATCCACGGCCCCGCGATCAAGGCCACCAGGGCCATCGCAATCAGCTTGGGAATAAAGCTGAGCGTCATCTCGTTGATCTGCGTAGCCGCCTGGATCACACCCACCAGCAAGCCCACCGCCAGCGCGGTAAGCAACAAGGGCGCCGCCACCATCATTGCCACATACAGCGCGTGCTGACCGATCTCCATCACGGATTCGGGGGTCATGGGGTGGCTCCGGTGAGGCCCTTGCGTGGACCTGTCGCATCAGAGCGAGCAGCTCGCACTCCCCTGCGCATTTGTAGGAGCGACTTCAGTCGCGATGCTTTTGTTGTTTTCAAAGCGAAGAGCGGTCGATCGCCTGCGGCGACCGAGTCACTTTCTCTTTGCGTGGCCAAAGAGAAAGGCCACCCCGCTTGGCGCTTGCCGGGTTTCCTGCCCGGCAAGTCCGTGAGGGCCGGCCGGGCTTTTCGACAGGGCATCCTGCCCTGGCGAAAAGGCATCGACATCCTTGTCGATGCCCGCTGCGCGGCCTGTCGTCCGTCCCTCACCGCCGCACAGGGGCCCCGGCAGAGCAGCGGGCCATCGTGGCCCGCACTCTTCAGAACAGCCAGACCACGAGCATCGTGCGCCGCAGCTACGCAGCCGCCCCTGCTCCCTCTCCCCCGACTTTGTCGGGGGAGAGGGTTGGGGTGAGGGGGAAGCTCTTGACGTGGATCTTGTGAAGAGTGCGGATCAGGATGATCCGCTGCTCTGCCCGGGGCCCCTGTGCGGCGGTGAGGCGGGGTCGACAGGCCGCGCAGCGGGAATCGACAGGAGGTCGATTCCTTTTCGCCAGCACACGGATGTGCTGTCGAAAAGCCCGACCCCGCCTCACGGACTTGCCGGGCATGGATGCCCGGCAAGCGCCAAGCGGGGTGGCCTTCTCTTTTGGTTACTTTTCTCTTACTCCGGGCATCCTGCCCTCCGCCCTTCGGGCCAGCTGCGCTGTTCGCCCGCGCTCCAGGCGCGGGCGTGGCCACGCAAGAGAAAAGTAACTCGGTCGCCGAAGGCGATCGACCGCTCTTCGCTCTGAAACAACACGGGCAAAGAGCGTTCGCGGCTGAAGCCGCTCCTACAGAAGCCTGCGCCAGACAATGCGTGCTCATGTGTAGAAGCTCCCGGCCAGGGTCCCCAGCAGCAACGTCCACCCATCCACCAGCACAAACAGCATGATCTTAAACGGCAGCGAGATGATCATCGGCGACACCATCATCATGCCCATCGACATCAGCACGCTGGCCACCACCAGATCGATGATCAGAAACGGGATGAACAGCAGGAAACCCATCTGGAACGCCGTCTTCAGCTCACTGGTGAGAAATGCCGGCATGGCCACCTTGAACGGCACATCCGCCTTGCTGGCATAAGGCTTCTCCTTGGCCAAGCGGGTGAACAGCTGCAAATCCGCCTCGCGGGTCTGATCCAGCATGAACTGCTTGAACGGTCCCGACGCGGCCGGCAAGGCCTGCTCGGCGGTGATCTGGCCGTCCATGTATGGCTTCACGCCATCCTGGTACGAGCGGGTCAGCACCGGTGACATGACAAACAGGGTGAGGAACAGCGCCAGGCCCAGCAGCACCTGGTTCGGCGGCGTCGACTGCGTACCCAACGCCTGCCGCAGGAAGCCGAGCACGATGATGATGCGCGTGAACGAGGTCATCATCAGCGCGATCGCGGGCAACAGCGTCAACGCCGTCATCAACGCCAGCATCTGCAGCGACAGCGTCCAGTTCTGGCCACCGCCCGCGGCTGGCTGCACGTTCACCAGCGGAATGCCCGGCGTCGCCGCCAGCGTCGCCGCGGGCAAGATCAACAGCAAGCCAACCAGGACCCAGCGCCAGGTCTTCATGCGCGCGCCCTCAGGCGCGCCAGCATGTCCGCGAACACGGGTTTTGCCAAGCTCGCAACCTGCGAGCGGTCATCGTCCTCCTCGGGCGCTGCACCGTCGTAGACATGCAGGGTGCGCATGCCGCCGGGACCCATCCCGATCAGCAGGCGCTTGCCATCGGCGTCCAGCAGCAACAGGCGGTCACGCGTGCCCACCGCGAACGACTCCACGCAGCGAATCCGGCGGCCACCGCCGCCTGGCCTGCGGCGCTGCATGCGCCGGGTCAGCCAGCCAGCCACCAGGATGATCGCGATGATGCCGACCAGGCTGAAGATCACGCGCATCAGTTCGCCGGCCGCGTTGAACTCGGGCGTGGCCGCCGGCGCGGCGGCGAGGATGAGGCCGAGGGTGCCCATCAGCGCAGCTTTCGCACCCGCTCGGCGGGGCTGATCACATCGGTCAGGCGAATGCCGAACTTCTCGTTGATCACCACCACCTCGCCATGCGCGACCAGGGTGCCGTTGACGAACACATCCAGCGGCTCGCCGGCGGCGCGGTCCAGTTCCACCACCGAGCCCTGGTTCAGCTGCAGGAGGTTGCGGATGCTGATGCGGGTACGCCCGACTTCCATCGCCAGGGTCACCGGCACGTCGAGGATCATGTCGAGGTTGACGTCCCCGCCATTCGTCGTCGCGCCCTGCAAGGCATCAAATTGAACGCGCTCGCCGGCTTCGGCGACCGCACTGTCTATGGACTCGTTCATGCTGGGTTCTTCTCTGTGGATTGATCAGCGACCGCGGCCTTTTCGCGGCGGCCGGTCTGGGCATGGAAACGCACGGCGTTGAGACCATTGGACTGGCCGTAGCGCCCGCGAAACACGGGTACATCCTCGGCGTAGACGACCGCCATCTCGGGCAGTT
>DASRUB010000248.1:0-6891 GCA_035655635.1 Rhodanobacter sp. | reverse complement strand
CTTGCGGGTTCGTCGCGGTGTCTTTCGCGGCGGCAATCTCCGCCGCGGGCGCACCGGCCAGACCCTTGTTGAAGTGCAGGCCCACGCTCCACTCGCGCGCGGCATCGAACACCGCATCAGCCAGCGCGGCCTGCCGATCCTCGCGCAACAGCGAAGCCGGCAACCACGCCGACTGGTAGCCGTGCAGGAACCAGCCCGCCTCCTCGACGTTCGTCGCCCAGTACGCGTGGTGCTTCGGCGCGCCGGGCCGGTCGTCCGCCACCATCACGCCCGGCGCATGCTGGCGCATGAAGTCCGCGTCCCACATATGCTGGGCCGGCAATGCGAAGATCTTCACCGCGTCGGCAAAGCGGTATTCGGCACGCACCTTCACCCATACGAGGAACGGCGCCCAGACCTTTTCCATCTGCGCCTGGTCCAGTCCGTGGCACAGCATGCTCAGGTGCAGCTTGCGTCCGCTGAAGCCCATCTGCTCGCCCCAGTGCGGATTGAACAAATCGCTCCGATAGAACGCGATCGCCTTCGCGATCAGTGCGCGATACGCCACGTCGGTGGATGCCTCGATCGTGCCGAGCACCGCGCCGAAGTATGCCGGCAGGTCGCGCGTGCGCAGGGTCAGCCGCGTGACCACGCCGAGGCTGCCGCCGCCACCGCCCTTGAGGCCCCAGTACAGATCCGGATTCGTGCAGGCGTTGGCGATGCGCACTTCACCGTCGGCGGTGACGACTTCCGCTTCGAGCAGGCCAGCCGCCGCGGTGCCGTAGTGCTTCGAGAAGCTGCCGAAGCCACCGCTCTGCACCAGCCCGGCCACGCCCACCGTGGCGCAGCCGCCGCCTTGCACATAGCGACCGCCTTTCGTGGTCACCGCGTGGTAGGCGTCGATCCACATCGCCCCGGCGCCCAGCGTTACCGCCGGCTGCGGTGCGTGCTTGCCCGCGCAGCCGTTGCCGACGAAGGCATCGTGCAGGGTTGCATCGTTCATGTGCCGGGTCCACACCAGCAGCGAATCAGCTGCGTCCGAAGTGCCCTGATAGCTGTGCCCGCCACCTTTCACCACCAGGCGCAGCTGGTGCTCGCGGGCGAAGTTCACCGCCGCGACCACGTCGGCCGTGCTTTCGGCGGCCACGGCATACGTGCTCGGCTGCGAGGTCCAGGCGTCGACCCAGCCGCTGGTCTGGGTCAGCGCCGGCTGGTCGCCGATGTAGAACGGGTTGGCCAGTTGCGCGAGCGCGTCGCGGCAGGCGGCATCCGGGGCTGGATTGCAGCCGGCGAACGGTGACCGCGGCTGCAGCAGACGACCGCCGACATCGCGCCTGAGCTGCTCCCACTGCACCGCCGATGGCCAGCCCGGCTGGCCGGGGCGCACGCGCCGGAATGGTCCGCGCGGCAGTTGCCCCGCCCATGCGGCGGCGTCGCCGGCAGCGGCCATCAAGGGCAACAACGGCAGGGTCAACGCAGCCTTCAGCAGATCTCGTCGCTTCATCGCGGGACTTCATGCAGGCGGTGGCAAGGCGAGTCTCTGCCTCATCCCGCCGCCGAACCAGTGCACAATGGGATAGGCTGGCGGGCACGCCCGCTCGACCGTCCGACACTCGCTGTCGACAGGTTTTGCAGATGCAGATCGCTGATGGCGAGACCTGGCGGGCGATCGACCACGTGCAAGGGGCAGCAGATGACGACATCAATCGGAAACCAGCGGGCCAGCCTGGCCGGCGGCATTCACCGTTCGCGCACCGTGGCAGCCGGCCTGGCGCTGGTCGGCTTGCTGGCGTTGTGCCTGGCCAGCACCGCCGCCGCAGCGACGCCGGAGCAGGCGCGCTGGCAACACGAGGCGCAGGCGGTGACGATCACTCGCGACGACTGGGGCATCGCCCACGTGCACGGCAAGACCGATGCGGACGCCGTGTTCGGCATGGTCTACGCCCAGGCCGAGGATGACTTCAACCGCGTCGAAACCAATTATCTGGTCTCACTGGGCCGGCTGGCCGAGGCGAAAGATGCGGACGACTCCGCGCTGTGGCAGGACCTGCGCCAGCGCCTGTTCATTGATCCGGTCGAGCTGAAGAAGCTGTACGCACAAAGTCCCGGCTGGCTGCGTGCGCTGATGAACAGCTGGGCGGACGGGCTGAACTACTATCTGGCCACCCATCCTGACGTGCATCCGCGCGTGATCACCCACTTCGAGCCGTGGATGGCACTGTCGTTCACCGAAGGCAGCATCGGCGGCGATATCGAGCGGGTGGAACTGGGGCCACTGAAGGCGTTTTATGGTGCTTCGACCGATGCGCCGCTGGCCCAGGTGCAGACCCGCCCGAGCTGGATCGAGCCGACCGGCTCCAACGGCATCGCGATCGCACCCAAGCTCACCGCCGACGGCCACGCGTTGCTGCTGATCAACCCGCACACCTCGTTCTTCTTCCGCTCCGAGCTGCAGATGTCCAGCGACGAAGGACTGGATGCCTACGGCGCGGTGACCTGGGGCCAGTTCTTCATCTACCAGGGCTTCAACCCGCACGTGGGCTGGATGCACACTTCGACCGGCGTCGACGTGGTCGACGAGTTCGCCGAAACCATCGTGCACCAGGACGGCAAGCTGTTCTATCGCTATGGCAAGCAACTGCGGCCGATCACTTCGCGCCCGATCACCTTGTCGTATCGCGCCAAGGATGGCTCGCTGGCGCAGCGCACGTTCACCGCGTACTTCACCCATCGCGGCCCCATCGTGCGTGAGGCGGACGGCAAGTGGATCGCCGAAGCGCTGATGAACAAGCCGATCCCGGCGCTGAAGCAGAGCTGGCTGCGCACCAGGACGCACGACCTCGCCAGCTACATGAAGGTCGCCGAGCTCAAGGCCAATTCGTCCAACAACACCTTGTTCGCCGACGACAAGGGCGAGATCGCCATGCTGTTGCCGCAATTCGTGCCCAAGCGCGACAATCGCTTCGATTACACCAAGCCGGTCGACGGCAGCGATCCGGCCACCGACTGGCAGGGACTCACCCCGCTGGACCAGCTGCCGCAGGTGGTGAACCCGCCGAACGGCTGGACCTTCAACACCAACGACTGGCCTTACTCCGCCGCCGGTCCGTACAGTCCGAAGCAGGCCGACTACCCGCGCTACATGGACACCTTCGGCGAGAATCCGCGCGGCCTGCATGCCACGCGCCTGCTCACCGGGATCAGGAACGTCACCCTGCCCTCGCTGATCACGGCCGCGTTCGACTCGTACCTGCCTGCGTTCGCGCGGCAGTTACCGATCCTGATCGCCGACTACGACGCGCTGCCGGCGAACGATCCGCTGCGCGCGAAACTCGTCGGACAGATCCAGCTGCTGCGCGATTGGGACTATCGCTGGGGTATCGCCTCGATGCCCACCTCGCTGGCGGTGTTCTGGGGTGACACCTTGTGGGACGAAGTGAGCAAGGCCGACACCGCCGAGGGCCTGTCGATCTACGACCTGATGGCGGAGAAGGCAGGTGCCAAGGCACGCCTCAACGCCCTGGTCGAAGCTTCCGACCGCCTGACCACGGACTTCGGCAGCTGGGGCACTCCATGGGGCGAGATCAACCGCTTCCAGCGCATCAACGACGACATCGTGCAGAAATTCGACGACAGCAAGCCGAGCATTCCGGTGCCGTTCGTGTCATCACGCTGGGGTTCGCTGGCTTCGTTCGGTGCGCATCGCTGGCCCGGCACCAAACGCTACTACGGCACCGGCGGCAATAGCTTCGTGGCCGCCGTCGAGTTCGGGCCGAAGGTACGCGCCCGGGCGATCACCGCCGGCGGCGAAAGCGGCCATCCCGACTCGCCACACTTCAACGATGAAGCCGAGCGCTACACCACCGGCAACCTGCGCACCGTGTACTTCTGGCCGGAGCAACTGAAGGGTCACACCGAGCGCGAGTATCACCCGGGTCAATAGCGACTGAAGGACAACCGCCTGCGCCTGGCAGCCTGCCGGACTTTGGATTGGCCGGTCTGCGAACACTGGGAGCGCGGGCGTCCCGCCCGCCAGAGCCTGCCGGCGAGACGCCGGCGCTCCGTATACCGGCCCTTACTCCACCACCAGGAGCGCGGGCGTCCCGCCCGCCAGCGCGTGCCGGCGAGACGCCGGCGCTCCGTATGCCGGTCTTTGCCGGGAGGGAGGTGCGATGGCAATCTGTCCTCGCGTAGCCGAAATCTCGACCCGGCCACCAAAGTCCGACAGGCTCCTGGCAGTCTGCGAGGCTGAACGGCAGCACGGCACGACCACATAATCTTGTCATGCCCTTGGCTATGACTCGCTGCAGTGTATGGAACGACAGCTCGGTGCCCACGGTGGCGCACCGGAGATCCGGCAGCGCGGAGCAAACCCATGAGGCGTGGCAGCAGGACAATCGTCGTGATCGGCAGCGCCCTGCTGGCGCTGGTCGCCTTGTCGTTGATCGTGATTGCCACGTTCAACTGGAATCGCCTGCGCCCGTTTGTGAGCGACAAGGTCAGCCTGGCCATTGGCAGGCCGTTCGCCATCAACGGCGATCTCACGGTCGACTGGCGGCGCGCGCACGGCGGCAGCTGGCTCGCCTCGTGGCTTCCCTGGCCGGAGTTCACGGCACGCGACGTACGCATTGCCAATCCGGACTGGGCCGCGAAAGCGCAATTCGCTCATCTCGCGGCACTGCGCTTCCGCCTGTCGCCACTGGCGTTGCTGGCGCATCGGATCGAGGTGCCGTCGCTGCAGCTGGTAAATCCCAGCGTCGACCTGGAGCGTGACAAGCAAGGCCGCGCGACCTGGATTTTCGACCTCCCGCGGGAAACCGCACCATCAACGTGGCGTCTGGACATTGGCTCGGTCGGCTTCGACGAGGGCACTATCCGACTGGATGACGAGGTAACCCGATCCAGGCTCAAGATCACCGTGACGCCACTGCAGGCCGCCATCCCCTACGACGAGATCGTGGCGCAGCAAACCCGCGACTCGCGCAAACAGACGGGCGAGACCGGTGCGAAAACCGGCGCGGACGCCGCAGGCACGGCGGACGGCCAGCCCGTGAAGTCCAACAAATCCCTGACCTATCAGTTTGCCTGGAACGCCCAGGGATCCTATCAAGGCGCTTCACTCACCGGCCAGGGGAAAACGGGCGCGGTGCTGGCGCTGCAGGATGCCGACAAACCGTTTCCGGTCCAGGCTGATGTCCACATAGGCGACAACCACATCGCGCTGGTCGGCACCTTGAGCAACCCGCTACACCTCGGCGCACTGGATCTGCGCCTGTGGCTTTCCGGCTCGACCATGGCCAGCCTCTACCCCCTCACCGGCATCGCTCTGCCCGACACACCGCCGTACGCCACCGAGGGCCACCTCACGGCCAAGCTGGGCGGCCAGGGCAGCCGCTACAGCTACAAGGACTTCCATGGTCACGTGGGCGGCAGCGACCTGGCAGGCAACCTGCTGTTCGTGACAGGCGGCGAGCGGCCCAGGCTCAGCGGAGACCTGAATTCCAGACTGTTGCGATTCTCGGATCTGGCGCCATTGATCGGCGGCGACTCGAACGCCGCGAAGAAGCAGCGCGATGACGGTACCGCGCAACCCGAAGGCAAACTGTTGCCAGTCGAACCCTTCCGCACCGGGCGCTGGAAGAGCATGGACGCGGACGTGAATTTCAGCGCCACCCGGATCGAGCACGGCACGATGCTGCCGATCGATTCGCTCAGCACCCACCTGGTGCTCAAAGATGGCGCGATGTATCTGGATCCGCTCAACTTTGGCGTGGCCGGCGGCCACGTGCGCAGCAACATCACGCTCGACGGCAGCCGCGACCCCATGCATGGTCTGCTGAAACTGCATGCGCGCCACCTCAAGCTGAAGCAACTGTTCCCCGGGTTCGCGCCCATGCGCACCAGCTTCGGCGAGATCAACGGCGACGCCGAGCTGACGGCCAAAGGCAATTCCATCGCCGCGTTGCTGGGAAGCGCCGATGGCGAGCTGAAGCTGCTGATGAATGATGGAGCGATCAGCAAGACGCTGCTGGAAACTGCCGGGCTCAACGTGGGCAACATCATCATCGGCAAGTTGTTCGGCGACAAGACCGTGAAGATCAATTGCGCCGCGACCGACATGAGCGCGAAAAACGGCCTGTTCGACATGCGCCTGTTCGTGTTCGACACCGGTGACGCGGTGATCAACGTGGACGGCACGGTGAACCTCGCCACCGAAAAGCTCGACCTGGAGGTGCAGCCGCACACCAGGGGCCTGCGCATCCTGTCGCTGCGCTCGCCGCTGTATGTGCGCGGGACGTTGAAGCACCCGGACGTCGGCGTGCAGAAGGGTCCACTGCTCCTTCGCGGCGCCGGTGCAATTGCGTTGGGCACGATCGCCGCACCGGCCGCCGCGCTGATCGCCCTGATTGCACCCAGCCATGACAACGAGGACAGCGGCGACAACACCTGCCGCGCCGTGCTGCAGCAACTGCGCCACTCCGGCAAGATGGCACCGCCAGCCAAAAAATGACGCACATGGATGCGTAAACCAGCCTTGCAGGGCGGGCACTGCCCGCCACCCTCGGCCATGACGCACCGGTCGAAGAACAGGCGGGGACTGCCCGCCCTACGCAGCTGCGCAACTCAGGCCGTGATGGGGGCGGGAAACAAGGAGGCATTGATGGTGGTGACCGGCGCTAGAATCCCCGCACTCCTCTTCGCACGAATCTCCCCATGCAACCCGTCAACCAGGCCCGTCTGCAGATTCATTTCTGCGTGTTGCTGTGGGGTTTCACCGCGATCCTGGGCAAGCTGATTACCCTGCCAGCGCTGCCGCTGGTGTGGTGGCGCATGTTGCTGGTGGCAATCGCCCTGCTGCTGGTGCCCAGGGTGCGCCGCAACCTGCGCGCGATGCCGTGGCGGTTGATCGGC
>DASRUB010000247.1:0-9359 GCA_035655635.1 Rhodanobacter sp. | reverse complement strand
GTTCGATGCCGTTGGCCTTGGCGGTGGCGATCAGGCTCATGATCGCGGCAGCACGTTTGCCGGCGGCTTCGGAACCGGTGAAGAGCCAGTTCTTGCGACCGATGGCGATCGGACGGATCGCATTCTCGGCGCGATTGTTGTCGATGGGATAACGGCCGTCGTCGGCAACGCGCGCCAGCGCGGCCCAGCGTTTGAGGGTGTAGTTGACGGCATTGGCGAGCCCACTGTTGCCGAGCACCTTGGGTTGCAGGTCGTCGAGCCATTGCTTCAGAGCGTCGATTTGGGGACGTAATTCGTGCTGGCGCCGTTCGCCCCGTGCAGCCGGGTCGAGTGGCTGCCACTTGGCTTCGAGCGCGTAGAGCTCACCGATCCGGTGCAACGCCTCCTTGGCCACCGGACTGCCGCTGGCCTTGTGCACGTCGAAGAATTTACGTCGCGCGTGCGCCCAGCAGCCAAGCTCGGTGACGCCGCGGGCAAATAGCGCCTTATAGCCGCCATAGTCATCGACCATCAACGCGCCCTGCCAGTTGCCGAGGAAGGCAGCCGCGTGTTTGCCAGCCCGCGTGGGGCAATAGTTGAATACCACGATGGGGCTTTGGCCTGGACTTCGGGCCGTGCTGGTACCTGCGTCATCCGGCCAGCCATGGCCGGCGTAGACGAACAGATAGGCACGCTTGGTCCTACCGGCACCCGGATCGAGTTGTGGCACCGGGGTCTCATCGGCGTGCATGATGGGCAGGGCCAAGAGTTTGCGGTGCAGCGCATCGGCGAGCGGTTGCAACGCGGTGCCGATCCGCCCCACCCATTCGGCGAGCGTACTGCGTGAGAGGTCGATACCGGAGCGGGCGAAGATGGCTTCCTGCCGGTACAACGGCAGATGATCGACGTATTTCTGGATTGCGATGTGCGCGAGTAGACCCGATGCCGCCTGGCCACGGTCGATGATGGCCGGCGCCACCGGCTCGGCCACGATCGTCTCGCACTGCGGACAGGCGTATTGCGGGTAGATGTCACGTCGCACGAAGAACTCCGGTGGCACCACGTCGAGCTTTTCGCTTGCATGCTCGCCGATCTTCACCAGCGTGGCGCCGCAAGCGGCGCAGTCGCAGCGACCCGGGGTGTGGATGGTCGTCTCGCGCCGCAGGTCGGCTGGCAGCGGACGCCGCACAGGCGCCCGGTGCGGCGACTCGGCCACCGGCCTGCCGATGTCCTTTTGCAGCGCTTCCAGCTCCGCCTCAAGCGCGGCCAGGTCTTCGGCCTTGGTTTCCTCGAACAACTCGCGCTGGCCACTGTCCAGGCCTTCGGCCTTCGCCCCGAACTGCGTACGGCGCAGACGGGCCAGCTCGAACGTGAGCTTGTCGATCTTGAGGTCACGCGCGCGAATCGTGTGATCGCGCTCGGCGATGGCAGTAGCGTGTTTGGCGATGGCTGCGTCACGCAGGGTGACCTCCGCCAGCTGACTGCGCACCATGGCCCGCAACGTGGCAAGGTCGGTGATGGCGTTGAGTGCGGCGGCATCCATGCCGCCACTATAGCCGTCTAGATAATTTTGCCTACGGGACTCTTGTCACATGACAAACGCTGCCAATCCACTCCCAACGTGAGCCAGCGGAACTGCGCCCGGCTCAACGAACACAACGCATCGTTCGTCGATGGGCAAAAGAAACGACCCTGGTGCAATCGCCGCATCGCCAACCACACGCCTTGCGCGTCCACCACCAACACCTTGAGCCGGTTCGCGTGTCGGTTGCGAAAGACGTACGCCGACCCGTCCAGTGGCTCGCGCCCCAACGTCTCACGCACCTGCACGAGCAACCGATCCATCCCGCAGCGAAAATCGACCGGTGGGCACACCAGCCACCAGATCCACACCGCTGGCCCGATGCCACCGCTTTGCTTGCCCATCGCTGCGCTCCTGTGAAAACAGGCGCACAGGAGAGCGCTCAGGCTGAGCCAATGGAAGATGCGACGGGCAGACGCTTACAGAAGAACGCCAAACCTCTCAAATCCAAACCGCGGGTCGGAGCCACGTATACCCACGTACAAAGAGCCAAAATTTTGCCGTCACTCCCGGAAAAATTGGCATCCAGAAAGCAGACATTCCTCGAGCTTGGTTTTTTGTCAATTGCAGACCGTCGGCGGCGCCACTCAATGATCGGCGCGAACCAGCGCAGCTGACCTCAAATCGACATCAGCTTCCAAATCGTCAACAGTCGAGTCGGAGGCAAAACCGGCATCACACGCCTGACGGGCCACACGCTGATCAGGCACCAGAACCTACACCAGAGTCCGTATACCCACAAAAAACCCTGCGAGAGCAGGGTCTTTTATTGCATATATGGCGGAGAGAGCGGGATTCGAACCCGCGATACGTTTTACCGTATACACACTTTCCAGGCGTGCTCCTTCAACCACTCGGACACCTCTCCGCATGGGTGAAACCGCCTTTGCCGGGAAATCGCTGTCCGACAAAGAAGCGGAAGGATAGCGGCAGGCCCGGATACAGGCAAGCGGACTGGGGCGAGTCAACCGGCGTCGGCACGCGGTGGGGCGGGGGTTGCCAGCGCGATGCGCTCGCCCGCCTTTGCCACGCGGTAGCCTCGTGAGGCCAGTGCATCGCCATCGGCGACGCTGCCGTAGTGATACAGCAACAGCTGTCGGCGCAGGCTGTCCGGGTACTCGCGTTCAATATCATCGAGGCCGGTATGCGAAGGATTGCCGACGAGACTGCAATCATGTGCGATCACGACATCAGCGCCGTGATATCGCGCCAATACCTCCGGGATCGGTCGGGTGTCGCCGGTATAGACGAAACTGCCATCCAGCGCGAGGCCATACGAGGTGCCTGGCGTGTGATGCCGGGTGGCGAAAACATCGAACCACAGGCCGTCCAGCCAGAAACCGCGCGAGCATGGCACCAGCTGAAATGCCTCCCAGAAATTGACGCCACCTTCGGCCAGTACACCCGGGTAATCGGCCACCCTCGCCTGCAACCAGGGGATCAGTGCGGCATGGGCAAACAACCAGGTGGTGCCGCGACGCTCGGGATCGAACCACAGCTTGAAGAACAGCTGCTCCAGCCCCGCCACGTGATCCATGTGGGTATGGGTGATGAACACGGCCGACGGCAAGGTTTGGTATGTCGCCATGTAACGGTCGAGCGTATCCGGCCCGCAGTCAACCAGCAAAACAGGCTGGTTGTCGCGCTCCAGCACCACCGCCGAAGAGCCCAGCGCCGCGGCATGGGCCGCCCCTACTCCAAGAAAGTGCAAATGCCAGTTCATGACGTCAGTGTGCGCCCATGACCGTGCAGCAGTGGTTGCCAGATCGTGCTCTCGAACGCCGCCTCGCCATCGCCGGCGGCACCGAGCTTGAGCAGCGATCGGCGCAGGCGTTGCAGATTGGCTTGCTGCCAGATCGTGGCTGGCGTGCGCTGGCGGCCGCGATCGAAGTCGATCAAATGCAGGCCATCCGGCGACACCAGGACGTTGTGCGCGTTCAGATCCGCGTGCCAGATGCCGGCGCGGTGGAAACGTCCGACCACGGCGCCGACTGCTTCTGCCAGCTCGCGATCGAGGCGCCCCATGGCCACGCATTCGGCAAGCGTATGCGCATCGGCGATGCGACGGGTGATCAGGTCGGCGCGATAGAACCATCCCTCGCGCCGGTAGCGCGCGGCGACCACCGATGGCCCGGGCAACCCCAGTCGGGTGATTGCCGCCAGCAGCCGAAACTCCCTGAACGGCCGGGTGCGGTCCGCGCCGGTCCACAGGTAGCGATCTCCCATCAGCGCCCGGACCAGACCGCCTCGCCGATAATGGCGCAACACACAATCGCCCACCGGACTTTCGATGATCGCCACGCCACCGCGACCACCGGCTTGCACGCGCAAGCCGTCACGCGCACGCCAGTACTCCGGCGCAAACCAGTCTTGATCGACTTGTGGCAACGTCGCTGCGTCGCACAGAATCGCGCTTCGGGCTTCTTGGTGCATGCGTTCGTGCATCATCATGCCTGGTGACCGACCACGGATTCTAACCCAGGCCCATGACTCACCCGTCCTCCATCTGTCTGCTGCGCACGTCCGCCATCGGCGACGTGACCCATGTCGTGCCGTTGCTGCGCACGCTTCAACAGGCATGGCCGCAGGCATCATTGACCTGGATCGTCGGCAAACTCGAACGCAAGCTGGTCGGTGACCTGCCCGGCGTGGAATTCGTCACCTTCGACAAGGCGGCGGGCTGGGCAGGCATGCGCGCGGTCCACGCCGCGCTGCAGGGGCGGCACTTCGACGCCCTGTTGCAGATGCAGGTAGCCATGCGCTCGAACCTGCTGAGCCTGGGCATCAGGGCGAATCGCCGTATCGGCTACGACCACGCCCGCGCCAGGGATCTGCACGGACTGGTCATCAATGAACGCATTCCCGCGCGCGCCGGCGAGCACGTGCTCGATGCGATCGGCAGCTTCTGCGAGCCGCTGGGACTGAAACAGACCCAGGTGCGCTGGGACATCCCGATTCCCGACGAAGCGCACGCCTGGGCGGCCGAACAACTTCCCGGCGACACTCCCACCCTGCTGGTCAGCCCCACCTCCAGCCATGCCTTGCGCAACTGGCGGCCCGAGCGCCATGCGGCGGTGATGGATCATGCCGCCTCCCGCGGCTGGCGGACGGTGTTGACCGGCGGCCCGTCCGCGATCGAACGGACGATGGCCGACGCTATCCTCGCCGCCTGCCGATGCAAACCAATCGACCTCACCGGCAAGGACACCCTGAAACAACTGATGGCGCTGTTCACGCGGGCGCAACTGTTGCTGGGCCCCGACTCGGGGCCGATGCACATGGCCAACAGCATGGGCACCCGCGTGCTCGGCCTGCATGCGGCCAGCAACCCGGACCGCTCCGGCCCATACTCCGACCGTCGCTGGTGCGTGAACAAATACGATGCGGCTGCCCGCAAATACCTGGGCAAACCAGCCAGCGAAATTGCCTGGGGCAGCAAGATCGAGAAGCCTGGCGTGATGGACCTGATCGGCGTCGACGACGTGATCGAGCGCTACGAGGCGGTCGCGCACGACATGCAGCTTGGCTAGCACCCTGTCGGGCTTTGGTTGGCCGGTCTGCGAGTCCGTTTGTGCCGTCCACTACCCGCCACTGGGAGCGCAGGCGTCCCGCCCGCCAGAGCATGCCGGCGAGACGCCGGCGCTCCGTATGCCTGCCCTTGATTGGGAGAGAGGGGTGTGATGTCTTGTCGTCATGGCGTATTCCATAGCCATTTCCTGGTCCTTGGAACCATTGGGGAATTGCAGATCGTCAGCAATCTGTCCGCGCCCAGCCGAATCCTCGCCTCGACCACCAAAGTCCGACAGGTTCCTGGCACGCTGAGCTCGACGCGCTGAACTCGGGGCACGCTGAAGACGTGTCGCCCGCGCGCGCTTTCAGGCCTTGCCGCTGCGCACCCGCAGCCCCGGGCGTTGCCGCGCAAGCTTGCGCAGCAGTTCGGCGAACGCCTGCAGGTCATCGTGCCAGGGCGACGCATCACGCCAGTACAACGCGATCTCGCGGCCGCTGGCCTGCCCCTTGAGTCTGGCCAGCAGGATGCCCGGCATCGAGGCCAGTCGTTCGTGCGCCAAGGCGGGAACCAGCGCATATCCGCCGCGCAGGCTGACCAGGGCCGCCAGGCTCTCCAGGCTGACATCCTGCACATGACCGTGTTCGTGCCCGCCCAGTCCGTCGGCATGGCTTTCCGCCATCAGGGTGGCGTCCGCCGGATCGAGTTGATCCAGCCCGATGCTGCGTCGACCGGCCAGGGGATGATCCGAGCGCAGCATCAATTCCCATGGCTCGAAGAACAGCGGGCGCGAAGCGATTCCGCTGATGCTTGGCGCCGGCGGCGCCAGCACGGCATCCAGCTCGCCTTCGTGCAAGCGGCGCAGCAAACCACGTGGCTTGCCTTCGGAAATACCCAGCCGTGCACCGGGGAAGTGCTGCGGAAACGGCGTGATGAGATGGGGCAGCAGATAAGGCCCGAGCGAGGCCGGCACGCCAAGCCGCAGCGCGCCGCCGAAGGCCACGTCGCCCGCGCGGGCAAGCTGCTGCAGATGTTCGGCGGCCGCAAGCACGGCATCGATCTGCTGCAACAAGCGCTGGCCGCCCGCGGTCGGCACCACGCGTCGGCCACCCCGTTCGAACAGGGGCGCGCCGAGGGCGTGCTCGACCTTCTGCACCTGGTGCGACAGCCCGGATGGGCTGATGTGCATGGCGCGCGCCGCACTGTTGAAACTGCCCTGGCGATGCACCGCCTGCACCAGCGCGAGGTCGCGCAGCGAAACGGCGGCAAGGATGGTCGAAATCATCGAACGCTGCATGTCGTCAAAGGCGTTTGTCTGGGGTTGCTAACACGGGCATCCTGTGTGGAGCGCGACGTGGCCTGAGTGCACAAGCCGAAGTCTAACCGGCGCGGCAGTCCGGCAGGCGTCCGATCCATTCCAACCCGTCCAAACCGGACTTGCGGCGTTTGAGCGATAATCGTCGTTTCGCCGGGTTGGTGACTGCCACACCGCCGTCAATCATCCCAGCCGCAGGATTCAGCATTCAGCCAGGAGCCGCACCATGAAAGACACCTTTTCCGTCCGCGACACGCTCGAAGTCAATGGCAAGAGCTACGCCTTCGCCAGCCTGACCAAGTTGGGCGAGCGCTTCGACCTGAAGCGGCTCCCGTACTCGATGAAGATCCTGCTGGAGAACCTGCTGCGCCACGAAGACGGTACCGACGTCACTTCGAAGGAAATCGAGGCGGTCGCCAACTGGGATGCGAAGAAGGAACCGGACACCGAGATGTCGTTCATGCCGGCGCGCGTCCTGTTGCAGGACTTCACCGGCGTGCCCTGCGTGGTCGACCTGGCGGCGATGCGGGATGCGATGACGTCGCTCGGCGGCGACCCGACGCTGATCAACCCGTTGTCGCCAGCGGAGCTGGTGATCGATCACTCGGTGCAGGTGGATGTGTTCGGCAGCGAAGACGCGCTTGAAAAGAACGTTGCCATCGAGTTCCAGCGCAACCAGGCCCGCTACAGCTTCTTGCGCTGGGGCCAGAAAGCGCTGACCGATTTCAAGGTGGTGCCGCCGCGCACCGGCATCGTGCACCAGGTGAACCTGGAGCACCTCGCCCGCGTGGTCATGGACAACAAAGTCGACGGACAGCTGTGGGCCTACCCGGACACCTTGTTCGGCACCGACTCGCATACCACCATGGTCAACGGTCTGGGCGTGCTCGGCTGGGGCGTGGGTGGCATCGAGGCGGAAGCGGCCATGCTCGGCCAGCCTTCGTCGATGCTGATCCCGCAGGTGGTCGGCATGAAACTGCTGGGCAAGCTTTCCGAAGGCGCCACCGCCACCGACCTGGTGCTCACCGTCACCGAGCTGCTGCGCCGCGAAGGCGTGGTCGGCAAGTTCGTCGAATTCTTCGGCCCGGGCCTGAAGCACCTGGCGCTGGCCGACCGTGCCACCCTCGGCAACATGTCGCCCGAATACGGCGCCACCTGCGCGATCAGCCCGATCGATGCCGAATCGCTGAAATACCTGCGCCTGTCCGGGCGCAGCGAGGAGCGCATTGCCTTGGTGGAGGCTTACGCCAAGGCGCAGGGGCTGTGGCATGACGACAATACGCCGCCGGCCGATTACACCGTCACGCTGGAGCTGGACCTGGCCAGCGTAAAGCCGTCCATGGCCGGTCCCAAGCGTCCGCAGGACCATGTACTGCTGTCCGACGTCAAGCAGAATTTCCATACCAATCTTGGCGCGACCACGACCAACCGCAACGGTGCCGAGGCCCGTTTTGCCAATGAAGGCGGCGGTACGGCAGTCGGCCGCGATTCCAGCGCAAGCTCGCGTAGCCAGCATGTGCTGCGACCGGGCGAGGAGTTCGACGTGGATGACGGTTCCGTCGTCATCGCCGCGATCACCTCGTGCACCAACACGTCCAACCCGGCGGTCATGCTCGGCGCCGGTCTGCTGGCGAAGAAAGCCGCAGCGTTGGGTCTGAAATCCAAGCCATGGGTGAAGACGTCGCTGGCGCCCGGGTCCAAGGTCGTCACCGATTATCTGGAAAAGACCGGCCTGCTGACCGAGCTGGACAAGCTGGGCTTCTACCTGGTCGGTTACGGCTGCACCACCTGCATCGGCAACTCCGGTCCGCTGCCGGACGACATCAGCAAGGCCATCACCGATGGCGACCTCACCGCCGCAGCGGTGATCTCCGGCAACCGCAACTTCGAAGGCCGCGTCCATGCCGAAGTCAAAATGAACTACCTCGCTTCGCCGCCGCTGGTCGTGGCGTATGCGCTGGCAGGCACGCTGGACATCGATCTGACGACACAGCCGCTGGGCCAAGGCAAGGACGGCAAGGACGTCTACCTGAAGGACATCTGGCCCTCCAACAAGGAAATCAGCGATCTGATGGCGGGTGCGGTGACCTCGGAAATGTTCAAGAAGAACTACGCCGACGTGTTCAAGGGCGACGAGCGCTGGAACGCGATCGCCTCGCCCGACGGTGCGCTATACGAGTGGGACAAGGATTCCACCTACATCAAGAATCCGCCCTACTTCGACGGCATGACGATGGAGCTGACCCCGGTCAGTGACATCCATGGTGCACGCTGCATCGGCCTGTTCGGCGACTCGATCACCACCGATCACATCTCGCCCGCCGGCTCGATCAAGAAGGATTCTCCGGCCGGACGCTTCCTGATCTCGCGTGGGGTGAAGCCGATCGACTTCAACTCGTACGGCTCGCGCCGCGGCAACGACGACGTGATGGTGCGCGGCACCTTCGCCAACATCCGCATCAAGAACCAGCTGCTCGACGGCGTGGAAGGCGGCTTCACCCGCCATATCCCCAGCGGCGAACAGATGACGATCTACGATGCCGCGATGAAGTACAAACAAGACGACACGCCACTGGTGGTCATTGCCGGCAAGGAATACGGCACGGGATCATCGCGCGACTGGGCTGCCAAGGGCACACTGCTGCTGGGCATCAAGGCAGTGATTGCAGAGAGCTTCGAGCGAATCCATCGCTCCAACCTGGTCGGCATGGGCGTGCTGCCGTTGCAGTTCAAGGCAGGCGAAAATGCGAAGTCGCTGGGCCTGACCGGCAACGAGACGTTCGCGATCAGCGGCTTCGACAATGGCAACGCAAAGGAAGCCCGGGTGACGGTCACCGCCGACGATGGCAGCACGAAGGAGTTCTTCGTGCACGTGATGTTGCTGACGCCGAAGGAGCGCGACTTCTACCGCCATGGTGGCATCCTGCAATATGTGCTGCGCCAGTTGGCCAGCCGCAACGCCGCCTGAGCCTCAG
>DASRUB010000246.1:0-2459 GCA_035655635.1 Rhodanobacter sp. | reverse complement strand
GGGTGCCGAGGACCTGGTCGATGGCGAACGCCTGCTGACGGTGTCCGAAGTGCGCGCCTGGAAGCCTGACGCCGTGCTGACCCCGGGCAACCACCTGCCGCATTTTTTCCCTGGGGTGAAGGTCGAGGTGTTCCACGGCTTTGATGCCGGCAAGCCACGGCACATCTATATCCGCGGTTTCTTCGACCTGTACTGCACCACCGGCCCGCACGACACCGCTCAGTTCAAGGCGCTGGCGGACCAGCTCGGCCATTTCGCGGTGACCGAAACCGGCTGGCCGAAACTCGACCCCTTCATGCGCGCCATCGCCGGCCCGCTACCGCCGGTGCGACAGCCGCCGGTGATTTTGTACCACTCCACCTTCTCGCCATCATGGAGCGCCGCCGAGACGTTGCATGAAGAGGTGCGGCGCCTCTCGCGCGACGGTCGCTGGCGCTGGATCGTCACCTTCCATCCGAAGATGAGCGCGCAAACCCGTGCGCGGTACCAGGCGCTGCAGAACGACCACCTGCGCTTTGCCGAGGATGACAACATCCTGGACCTGTTTGCGCAGGTCGACATGATGTGTTCCGACACCTCCTCCGCGCTCAACGAATTCCTGCTCACCGGCAAGCCGGTGGTGACCTTCAAGAACCGCCGGCCCGGCCCGCAGCTGATCGACATCGACGATCCGGCACAGTTCGAAGGCGCGATCGAGCGTGCGCTGGCGCGGCCGCCGGAATTGCTGCGGGCGATCCGCGACTATGCCGACGCGATCCACCCCCGTCGCGACGGGCGCTCCAGCGAACGCGTGCTCGATGCCATCGACGCCTTTGTCGCTCAGGGCGGTCGCAGCCGCCGGCGCAAGCCGCTGAACCTGTGGCGCAAGCTGAAGTTGCGCCGCCGCATCGGTTACTGGGGACCGGCCTGATCAGACCGGCGCCCAAGTGCCGGCATGGCGCGAGCTAGAATTGCTGCAGTTCACCAAGAGTCTGCCCGTGTCATCAAGCCCCTATAACCGACTGCAACACGTGCGTGGCGTCTGGCCCTGGTTGCCGCTGTGGATGGTGGTGGCCCTGCTGGCGATCTTCTCGCATGGCCCGATGCCGCTGTACTCCACACGCACCCTGGCGGTGGCCTGGGACATGTGGAACCACGGCCAGTGGCTGGTACCGCACATCAACGGCCAGCCTTACAGCGAGAAGGCGCCGCTGCTGTTCTGGCTGATCCATGCCGGCTGGTTCGTGTTCGGCGTCAGTGACGTCTGGCCTCGCGTGCTGGAGGTGCTCATCGGTGGCGCCCAGTTGGTGATGGTCTCGCTGCTGGCCCGGCGCCTGTTTCCGCAGCGGCCGTGGATGGCCAGGGCCGCACCGTGGATGCTGCTGGCGCTGGGTTGCGCGTTCCTGTTTGGCCTGCAGATCATGTACGACGGGTTGCTGGCGATGTGGACGCTGGCGGCATTGCTGTGCCTGACTTCGAAGACGCAACGGGCCGAACCGCGCTGGCTGCTGTTCGGCCTGTGCATCGGCCTGGGCCTGCTGACCAAGGGCCCGGTGATGCTGCTGCACGTGATCTTCCCGTGGCTGCTCGGTCCGCTGTGGAACGACTGGGCGCGCCAGCACCGCGCGCGCTGGTATGGCCGCGGCGTACTGGCACTGCTGCTCGGTGGCGCGATGCTGCTGGCGTGGGCACTGCCGGCCGGGTTCTCCGGCGGCGACGCCTACCGGCAGCGGTTATTTTTCACCCAGACCGCCGGCCGCGTAGTCGACAAGCTGTCCGTGGGCAAAGATCTGCAGAATCATGCCGAACCGTTCTGGTTCTACCTGCTGTGGCTGCTGCCGTTGCTGTTTCCGTTCAGTGGCTGGCCGCGCGTGTGGGTCGCCATCGCCAGTTTGCGGCGCCCGCTGGAGCCGGGCCTGCGCTTTGCGCTGTGCTGGCTGATACCCAGCTTCATCGTGTTTTCGCTGATCAGCGGCAAGCAGCCGTATTACCTGTTTCCGGAGGCCGGCGGTATCGTCCTGCTGATGGCCGGCGCAATCGCCGTACTGCGCGAGCGGCAACCGGCACTGGCCGGCAACGGCTGGCTCGGCACTTGGCCGCTGGGCGTGGGCGGCATCGCATTTGCCATGGCGCTGTTCGTACTACCGCTGCTGGTGACCGGCAACTATCTGCATGGCGACTGGGTCGATGCAGCCGCTCCGTACAGCCGCTACTTCAGTGTGGTGTTCCTGCTGCTGGGCGGCCTGCTGCTGCTGCGCGGCCGCGGTGAACTGCGCCGCCTGGCGGTGGCCGGGTTGATCGGCGTGCTCGCCCTCAACACCTTGTTCACTCTGACCCTGTGGCCGCGCTGGGACCTACGCCCGGCTGCGCACCTGCTGGGTGAGGCCGAGCACGCCGGACACCCGCTGGCGTACCTGGGCAACTACGAAGGCGAGTTCCATTTTGCCGGAAGGCTGACTCATCCGATCAGCGAGCTGTAT
>DASRUB010000245.1:0-3830 GCA_035655635.1 Rhodanobacter sp. | reverse complement strand
GACGGACACGCCTTGCCCTTGCTGGCGGTGCGCGGCGTGCTGGATGGCAATGGCCGCACCATCAAGCGCTACCAGGTGCAATCCGGTCCCGGTGAATACCAGGAAGCCGTGCGGCTGACCACCTGGGCGATGCAGCAGGTGGCCGAATACGGCACCGCCAGCGCCATTGGCAATTCCAGCCTGGCGTGGTTGCACGCCGCGGGCAAAACGGGCACCAGCAACGACATGCGCGATAGCTGGTTTGCCGGCTTCACCGGCGAGCAGCTGGCGGTGTTCTGGATGGGTCGCGACGACAACAAGCCGACCACCCTGTTCGGTGCCAGCGGCGGTTTGCGCGCCTGGCGCGACCTGTTCGCCAAGCTGCCGACCCGGCCGTTGTCTGCCGCGCCGGGTGCAGGCCTGGAAATGGCCTGGATCAATCCCGCGGACGGCAGGCGCACCGAATCGCAATGCCAGGGCGCGCAACAGGTGCCGGTGGTGGCCGGCAGCTTGCCCGCCGATACCGGAGGCTGTTTCTGGCAGGGTGTGCAGAATCTGTTCGGCGATGATTCCTCGACACCAGCGGCCAATCCGCCCGCGGCATCTTCCAGCAACCCACCGATCCGGAACTGATCATGTGCTTTCCGCTCAAGCGTCTTTTTTTGCGGTTGCCCTTGCTGCTGGTGGTCTTGCTGGCGGCAGGTTGCAGCCTGTTCTCGCGCACCACGCCGCAGCAGGCCACGCCATCGAGCCATGCCGTCACCAGCCATGACATGGTGGCCGCGATCCGCGCCGCCGGCGCGGACGACAACTCGGTCATCGACGTCAAGCCGCTGCGCGATCCGGCGGTTGCCGCGCTGGTCGACGCCGCAGACCAGCACGAGCAGGCCGGCAAGTATGCCGATGCGGCAGTCGAGCTGGACCAGGCGCTCAAGATCACGCCGGACTCGCCCGACCTGCTGCAGGATCGCGCCGAGCTCGCGGTGCAATTGGGTGATTTCGCCAACGCCGAAAAGCTCGCCCACCAATCATGGTCGCTGGGCCCCAGGCTGGGTCCATTGTGCGCACGCAACTGGCAGACCATCGTGGAAGTGCGCCTGCAGGCCCACGACCAAGTCGGCGCGGACAGCGCGCGCAAGTGGGTGCAGCAATGCCGCAAGGCGGACATCCCCCGCTATTGAGGGCGATCGCGGGCGGTCCTGTGATCCAGCAGCCGTGATGCATTCCGGCGCATGCCGCCGCATCGCGATCCATGCGGGTTCTCCGGCTGCCGGTGCTGCGCGATACTGCAACGATGATCGATACGGAAATGCGTGACGAGGACGAGATCGGCAACCTGCTGGGTGCCGAAGGCCCGTTTGCGCGGGAACTGCCCAATTTCGCGCCGCGCCTGGCGCAACAGCTCATGGCTCGCGCGGTGGCGCAAGCGATCGACGGGCGCGACACGCTGGTTGCCGAGGCGGGCACCGGCACCGGCAAGACCTACGCCTACCTGGTGCCCGCACTGTTGTCGGGCGAGCGGGTGATCATCTCCACCGGTACCAAGGCGCTGCAGGACCAGCTGTATTTTCGCGATCTGCCCAGGGTGCGCTCGGTGCTGGGCACGCGGCAGAAGACGGCCCTGCTGAAAGGCCGCGCCAACTACCTGTGCCTGTATCGGCTGGACCAGACCGTGCGCGAAGGCGCCAGCTTCGAACGCGTGCAGGCCGCGCAACTGGCGACCATCCGCGCGTGGTCGGCGCGTACCCGTCGCGGCGACCGCATGGAGTTGGCCGACGTGCCGGAGGAGTCGCCGCTGTGGCCACGCGTCACCTCCACGCCGGAGAATTGCCTGGGCGTGGAGTGTCCGTTCTACGACGACTGTCATGTGTTCAAGGCGCGCCGCGAGGCGATGGAAGCGGACGTGGTGGTGGTCAATCATCACTTGCTGTTCGCCGATCTAGCGCTGAAACAGGAGGGTTTCGGCGAAATCCTTCCGGGCGCGGCGGCCTTCATCCTCGACGAGGCGCACCAGATCCCCGAGTTGGCCGGACAATTTTTTTCACAAAGCATCAGTGCGCGCCAGCTCACTGACATGACGCAGGACACGTTGACTGAATGCAGCGGCGTCACCGGTGCGATCGGCCTGCTGCTGGAGCCGGTCGAGGCGCTGCAGGACGCGCTGCGTAAACTGCGACTGGCGATGGAGCCGCTGCCTATGCGCGGTGCGTTCGCGCTGCTGGACGACCGTTCCGACGTGCGCGCGTCACTGCGCGATCTCGGCGAACTGCTGGCCACGCTGGCCGAACTGCTGGCCTCGCAGGCTGAACGCTCGCGCGGCTTCGGCAACCTGCATGAGCGCGCCCAACTGTTCAGCGAGCGGCTGGATCGCATCGTCGAATCGCACGGCGACCAGGACGTGCGCTGGTACGAAACCTTCCCGCGCGGCTTCGCGTTGTACGCCACGCCGCTGGATCTCGCCGCGCCCATGCGCGGCCTGCGCGAGCGCACCCAGGCGGCCTGGATCCATACCTCGGCCACGTTGTCAGTGGCCGGCAACTTCGAGCACTTCACGCGCCAGCTCGGCCTGGACAGTCCGCGCACGCTGAGCCTGGAAAGCCCGTTCGACTACGCGCGCCAGGCACTTTGCTATCTGCCTGCCGGCCTGCCCGACCCCAACGCACGCGACTACACCGAACAGGTCATCGACGCGGTGCTGCCGGTGCTGCAGGCATCGAACGGCCGCGCCTTCCTGTTGTTCACCTCGCACCGCGCGCTGCGTCGGGCGGCCGAACTGCTGCGGGACAAGGTGCCGTGGCCGCTGTTCGTGCAAGGCACCGCGCCGCGCCCAAGACTGCTGGAAGAATTCCGCGCCAGCGGCCACGGCGTACTGCTCGGCGCAGCCAGTTTCTGGGAAGGTGTCGACGTGGTCGGCGAAGCGCTCAGCGTGGTGGTGATCGACAAGCTGCCGTTTGCCGCCCCCGACGATCCGGTGCTGATGGCGCGCCTCGCTGCGCTCGAACAATCCGGCATCAACCCGTTCATGGGCTGGCAAGTGCCCAGCGCGGTGATCGCGCTGAAACAGGGTGCCGGGCGCCTGATTCGCGACGTGCACGACCGCGGCGTGCTGGTGCTGTGCGATCCACGGTTGTTGACCAAGGGTTACGGCAAGCTGTTCCTCGCCAGCGTGCCGCCAATGCCGCGCACGCGCGAGCTGACGGATGTGCAGGCATTCTTCGATGAAACAGAGGCACTCCCGTAGGAGCCCGCTCGCGGGCGATGCTTTTCTGCTCTGCGGGACTCAGGACTCGGGACTCGCAAGAGCATCGCCCGCGAGCGGGCTCCTACGCAAGAACGTGGCAGCCTCGTAGGGCGGGCAGCGCCCGCCGGCCCTTGCTTCGTGCGCGTTGCCGAAGAGCGGCGGACGGTGTCCGCCCTACGCAGCCGAGCGAAGATGCAGACACTCCGCGATGATGCAACGATAGCGACTGGCGCGGTTGGCGAAAGAGCATCGCGGCAGAAGCCGCTCCCACAGGAACACCAGACACAACGCGAGGCACTCCATGGCCAAGGTCACCGGACTCGGCGGCATCTTCTTCAAATCACGCGACCCCGCGGCATTGTCGGCGTGGTACGCAAAGCATCTTGGACTGAGCGTCGAGGAATGGGGCGGCGTGCGCTTCAACGAAGACGAACAACGCCCCGGCTACGCCTTGTGGACGCCGTTCGCCGCCGACACCGACTACTTCGGCCCCGGCCCGCAGTCGCACATGCTGAACTTCCGCGTCGACGACCTCGACGCGCTGCTGGAACAACTGCGTGCCGATGGCGTCGAAGTGGACGAACGCATCGACCAAAGCGACTTCGGCCGT
>DASRUB010000244.1:0-29130 GCA_035655635.1 Rhodanobacter sp. | reverse complement strand
CCACCGGCGCACGCTGGCGCCAGATGGGCGTGCCCGGCGAAAACGACTACCGCAACAAGGGCGTGGCCTACTGCCCGCACTGCGACGGCCCGCTGTTCAAGGGCAAGCGCGTGGCGGTCATCGGCGGCGGCAACTCCGGAGTCGAGGCCGCGATCGATCTGGCCGGACTCGTGGCCCACGTCACCCTGGTCGAATTCGACGGCAAGCTGCGCGCCGATGAGGTCCTGCAGCGCAAATTGCGCAGCCTGTCCAACGTCGACATCATCGTCAGCGCGTTGAGCACCGAGGTGCTCGGCGACGGCCAGCGGGTGAACGGACTGGTCTATAAGGATCGCGTCGACGGCGTCATGCACAGCATCAAGCTGGAGGGCATCTTCGTGCAGATCGGCCTGCTGCCGAACACGGAATGGCTGAAGGGCACCATCGAGCTTTCGCCCCGCGGCGAAATCGTGATCGACGACCGTGGCCAGACCTCGCTGCCGGGCGTGTTCGCCGCCGGCGACGCCACCACCGTGCCATACAAGCAAATCGTCGTCGCCATGGGTGCGGGCTCCACCGCCGCGCTGAGCGCGTTCGACCACATCATCCGCAGTCCCTTGCCTTTGAAGGCAACGGCCGAGGCCGAAGCCGCCTGACCCGGTTACCGTGGCAGCCACCGGCGCCCGCCGTGAGGCTGCCACGGAGTCGGGTATGCTCGGACGATCCGCCCGCGGGCATGTCGTCCAGCCGCAAGTCATGACCCCGCTGCAACAATTCATCGAGACTCATCCGCGCCTGTTCGTACTGACCGGCGCAGGCTGCAGTACCGACTCCGGCATCCCGGATTATCGGGACCGTGACGGGGAATGGAAGCGCGCACCACCGGTGACGCTGCAGGCCTTCATGCATGAGATCGCCACGCGCCAGCGCTACTGGGCGCGCAGCATGATCGGCTGGCCGCGTTTCGGCCGAGCTTCGCCAAACACCGCGCATTACGCCCTGGCGCAGTTGGAACGTGAGGGGCGGATCGAGTTGCTGGTCACCCAGAATGTCGATCGTCTGCACCAGCGCGCCGGCAGCGAGCGCGTGATCGACCTGCATGGCCGGCTCGATGAAGTGCGTTGCATGGCCTGCGACTGGCGCCTGCCCCGCGACGCATTCCAGCAACGGCTGATCGAGCGCAATCCGGCCTGGCAGCAACTCGACGCCGCCGCCGCGCCCGATGGCGACGCGGACCTGGAAGGCCAGGACTTCGGAGGCTTCAAGGTGCCGCCGTGCCCGCGCTGCGGCGGCGTCGTGAAGCCGGACGTGGTGTTCTTCGGCGAGGGCGTGCCGCGCGAACGGGTGGATGCCGCCACACTGGCCTGGCGGGCAGCCGATGCGGTGCTGGTGGTTGGCTCCTCGCTGATGGTGTATTCCGGCTACCGCTTCGTGCAGGCTGCCGCGAAGGCCGGCAAGCCGGTAGCGGCGCTGACCCTTGGCCGCACTCGCGCCGATCCCCTGCTCAGCCTGAAAATCGACGCCCCGTGCAGCGACGGCCTGGCCTTCGTCCTCGCAGCCGAGCCGTTGACTGCCCACTGATCAGAGCGACGCGGCGAGTCGCCCGACTTCGGCCAGCACCGCGCTGCGCTGCTTGCTGTCCGCCGACGAACCCGCGTAGTAGGCCGTGACCAGCAGTGGCTTGCGCCTGGGCGGCCAGAAAATCGCCACGTCGTTGCTTTCCCCATGCGCGCCGCTGCCGGTCTTGTCGCCTGGGGACCAGTCCGCGGGCACGCCTGCACGCAGCTTGTCCCGACCCGTGGCGCATGCGCGCAGCCAACCCGTCAATCGCACCCGCGAGGCATCCGCCAGGGCGTGTCCGAGCAACAGTCGCTGCAAGGTATCCAGCATCGCGTTTGGCGTCGTGGTATCGCGTATATCGCCGGGGCTGCCTTCGTTGAGTTCCGGCTCCGTACGATCGAGCCGCGTCACCGGATCGCCCAGGCCACGCACGAAGCGGGTCACAGCGGCAGGTCCGCCCAGGCTGGCCAACGACAGGCTGGCCAACAACAGGTTGGCGGCGGTGTTGTCGCTCAGCGTGATCGCCGCTTCGCACAGCGCGGCCACCGTCATGCCCGGCGCGCCGACGTGCGGGCGAGTCACCGGCGCATAGTCCAGCAGGACCTCCGGTCCAAACACGATGCGTCGATCCAGCCGCTCCTTGCCGGCGTCGACCCGCGCCAGCACCGCCGCCACCGCCAGCACCTTGAACGTGCTGCACAGCAGGAAGCGCTCATCGCCACGTTGCGCAACGCGGCGGCCCGTGCCGGTATCCAGCATGGCCACGCCGAGGCGACCGCCATGGCGGCGTTGCAACGCGCGCAGTCTGGCCTCGGCATCCGCGACTCCCGTAGCACGCGACACCAGCGGATGCAGGATCAGTGCGGACGCTCCGAACAGGCTGTTTTTGAGCAGATTTCGACGATGCATGCGGCTACCTCGGAATAATTTCGTGGGAGGGTGCATAGGTGTGCAGATGTGCAGGCCGGACCATGCTGCCCGTCGATGCAGGCAATCCAGGGCACGACGCATGACTATTTCATGGCAAACCGGCGCAGCCTCGACCCGACTCGACAAACGTCGCCCGCATGCGCGCAGGAAACCTTGGGGCGACTCCAGCGAACCCCATGTATACCGTGTCGCTGACAATATTTGGCGCACACTTCCGATCATCCTCGCGGAGACCATGATGTCGAACTACCGCAAAACCCCCGAAGCCATCGCCCGGCTCACGCCCGAGCAATACCGCGTTACCCAGCAAGCCGCTACCGAGCGACCCTTCGACAATCTCTACAACGACAACAAGGCGGCGGGCCTGTATGTCGATATTGTCTCCGGCGAGCCGTTGTTCACGTCGCTCGACAAATTCGAGAGCAGCTGCGGCTGGCCCAGCTTTACGCGTCCGCTACACAACGAGCAGGTGATCGAGAAGCACGACATTGGCCATGGCATGATCCGTACCGAAGTACGTTCCCGCGATGGCGACAGCCACCTCGGCCACGTCTTTCCGGATGGTCCGCGCGAGAGCGGCGGCCTGCGCTATTGCATCAACTCCGCCTCGCTGCGCTTCGTCCCCCTCGACCAACTCGAAAGCGAGGGTTACGGCGAGTACCGCAAGGTGTTCGACACCCATCAGCAGGAGTCAGCCTCATGAGCAGTTCGAGCGAACGTGCCGTGCTTGCGGGCGGCTGCTTCTGGGGGATGCAGGAGCTGATTCGGCAGCAGCCGGGTGTCATCTCCACCCGCGTGGGCTATGCGGGCGGCGACGTGGCCCATGCCACCTATCGCCACCACGGCACCCATGCCGAGGCGATCGAAATCGTCTTCGATCCGCAACGAATCAGCTACCGCAGGCTGCTGGAGTTTTTTTTCCAGATCCACGATCCGAGCACGGCCAACCGCCAGGGCAATGATCGCGGCGCCAGCTATCGCTCAGCCATCTTCTACACCAGCGAGGAGCAGAAACAGGTCGCCGAAGACACCATCGCCGACGTGGACGCGTCCGGGCTGTGGCCAGGCAAGGCGGTCACCGAACTGAGCCCGGCCGGCGATTTCTGGGAGGCCGAATCCGAGCACCAGGACTATCTCCAGCACTACCCCGGCGGCTACACCTGCCATTTCATCCGGCCTGGTTGGGTGCTGCCACGACGTGGGCAAACCGCATGAAAACCTGGATGCGGCGATCCGCGTCACCATCGTCAACGACGGCATTCAAGCGGCGTTGCCGGGTCGTCACCCGGCCTGCGCGGTGAGCCGCCATTCGGCCGCCTCGACCATGGCCTGATAGCGCGGATCGTCGCGTAGCAGATCGAGATCCGGATCGCCCTTGGCGTAATCCAGGAAGCTTTTCGAGATGTTCTCGAACAATGGACCGAGCATGTCCAGCGCGGCTTCCTTCTCCTTCAAATGCACGCTCAACGCACACACGAAGTTGTAGCGCATGTTGAAGTTGTCGGGATCGATCAGCAGCGTGCGCTCCATGCGCGCCTTGGCGCGTTCACCTTCGCCCAGGGCCGCCAGTGCGTAGGCACTGTAAGCCGCCACACCGGAGTTGTATTGATCCTGGACCAGGACGGGCTCGGTGCGCTGCAGCGCCAGTTGCGCCGCGCGCCGCGCGCTGGCGGCATCGCCGACCGCCGTGTAGCAGGCGATCAGCATCATCGCCGAATTGACGTCGGCGTCCATCAGCGTGACCGCCTTTTCATAAAAGCGCACGGCGTCCCCGTAGCGGTGAAACTGGTAGCTCAGGCGGCCCGCCGAGCGATTGGCCTCGTAGGACTCCGGATCCAGCTCGAGTGCGCTGGCGACTTCGGTCGCAGCAGCATCGGGCTTGCCATCCTGCAACAACACCTGGGCCTTGATCGCATGCGCCTCGGCCAGGCGGGGGTCCAGCACCAGCGCGCGCTCCGCCGCCGCGAGGCTGTCACCCGAACTACCGCCATTCACCACGCGCAACTTGTGGTAACCGACCGCCATCAAAGCCCAGGCCTGGGCATAGCGGGGGTCGATTTCGGTGGCACGAACGCACAGCCGCACGATCGCCTCCGCCGAACGCGCCTCCATCTCCTGGCCGGTGATGTAGCTCTGTCGCGCCATCAAGTAGAGGTTGTGCGCTTCGGCATTGTCGGTGCCACGGCGCACGATCGCCTGCTTCTCCGCGGGCAGCAGCCGCAGTTTCAGCGCCTTGACGATGGCCTCGGAAATCTCGTCCTGCAGCGCAAAAATGTCATTTGAGTCGCGGTCGTAGCGCTCGGCCCAGACGTGGTTGTTGCTGCTGCCGTCGATCAGCTGTGCGTTGATCCGCACCCGGCCACCGGCCTTGCGCACGCTGCCTTCCAGTACGTGGCTGACCTTGAGTTCACGCGCGACCTTGGGAATGTCGACGTGCCTGCCCTTGTACATGAAGGCGCTGTTGCGCGAGATGATCCCCAGCGCGGATACCTTGCTCAGATCGGTGATGATGTCCTCGGTGATGCCGTCGCTGAAATACTCCTGTTCCGGATCGCCACTCATGTTGGCAAACGGCAGCACGCATATCGTCCAGCGCGCCGCCTCCTTGTCGACCGACGGAGGCGCCGAAGCATCGGCTTGCCTGGTCGGTTGCGCCGCTTGCGTATGCGCGATCATGGTGCCAAGCGCGCGAAGGAACTCCTGTACCGGCGCACTCGCGGGATCTTCGCCGCAGCCGTCGAGGTCGGTGGTGTGGATGGCGCGAACGTCCAGCGGCAGGCGCGCCTGCTCGAACCGCACCGGCACGAGGATGCCGCGCTCGGCGGCTTCGCGGGCCTCGCCGCGCACCCAGCGGGAAGCTACCGAGGTCGGAGTCCAGACCACCAGTACGGCCCGGGCCGCATCGATTTCCGCCTCGATCCGATCATCAAACTCCTGCCCTGGAGCGATCTCGGGATCCCACCAGACCGACCAGCCCCTCGCCTCGATCGCAGCGACCAGCGGCACAACTCGTTGCTTGTCGCTGCGGGCGTAGGAGACAAAAACGTCAGCCATGCTGCTCTACCCTCGATGCGGACCGGTCGCACTGTTTCAAGTTCCAAGCATACCCCCGCGCTGCGGGAGATGCGTCCCGCGTCGGCCAGCCAATCATTGCTCCCGAACGCCAGGGAAGGGCAAACGGCCGTACCATGCCAGGCTGGCGAAGCTGGGCCGCCTCGGCACCAACTTATCTGCCTTCGCCGGCCGCACCGTGGATCACGCCCTCTATGCGCCGGTCCGGAATCAGCCACAACAACGCCGTCAGCGCATACAGCAACTGCGCCGCCCACGGTCGCCAGAAGGCCAGCACGATGCCCGTCACGTAGAGTACCGGCGAAAGCTTGCCCTTCCAGTCCGAACCGATCGCCTGCCGCAGCACCGAACCGACGCCGTCCGACGCGATCAGGGTTTGCTGAAGAATCCAGTACGCAATCGCCGCCATCAGCAACACCACGCCATAGGCCACGGTTGGCGGCACGGCGAGATGGCTTTCGCCCATCCAGGCGGTGGTGAACGGGAACAGCGACAGCCAGAACAGCAGATGCAGATTCGCCCACAGTGCGGCGCCCGACACCCGATGGCAGGTAAACAGCATGTGGTGATGGTTGTTCCAGTAGATGCCGACGTAGACGAAACTCAGCACGTAACCGAGCAGCACCGGGGCAAGCGGCAGCAGGTCGCCCAGCGTGTGCCCGACCGGCACCTTGAGCTCCAGCACCATGATCGTGATGATGATCGCGATGACGCCATCGCTGAATGCTTCGAGCCTGCCCTTCCCCATACCCTGCCTCCCGTGCGCCGGCGCCCTTCGATGGGGCAACAGCTTGCCTGATGACTGGCGCGGACGCACGGACCGCCACCTGACGCAATGACGACAAGCCGACGATGGCGTCGCCGTGATCCAGTCGCCTGGCCGCATCCGCCCCGGATGCGGATAATGCGCCTGATCGGGGAGGTGAAACACTCGTCGTGGAGTTTGGGCAGAATCGACTTGCCGTGGTCTGCGCCGCAACCGGCAATCCGCCCGATCTCCCCGCATCCGGACCGCCACCAGCGAGATTGAACCATGGACGCATTCAGCTACCTCTCCGTGCTGCTGTCAATCATCCTGGGCTTGGCGATCACCCAGGTGCTGCAAGGGTTTCGCGGCCTCATGCTGGCGCGCTCGCGCGTGCGCACCTACTGGCCCAGTCTGGCGTGGGCGATCCTGCTGCTGGTGCTCGACGTGCAGGCATGGTGGGCGATGTACGACCTGCGCTTCCGGCATGAATGGAGCTTCCTCGGCTTCGCCGTCGTGCTGGCGCAAACCGTTCCGCTGTACCTGCTGGCCGGCCTGGTATTGCCGGACATCGGCATCGAGGGATCGGTCGTACGCCGCGGTGGAGCAATCCAACAGGTTGGCTCCATGCGGCGAGTACCATGCCGAGCTGAGCAGCTTCCAACGCAACTCGTCGATCAGTGTCAGGCTTATTACGACCGACTTTCGCCGCACCGGCTCGCGGTTTCGTGACAATCCGGCTACTCGGAAAGCCAGGCGATCACTCCGCGACAATCACCCCGGTTCCGAACCACACCAGCGGCAGAACCTTGCTGGCGAATAGGGCGTTCAGCCGATGGGCCGGAAGGCGGAAACGCCATCAGTGCACGTGCATTTCATGTCGACCACCGCACGCTGCGCGCACTTGTTCCATGCAGACCAGGAAACCGATGAACGCGTTCAAGATGACCAGTGTCGAGCCCAATCCCCCATTCGCACGCCTGGACAAACCGGCCCGCAGCGCATCGGACGACGGCCAGGTCTCCAGCATGACCGGAGCACGCTCATGAGACGCACCCGGAACTCCCTCGCCGGTGCCTGGTTCGACCTTGCACGAAGCTCCATGGAACTGATGCAGGGCTCGGCGACCGTCATCGCCAGGCGCACCACCGCGATGGCTGCTGCCGGAACCCATCCGTCCGCCAGGCAGGATCGCGAAATGAAACGCATGGTCGAGGAAAAAGTGGAGGCCTCGGCCGCATCGCTGACCGGCATGGCATTCAGCGCCGCGGCGTCCTGCCAGTCGATGTTCTTCGCGTCCCTGTTCGGAGGGCGCGCCCCCAGCTCCAGCCAGACCCAGCACGCGATGACCAGGGCCCTCGGCGTCGGCATGGCGCCCTACCGGAAGACTGTGCGCAGCAATCTGAGGCGGCTACGAAAGTAGATCGCCGGCAACGCCATGCCCCCTGCCCTCATGCGCGTTGTGCGTGTTCACCGCTTCGGCAACCCGTTTGCCTTTCTTCCTGACACCTTCTCCCGCTACTTGTGGCGCGCCGAGTGCAAGCGACGGATGCGCACCGTGCTGCCGCCTTGAAAGGTCACGACGTAGGTGGAGCCTTCATGCTTCTGTTTCGCCACCTGCACCGGGTCGACCTGCATGGCTTTCTGCAGGGCGTCCTGGTGAAAGGCGGCCAGGTCGCCGTTGGGAACCAGCATCAACGGCGGGCTGAACTTCTGGAAGCTGGTGAAGTGGCCGCCGCATCTGGTTGCCCTGGGGTCGAACATGAGCGAGCCCTGTCCGCAGCTCGCACCGGAAACTTCCGGCAGGCGCTTGAGCCAGATGAAATACTTGTTTTCGTGGATGATCCAGACCCGGTTGTTTCGTGCGTCATCGCCGCCGATATCGTTCGCACTCCAGACGCGGACCAGCGACGCGACGTGGCAGTCGGCTGAAGCGCATTCCTGCAGCACCAGGTATTCGTCGTCCTGCAGGTGGACCGGTTCGATGCTGAGGATGTCGTCCTTCACCAGCGCCTGTGCCGGGAACACCACCGACGGCATGCGCGGGTCGACCCTGAAGTCGCCGGAGATCAGGTAACCGCCGTGATACGACGAGTACGCTGGCGCCGTGACCTTGACCTCGGGCAAATCGGTTTGCGCCGAAAGCGTGAGACTCGCCAAGGCAAGACTGCCCGAGTACAGGATACGTGCTGCTTTCATCGGTTCCCACCAGGAACGAAGCGAACGTCGCTGAGGCACAGGGCGGCAGGCGGTTTGGTCATCGTAGCAAAAGCCAACCAGAAATCAGTTAGAAGCATTCCAGCAGCGTCGGCACGTCTGTCTCGCTTTGGCCGACCAGGTTTTCAGCGCTCGCCGGCGGATGCCAGCTGCTTGCGTCGGTACTCGCCCTGGCGCTCCAGCATCCATGTCGGATAGGCGTCCGGCAACGCACTGACCTTGTCCAGCTCGGCCAACTCGTCCTGGTCCAGCTCAAGCTTTGCCGCGGCGATGTTGTCGTCCAGCTGATCCAGGCGCTTCGCTCCGATGATCACGCTGGTGACCACGGACTGGTGCAGCAGCCACGCCAGGGCGATTTGCGCCACCGAAACCCTGCGCCTGTCGGCGATGCCGCGCATCACGTCGATGCAGTCGAAGGCGTGATCCTTGTCCACCGGCGGGAAATCGAATGCCGCCCGGCGATTGCCCTTGTCCGCATCGCCTTCGCGATGGTATTTGCCGCTGAGCAGGCCACCGGAAAGCGGGCTCCACACCATCAGGCCGATGGATTCGCTTTGCAGCGCAGGTACGATTTCGCGCTCAAGATCGCGCGTGGCGATGGTGTAATGCGCCTGCAGGGACTGGAACCGCTCCAGCCCGTGACGGTCGGCGATGCCGAGCGCCTTCATGATCTGCCACGCGGCCCAGTTCGACACGCCGACGTAGCGCACCTGGCCGTGCTGCACGAGGTTGTCGAGCGCGCGCACGGTTTCCTCGATCGGGGTGGCCGGGTCGAAACCATGCACCTGGTAGAGATCGATGTGCTCCAGTTGCAACCGCTTGAGGCTGGCTTTCACCCCCTCCATGATGTGGTGGCGCGACAGTCCGCGCGCGTTGGGCCCCTTGTCGCCCGTTTCGCCGAAGACCTTGGTCGCCACGATCACTTCCTCGCGCAGCACCTTCAGGTTTTTCAGCGCCTGGCCGGCGATGGTCTCCGCCTGCCCATTCGAATAGACGTCCGCGGTGTCGATGAAGTTGATGCCGGCGTCGATAGCGCGGCCGACGATGCGTTCGGCGTCGCCCTGTTGCACCTCGCCGATCTTGCTCCACATCTCGCCAGCGCCGCCAAAGGTCATCGTGCCGAGGCACAGTTCGGAGACGAACAGGCCGGTATTGCCAAGGAGTTGATAGCGCATGGGGATACCTGCTGGGGTCGGGGTGATGGCCGGCCGCGCCGCTTCATGCGCCGGCCGACAGCGCAGATTCGCACTGGCGTGTTCAGCAGCACGTGAAACAGCCCCTGTCACACCCTCGCGCGCCAACACGTACAACGAGACGTGGGTCGTGGGTCGAAGTCGAAGGACATACCGGCGATAAGCTGGCCACGCCTGGCGGCGCGTCTACTCCGCCCACAGCGCAGGCTACGCTCTGCGCGAACGGTTGGCAGTCGGATTGCCCCTGAGTAAATGCCGTTCGTCCCGTCCCTGACAGGAATGGCACTTACTGTAGCCCCGTTCGGCCCCGGATCAGGTCCTGCTTCTTGATCAGATCTCTATCGAATACCGCCGGCTCTTCTGCGCCAATCCAGGATGTGATCAAGAGACAAGATCAGGTCCGCGGCAGGCGCTGAGCGTAGGCCGAAGGCCGCATGCGAAAAGTGGCCCTTGCCAAAGGACGCGTCGAAATCCTTGCTGGCCGGTCAACCAGGCGTAAGCCGAACGCGGAAGAAAACCGACGCGGTCCGCGACCTGCTTCAGGAGGAGCTGCGTCCACAGCGGCAACATGGCGTCGACCAGTCAGAACTCCTTTGTTGCGACTCGGGTCAAATGACTTTCACGCCCATGTCGATCTTGCATGCACTCGTTCGTCGCAAGCAAGAAGGGACCATACCGGCCCCCCGCCAAGGAAACAGCCATGTCCTACATCGATGGTTTCGTGATCGCCGTACCCAACGCCAACCGCGAGAAGTTCGTTGCGCACGCCAATACCTTTGACGCCATTTTCATGGAGTTCGGCGCCACCCGGGTGGTGGAGTGCTGGGGCGACAACGTGCCCGAAGGCAAGCTCACCGATTTCCGTCGCGCCGTGCAGGCAGGGAAAGACGAATCCGTGGTGTTCTCCTGGGTGGAATGGCCCGACAAGGCCACCCGCGACGCCGGCATGGAGAAATTCATGAAAGATCCGCGCATGGCGGAAGCCAGCGACATGCCTTTCGACGGCAAGCGCATGATCTTCGGTGGCTTCATGCCGGTGGTCAGTCTGTCAGCGTAGCCATGGCAGGTCGCCCTGCCCATTCGCCCTGCAAGTTGCGGGCTGATCCTCTGTAATGGAAACCATCATGGCTACCAGCGCCCTCCGTCTCCACCGCGTGCTGCGCGCACCGCCCGAGCGGGTCTACCGCGCCTTCCTCGATGCCGATGCGATCGCCAAGTGGCTTCCGCCGAACGGTTTTACCTGCAAGGTGCATCAGCTCGACGCACAGGTCGGCGGCAGCTACCGGATGACGTTCATCAACTTCTCCAGCGGCAATGGCCACAGCTTTGGCGGCACCTACCGGGAGCTCGTGCCGGGCGAGCGCATCCGGTACAACGATCGCTTCGAGGACCCCAACCTGCCCGGCGAGATGACCACCACCATCACTTTTCGCGCCGTCTCCTGCGGCACCGAAATGCATGTGGTGCAGGAGGGCATCCCCGAGATGATCCCGGTCGAGCTGTGCTACATGGGCTGGCAGGAATCGCTGGTGTTGCTCGGCAAGCTGGTGGAGCCGGAAATCCCGGATTGATTGGCGCCATGGCAAGCGCTTGCATGGCTTGCCGTCGATGGTCATCCGCGTCGCCGTGAATCGACTTGCTGGGTGGCGGAGCGCTGCCGCACGGTTCATCACTGGCATGGATGCGAACCCGGCAGACCAGTCCGAAAACAGGGGGCAGCGCCGCCTCCTGCAAGGCAATGGTATCGAATCAACCGGCTGCAAGCGGCTCCGGCCCGGTCAGCTTGCTCGGTACCAGCATCGTCGGCGCCACCCCAAACATGCGTCGGCACGTGCGCGTCAGGTGTGCCGCATCGGCGAAGCCGGCCTCGTGCGCTGCCTCGGTCCACGAGCGTCCCTGGAACGCGTACTCCACCGCGTGCGCCATGCGCGCCCACAGCAGCCATGCGCGCAACGACGTGCCAGTCTGGGTGACGAAGAGGTGGCGGAAGCGGCTTGACGACAAATGGACCGTGGCCGCGACTTCTTCGAGCCGGATCGGCGTCGCCAATCGCGTGTGCATCCAGGCGAGTGCCGCCGTGATGCGAGGGTCCTCGCTCGGCGCCATCGCCGGATTGCCCGCGATGCCACAGACCACGCCCTGGGCGAACTGCGCCATCAAGTCATCCGGCGCAGCGGCGGTGTACTGGGCGTGCAGGTAGCGCACGGCTTCGCGAGCCTCGGCATCCGACAGCAAGGCGATATCGAATCCTGCAAAGCGCTCCCTCAGCGCCGCGCCGCGCGCGGAGTTCGGCTCGACGAACAACGTCGCCACCCACGCGCCGCAACCATCGAAGCGGTGACGACGGTCTGGCATGACGACCATGCCCCGCGTTCCGCGCGCCTCGGGCCAACCGTCGGCCTGGATCTTGAAGCTGCCCTCCATCGCCAGCGAGATCTGGATCGCATGATGGGCATGCTCCTGTATCGGCGCCAGATGGCGGCCGATCCACAGGCTGCCGCCGGGCCAGCCGATGATGCGCCCGACGCCCGCGACCGGACGTTTGCGCGAATCAAGCTCGTCAGTGTGCGTTTCCATCGAATCCGATCAGCCCATTTGTTCAAGATCGTGGAAACGAAGGTATTCAGAATGCGCTCAGGCCAATCCGGTCTGCCACTCCATCTGGAGCACTACGATGAACACCCAAATGAAAAACTGCTCATGCACCCATTGTGTCGGCGCCAGCTGCACCTGCGGTTGCCAGACACCAGCCGCTGTCGCCTCGTCCTGCCAGTGCGGCTGCCAGCAGGGTGCGCCGTGCCAGTGCGGTCCGCGCGACCTGGCGGCGCGCACGCAGCGCGTGCCTGCGAACTCCTGATTCACCGATGACTCGCCGCACAGGACTCCATGTCATGTGCGGCAATCCCTGCCGGATCACGATCATCCTCCCATGGGAAACGCCAACATGTCTGTGCCCACCTCGACCGATCGCCTGCTCCACGCGATGTATGCGGTCCCCGCGCTGTACTTCGGCACGCTGATACTCGCCGCGATGCTATATCCCGGTTACAGCCACATGGCGCAGTTCGCCAGCGAGCTGGGCAGCAGCTCGGCGCGTTACCCCATGGTGTTCAATGCAGGTACGTTGATGGGCGGCTTTGCGGGGCTGGCCGCGGCGGTCGGGGTGCATCGTGGCCTGCGTTCGGTCGGGACCGGCCAGGTTCTGGCCGTGCTGTTGGCGCTGGTGGTGGCAGCCAATGGCGTCGCGTTCCTGTTCGGTGGCTGGTTTCCGCTACCCGATCAACGCCACACGGCCTGCAACCTCGGCCTGCTGGTGCTGCTGGGCTCCCCGTTGGCGGCGGTCGGGATGCGCCGCGCGCCGCGCGATCTACGCTGGATCATCGCGTTCCTGATACTGAATACCCTCGCCGGCTTTGCGCTGCTCGCCGTGATGTTCGGAACAGGCGAGTTTGTGACCCGCGCGAACATCGGCATGTGGCAGCGTGCCTTTGCGCTGGCCGCCTATCCGTGGATGGCGGTCGTGGGCTGGGCGCTGTTGCGGTGGCGTCGCAGGAATATCGCGGCACGCGCCGCGTGATCACGGGGGCGAAAGGGCCAGCTCCAGAGGCAGTGGGTGCGCGTCCCGCAATGCGTCGAGGGCCAGTGCACTCTGCCCCGGTCTCCACGTGTCGATCTGCGCGCCCGTCGTTCGTCGCAGAGAATGAAGGGCCATCCTCGCCGCCCTGAACCCGGAGAACCCGCATGGTCAGCAAGAACACGATTTGCCTTTGGTATGACGGCACCGCCCTGGATGCCGCGACGTTCTACGCCAAGACGTTCCCGGATAGCGCCGTAGGTGCCGTCCATCACGCGCCGGGGGACTACCCCGCCGGCAAGCAGGGCGACGTGCTGACGGTCGAGTTCAGTGTCATGGGCATCCCGTGCCTGGGATTGAACGGCGGGCCCGGGTGCCCGCACAGTTGGGCGTTCTCGTTCCAGGTAGCCACCGACGACCAGGCCGAAACCGACCGTCTGTGGAACGCGATCATCGGCAACGGCGGCCACGCCAGCGAGTGCGGTTGGTGCCAGGACAAGTGGGGCTTGTCGTGGCAGATCACCCCACGCGCCCTGACGGCCGCGATCACCAACCCGGACCCCGCCATCGCCAAGCGCGCGTTCGACGCGATGATGGGGATGACGAAAATCGACATCGCCGCGATCGAGGCCGCCCGGCGTGGCTGACGATGGCAACGGTCAACCGCTGGAGCCAAGCAAGGGTCCGAGTCGACTATCGAGAAGTGCACTCATTCCCCTTTTATTATCGGCCTAATCCCAACGATTCGCGTTCTTGGGAAACCCGGGTCGTTGCACACGCACCACACAAAGTCGTTGCCCGGTCGGGGCCTGCATCACCACCCAGCGTTCCAGGCGATTGACCACACTGGCACCCAACCTCTCCAACCGAGCCACCTCGGCAGGGATATCATCGGTTTCGATGTCGATATGGACTCTGCTCTCGTGAGAGACCTTCTGAATTTGAACAATGGGTTCGTCAGGCGGTGTCTCAAGCATGCGGTAGTTCCCGCGAGTGCCGGGGTGGTCGGAGTCAAACGGGCGACCCAATGCCTCCGCCCAGAAGGTGGTGGCACGATCGAGATCTGGCGTGTTGCAGTCGATCAGCAGTGCACAAAGTCGTGAATGATGCATGACACCTTCCTTGCCGTGATTGCGGGAAGTGGCTTGCCAGATCAAAGGTCGGATCAACGAGGACAGCGAAAAGTGGCGGCGGAATTCAACGCGACTTGACGTCCTCCATCCCGTTCTCCGGCGGCCGTTATCCGCATGGAATATAACGGACTCTGATCCAGCTGATTTGGCTATCTCCGAGCACCATGGAAGTCGAGGTCAAAGCTCAGGAATGTCGACTATGACCCATGATTCCCGACTTGGCTTCCTCCATCCCGGTTTCGGTTTCGTGACCCCATGTTTTTCCTGAGCTTGTCGAAGGGCTCAGCGCGAATGGTTGGGAGTCGGTGGCCCCAAGTGAGTGCCATTCCATCTCTGCCTCCTGTTTTTCATGACGTCACGCCATCACCTGGAACCTCCCCATGACCCCCACCATCACCGCCTTTGAAAGCTCCCCCGATCACGGCAGAGGACTCGCGCGCGACATGCGCGTTCGCTGGGCGCTTGAAGAAGTGGGCCAGCCTTACGAGGTTCGCCTTGTTTCGTTCAGTGCGATGAAAGAACCCGCGCATCGGGCGCTGCATCCTTTCGGGCAGATTCCCACCTACGAAGAAGGCGACCTCGCCCTGTTCGAGTCGGGGGCCATCGTGTTGCATATTGCGGAGCGCCATGTGGACCTGCTGCCGGACGATGCGAATGCCCGGGCGCGCGCGATCGCGTGGATGTTTGCCGCGGTCAACACGGTGGAGCCGCCTATCCTTGAACTCGTCACTGCCAAGTTTCTGGAGGGCGACAAGCCCTGGAGCGAGCAGCGCCTGCCTCTGGTCGCAGATCGCATCCGCAACCGGTTGCAGCAACTTTCCGCGCACCTTGGCGATGCCGACTGGCTCGACGGTGCGTTCAGCGCGGGTGACCTCATGATGGCGGGGGTGCTGCTCCGGTTGAAAGCATCGGGCACGCTGGACGAGTACCCCAACATCGCCGCCTATGTCGCTCGCGGCGAAGCGCGGCCTGCCTTCAAGCGTGCCTTCGCCGCTCAGTTGGCGGTGTTCATTGGCAAGGCTACGACCGGGTGATGAAGGTCCGCTCCGGATCGCGGATTCAACGGATCCGCAAAACCAGAGGAGGAAATCCATTCCTGGATGAATTCCTCCGCCGCTGACGTTCCAATCAAAGCCCAGTCAGCGGATTTCAGGAGATCCGTTCGTCCATGTCGAAAACGCCGAATGCCGATCGTCGAACAGTAAGGCGGCACCCATAGCCCTGCCCCCTCTTTCAATCGAACTGGAGGATATCCGCCGTGACACGAATGATTTTTGTGAACCTTCCTGTTGGCAATCTCGACGCGTCCATCAACTTCTACAAATCCATCGGCTTCGAGAACAACCCTCATTTCACCGACGAAACGGCGGCGTGCATGGTGTGGAGCGAGGCCATCCACGTCATGCTTCTCACCCACGCCAAGTGGCGCACCTTCACGGATCGCCCGATCCCGCCCACAGGCTCAAGCGAGGTTGCGCTGGCGGTCTCGCACCTCACGCGCGAAGCCGTCGACGCCATGATCGCGATGGCAGCAGCCAACGGCGGAACCGTCGACATCAATCCCGTGCAAGACCTGGGTTTCATGTACAGCCGCAGCGTGGCCGACCCCGACGGGCATGTATGGGAGCCCTTCTGGATGGACCCGGCAGCGATTCCCTCGGGCGATCAGCCAGGCTGAGCAAGCCAACCGCAATTCCAGCAGCCGCAAGAACGCACAGCGTGAGAGCGAACCTTGGCTGCTGGTGGCCTCTCCTTCGCTGACACTCAGTGCGCGCCAGCTGATCACGCTGTACGGACGACGTATGCAGATCGAGCTGTCGTTCCGTGACCTGAAATCCCATCGCTACGGGCAGGGCTTCGAGGACAGCCTCACCCGCAAGGGAGCGCGTATCGAAGTGCTCTTGCTGCTCAGCGCGATGGCCGCGTTTGCCAGTTGGCTCGTGGGCATGGCTTGCGAGGGCTGCAGTATCGACGCGTGGCTTGCGCCGTTTCGATCCAAACGACGTCTCTACTCCGTCATGCGACTGGGGCGCGAAGCGCTCGTGCGACGATGGTCGAGTACGCGAATGAGCGAACTCATCGATCAACTGCGACACCCAAGCCCGCAACTGCTGGATCAACTGCGTGTCCCGGCATGAAAACGTGGGGAAACCTCATAACCTGACCCCTGTTTTCCCCATTGCAGTGGCGTGAGGCCATCGACGCAGCATCCTTCCCGGATCCGGGCTCAACCGTAAGCCCTCACAACCGAATCTGTTGACGGAAGGACTTCGCCATAACCGCGCAAGCCATCGGTGCGCGACGTTCTTCCGACATAGCCCAGTTCACGGCGCGCGGCAGCGTCATTGACGCTGAATTCCCGCCCGATCATGCGCATCATCGAACGGGAAATCGGCGGGTCGCCTGCCTTGCGAGTGACGGCCCAGACCGTGTCCATCAACCGGCCCAGAGTCGCTGCGAGCCAGTAGGGCATCGAATGCAGTTTCTCGATGGACAAGCCCTGAACGCTCGCGAGCGCAGCAACAAATTCGCGAAATGTCAGCTTTTCCTGATCGGTAATGAAGAAGGCGCGACCGCCCTCGCCACGCTCCAGGGCGCATTGGACGGCTTCGACGACATTGTCCACATGGCAGGTGGCGAAGGCATAGTCGCCACGGTCGATGAAGGCGAACTGCCCCGAGTTGATTGCCTGTGGAAGTGCCCGGCTGAAAGGATCGCCAAGTCCCCAGAGTGCCGGCGGGCGAAGCGCGAGAGTGCGCAAGCCCGGCTTGTTGGCCGCCAGCACGATCGTCTCGGCCCGGGCTTTGCTCGCCAGGTAGGCAGAGAAGTGGTTCGCGAACGTCGGTGCGCTCTCGTCCGCATTGCGGATGGGCGTACCCGCATCGTCCATGATGACTCCCGCCGCGCTGATATGGATGAAAGTCCTCGCCCCGGCTTTTTCGGCCGAGTCCAGAAGCCTGGCGGTGCCATCGACATTGGTGCGGAAGAACGGCTCCCGAGGCCCGGAGAACCGGAACAACGCCGCCGCGTGCACGACGGCATCGACCGCGGACAACGACAACGACGAACTACTTTCCAGATCGCCGTCGACGGGGGACGCTCCCAACGCCCGAAGTTTCGCGTGGGACGATGCCGAGCGCGTGAGGGCAAATACTTGATGGCCATTCCCCGAGAGCTTCGGGATCAGACGGCCTCCGAGAAGGCCGGTACCTCCGGTGACGAGAATTTTCATGACGATTCAGCCTTTCGATTCCGCGGTCAAGATGGTTCGGATAGCGTTCTCACGAATGTCTTCAAGAACGGCGGATGTGGGCGGCGCGGTGTTGCGAAGCTGTGCCGTGATGTAGAGCAGAGACGCAGCGTTCGCCGATGCCCACATCAAATCCGCGGCCGCCTCGACCGCAGGATCGAGCCGCCCCTGCGCGCCGATGGCTGCAATACGCTCGATCAGGAGCGCGAAGCCTTGTTGAGCCGCGGGTATCTGGGCGCCCTGGAGGACACGGCCCAGCATCGCTGCATAAAGTCGGGGCCGCGCCGCGGTGAAACGCACGTAGTCGTCCCAGCCCTCTCGCAGCGCAGTTACCGGGTCGGAGGATTGCACCACCGCTTTCTTGCTGGCGAGAAACTGCGCGAACGCCGCTGTCATGGCGGCACTCAGCAGGCCATCAGCGCTGCCGTAGTGGTGGTAGAGCGTGGGGGCAGTGACGTGTGCCAGGAGGCAAACAGCCCGCGTCGAGAACTGAGCCTCGCCCTCATCCTCGAGAACCTTCAAAGCGGCAGAGAGCAAGGTGGCGCGTGTATCCATGACACCAATATAGCACCGCTATAGTGACTTGTATAGCGCCGCTACATTGCAGTGGTGCAGGTATCGCCGACAAGGCAGCGCGCCGAGCCGCCGCAGATCATGCCGGCCCCTTCACCGCGCAGATCCTGCCCGATCAGCTTTCAAGCTGCTGCCTTCAATCGGATCCATCGAGGAATTGAAGCACCGCGGCATTGAACAGCGCTGGCGCCTGCAGCGGTGCGAAATGGCTGACGTCAGGCAGTATCAGCAGGCCAGCTCCTGGAATCGTGGCGGCGAGGTGCTCGGTGTGCTCGCGTTTGATGAATTCCTCGTGGTCGCCATCGACGATCCACACTGGCGACGTGATCGCTGCGAGCTGTGCATCGCTCCAGTCGGGTTCGGTCGCCCACATCGTGCTCATCTGCCCGGCCAGGGCCTCGAACATCTTCGGCGTCGGCGAAAGCCGGGCGTAGTCGGCGGACATGCGCGCCATGACGAGCGGAAAAATCGGCTGCTTTTCCGGATCTCCGCTCATGCCTGACACGTTCGCATTGGCACCAAAGGCAAACAGCTTGCCGATGCGCGCCGGATGACGCATCGCCAGATCGAGACCGATGTTGGCACCATCACTCCACCCAACCACATCGACCTTGGCGATCCCGAGTTTATCGAGCAGCGCCACGACGTCGTCGGCCATCAAGTCATAGCTGAAGGGTCGTGCATCGCGCGTGCTGCGGCCCTGGCCGCGACTGTCCATCACGATGACGGTGTGATGCGCGGCCAGCGCGGCCACCTGATGGCCCCAATCATCGGAGCTACCCAGGCTGCCGTGCAGCAAGAGCACCGGCGAGCCCTTGCCGAGGGTCGCGTAGTAAAGACTTGCACCCTGGACTTCCACATGGCCGTGGCGCGACATCGCGACCGTTGATGGATCCGGTGGCAGCGTCTGCCAGCGCTGATCAGCCAATGCCGCGAGCGGGAGAAGGATGATCAGCATCAGCAACCATGTGCGAGACATGTTGTTCCCCTTCCGGAAAAATGAAAAATGGTGTCAGGATGAGCTGACCCGGGTTTGACGGACACCTTTTTCCCAAGCTCTGCCCTGCTTTCGTCACTCTATTTTGGCAAGCGCATCGCGCAGTTCGATCGCCTGCTGCGTAATTTGCTTGCCGAAGACCTGCAGGTCGCGCAAACGGTCGACGTAGGCAGAGAACTCGGGTTTCAGAGCGTGTGTTGCGGGATCGTAAAACACCACCGGATCGTTGCCTGCCGCCAGCACGCGTTGTTCGGTGAAATCGTTGTAGCGCACATAGCGTTCGCCGAAAGATTCCTGGCGCGTGTAGAACAGTGCCAAGCGGAAAAACAGCGCTGGCGGTATCGCCTTGGCCGCACCCGAGGCAACCAGTCCATCCCATGCCCGAATCGGCGGCCGTTCCGAATTGGTCTCGCGAAAGAACGGTAACGCGGGCTCCTTGCCCGCGGCGATCGCGGCATCGAAGGCGGCGAGCTTCCCGGTCACCTCGTGATCGAACGCCGCGTTGTGGCGGATCGTGTCGTCGAGGGTCGGACGCAACGCGGCAACCATCTCCGTGCGGTAATGCGCCTCCGCCTCACGCTCGCGGACGTTCTCCAGTGCGAACGCAGCAGTGACACCCACGAACACGATGACCAGCTCGAATGCGAACTTGCCGATCAGCCCGCGGTGGCGCACTACGACGTGACGAGCTGTCGACCAGCCGAGTGTCATGGTCATCCCCTGTTGTCGCAGGCAAAGTTGGCACAGGATAAGCGAAATCAACGCGGGTCAGGACCCGTTCCACCACACTCTGTTTCCCCAAAGAATGGTGTCAGGGACAATTCGAGCGACTTGGTAGCCGATCAAAAATTGTCCCTGACACCTTTTACGTTTTGCGCCACCGGCTGCAACGGGTCGGGTGCCGACGAACACCCTGGCTCCTCCCGACCAAGACCGGTCAGTCGTCAACTCTGTCAGGTCACCAGATAGCGGACGCCAAAAGCTCAACCAACGGCAGATCAAACGCTCCTCGTCGCCACCACCGGCGGCACTACAGCGGCACGGCGCGCTGGACTCAGCACCGCCAATTGTCCCAGCGCGCACAGCACCAGCGCGCCGATCGGCAGGTAGTACAGCGGCAGGCGAGGCAGCTCGTAGTGTTTCATCAGGATCAGGTTCAGCAGCACCGCCAGCAGCAACCCGAGCACAATGCCGGCACTGACGATCAGGAAATTTTCGGTCTGGAAATAGCGCAGGATGTCGCCCCGCGTGGCCCCGAGCGTACGGCGAATGCCGATGCTGCGCGTGCGCTGCTGCACCCAGAAATTCGCCAGCCCGCTGATGCCCAATGCAGAAACGAACAGCAGGCCCAGCGCCGAGGCGAGCAGCAAGCTGATCATGGTGGTGTCGCGCTGGAAATACTCCGCGCGTATCTGCATATAGGTCTGCATCCGGTGCGAATTGATGAGCCGGTTGGGGTTGACCTTCAGCAGCGTGGCCGCCGCGGCTTTCAGCACGCGCTGACGGTCCTGCGGCGCGCTGCGCAGCGCATACAGCACGCTGGAGCCGTCCGGTCGTTGCGGCCAGATCATGCTGTCGCCGTCGACACCCGGTTTGCGCAGGTTCGGACGCAGGAGCTTGTCAACGATGCCTACGATTCGAATGTAGTTGTCGCCGTCATACATACTCTGTCCCAGCGCTTGTTTGCCTGGGTAAAGATGCTGCGCCAGTGCGCGGGTGATGATGGCAACCGCTGGTGTACCTGCGCTCACATACTCGTCTGGCTGGAAATCGCGCCCCGCAACCAGACGTAGCCCCAGCGTACCTATCAAACCGGGTGTGCCGTCGTAAACGCTCGGTTCGACGCAACCGCTGCCTTTTATCGAATTGAGTTGCATCGCGCGATCCAGCGCCTGCTTGCTGGGGCAGGTGCCATGGGTCGACTCGTCCTGGTTCAGCGGCATGGAATAGCTGACGGCCACGGCGGATTGCACCCCATCAATCGCCCGCAACGAAGCCAGGTCGGTGGTGTGCTGCGCCAGTGGATTTCCACCCTTCTCAATACTCGCGCTTTGGATCACCGACAACTCGTTCTCGGCAATGCCGGTGGGTACGCTGATCCGCTGCACGCGGTTGGCGATCATGAACGCCACGTTGCAGACGATGGCGCAGGTAAAGGCGACTTGCAGGGTCAGCAATGTCGCGGTGAGCTTGTGTCGACGCAGGGTCGAAAGTATCGGTCGCAGTTGCATGTCGAGGTTCCTCACAAAGTTTTCAGCTGCAGCGCCGGCGGTACGCGGCAAGCGCGCCATGCCGGCAGCAGACCGGCCAGCACGCTGGCGACGATGGCCAGAGCAAGCGTGCCCAGCAGCATCGGCATATCCATCTGGGCCATCTGCGCATAGTCGTCGGGGCGATGGCGCACGCTCCACAGACCGATCTGGGCAATCACAAGCCCGAGCACGCCGCCGGCCACGCCGATCAGCGCCGACTCGATGCCCAGTTGCAGGAAGATGTCGCGTCGTCGCGCACCGAGCGCACGGCGCACGCTGATCTCGCCGCTACGGCGCAAAAATTTTGACAGCAGCAACGCCGCGATGTTGACCATGCATACGAACAGGAAACCCAGCGCCAGCCACAGCTGCAGGCGCACGTCGTTCGGCACCAGATTCTCGTGGGTCAGCCAGCCCATCAGGCTGTACAGCTTCGCGTCCGTGGGCGGGCGCTCAAATCGGCCCAGTGCCCTCTGCTGTGCGGAGTAGTCGACTAGGAACTGGCGATATGCCTGCACCTGTGCCGGGCTGTCCAGTTGCACCCAAAATTGCAGCCAGGTCATGGTAGCGCCGGTCAGGTTGTTGGAGTCATCGTTCTTGCCCCAACTGGATTGATGGCCATTGATCGACAGCTTCAAATCCACTGCCACGGGCAGCGGCAGGAAGAACTGGTCGGCATCGCTGTAATGCTGGGCTCCCGGATCCGCATAGAACATCGACTTGGGCTGCCAGTCAGCGGTGACGCCGATCACGCGGAAGTCGTGGTCGCCCAGTCGCACTGCCTGGCCGATGCCACTCGCGTTGCCAAAGAGCTTGCGATCCAGCGTGCCGCTGAGTACCACCACATGGGCGCGCGCCGCGTCGTCCGCCGCCGACCAACCCTGCCCGTGCTCGAACGGCACGCCGAACATCGCGAAGAAGTCCGCCGTGGCGTAACGACCATCGACTTTGAACGGTCGCAAGCCTGCACTTGCGGGACGCACCAGCAAGGTGCCACCCGCCATCGCCGCCTGCCGCGCGGCCCGCTGCGCCTTGAGCAGCGCCATCGCATCCGGCCAGGTGAAGTTGTCGGCTGGATCGGGGTTGTCGCCACCTTGCTTGTGGTTCAGCGGCAACGGATCGAGATGCGGCGTGAACAACTGCGAGCTGCGTCCCGGCAGAGGATCGTCCGTCAGCACGTGCAACACCGTGATCATCGTCATGCTGGCGCCGATGCCTAGTCCGATCGCCAGCACCATCAGTGCAGTGAGCACCTTGTTGCGCGCCAAGCTGTGCAGCGCCATACCAAGGTAATAGCCAAGCATGCGAAGTTCCTTTGAAGGTGCGAAGCGCTGACCCCGGCGCTCCGACTGTTCAAAGCGAATATCGTGCCAATGGCATGAGCATATTTTTCGTAGGTATTTCAATATATTATCGATCGCGTTCGACGCGCGTACTGTCCGCGGACAGTATTCGAACGCTTACCGGACACCTCTTCGTTTGTGCTGGTGCTCCGACGCCATGCAGATCGCACATAGCCGTATTTCCGGTGAGCACTACGCTGAAGATTCGCCTGCAGAGCCTGCTGGCTGAGTTCGGTTTTATTGTGGCGAAAATTAATGCCGCCTTGCATCACCAGCTTTCCTGCAAAGAGTGGCCCCAAAGGGGACCCCAAAGAGGACGGAGGTAATTACCCGAATTTAATTACCTCCGTCCCCTTATCGTTCTAGTGCAGCGCGGCATGGCAACGCGGTCGGTCAGCCGGGCGATCGCAGGACCAGCCAGGCCATCAACAACACGGCGATCAGCACGCCTACGGACGCCAGACCAAGTAGTGGTCCGAGCGTCGATTCGGGAAACAGGCCGGCGTAAAGCAGCACCAGGCCCGCGGTCAACACCAGCGCCGCCAGCTGATGCAGGTAGAACTGGAAGACGGCGAGCCGGGCACGTGCGCCGACAAGCCACAGCTTGTGTACCAACGCGTAGATGAAAGACACCACGAAGCCCACCAACAGGATATGCGCGTGCGCAACAAACAAAGCGTGGTTGTGCGAGGCAGCCATGTAGATGCCGAGCCCCATGCCCGCAATGGCATAAGCAAAACCGCAGAGCAGAAACCGCCGATCGAGCGTCATGTTGTTTCCCCTGGTAGTCAGTGACCGGCACCGATGCCGCACGATGCGCTGCCGGTTGCGCACCGCCGCTAACCGATTGTCCTACAGATGTTCGGGTTACTGCACGGAAGCAAAGGGCTCTGACCCGGCCAGCTCCGAGCCTGGCATTCAGAGAAAGTGCACTCTGACCCTGAGGTTTGCCTATTGGCTCAGGGCATCGCCACAGCCCAGCGCTGCCGCCGCCGGCACCAGACCCGGGCCGCGCATCCGCTGAAGGTGCGCCAGACCCCAGACCCTCGCCTCCTCTACCAGCGGCAAGACCGCTTCTCCGTAACCGCTCAGGCGGTATTGCACTGGCGCTGGCACCGGCCCGGCCACCACGCGCTCGACCAAGCCGTCTGCTTGGAGCCCGCGCAATTGCTCGGTCAGCACCTTGTGCGAGATCGGCGCGACGCGGCGTAGCAGACCGGAAAAATGATGAGGCTCGCGTGCGAGCCAATAGAGGATCGTGAGCTTCCATTTGCCGCCGACCGCGACAAAGGCCGCATGCAGCGGACAATCCGCCAGCGGATGGGACGTGGCCAACAGATACGCACCTGGACGTGCCTTCTTGTGGCTGGACATGGCTGCCTCTAGCGTTCAGTCATTCGACTCACCCGGGAGCATGCCATGCCGAACCGTCACCGTGCTTTCTTGTCATGGATGGCCATCATCGGGCTGCTATACCTGCCGGCTGCACCCGCCTGCGCACGACCGGCGAAGGCCGCCAAGGTTGCAGCGGAAGCACCGCGCGATGGCCAGCATGATTTCGATTTCGAGATCGGCACATGGCACACGCACCTGAAGCGTCTGGTGCATCCGCTGTCGGGATCCGACAAATGGGTGGAATACGAGGGCGTGACTACCGTGCGCAAGGTCTGGAACGGCCGCGCCAACCTGGTCGAGCTGACGGCCGACGGCCCGGACGGCCATTTCGAGGGCCTGAACCTGCGGCTCTACAACCCGCGGTCGCGCCAATGGAGTCTCAACTTCGCCAGCAGCAGCAACGGAACGTTGGGACAGCCGACCATCGGCGGATTCATCGACGGCCGCGGCGAGTTCTATGACCAGGAAGATCTCGACGGACGCGCCATCTTCGTCCGTTTCGTGATCACACCACTCGACGCCAACACGATCCGCTTCGAACAGGCATTCTCGGACGACGGCGGCAAGACCTGGGAGATCAATTGGGTGGCGACCGATACGCGAATGAAGTAGCGAGCCAACGCAAGGAGAGCGGATTCATTTAATCCGCACAAAAAAATGAACCTCACCCCTTTGTTGATGCCTTACTTCGCGCGTCTGGATCGGGCCGGCAAAAGGCCACGGTGCGTACGATCACGCTTTATGCGTTTTGCGTCTTTAGAAGAATGGTGTCAGAGACAATTCGAACACGTCTATGGCCGCCTAAAATTGTCCCTGACACCTTTTCTCGACTTGATCACTTCGCAAGGGCTGCAGTAGCTTCGCTCTATCAATTTCCCCGCCCGGCCAATCGTGATGCCCGCAAAATCTCTCGCCATTCTTGCAATCCTGATTCTTTCCGCTGCCACCGTAGATGCACAAACAAGGGCGATCGGGGTCGTCGACCATCCCTGCGCCGCCGAGCCGACCGTGCAACAGGCGGGCGGCTGGGGGCCATGGCACGTCTGGCTGTATGCGCACGATTTCGGTCAACTGTGCTACTACCGTGAAAAGAACGCCGCCCTCAAGCCGGATGTGCCGCGGGTGGTGTTCATGGGCGACTCCATCACCGAAATCTGGAAACAGAAGGATCCTGATTTCTTCACGCATGGTCGTATCGACCGGGGCATCAGCGGCCAGACCACGCCACAGATGCTGGTGCGTTTCCGCCAAGACGTAATCGACCTGCATCCGGCCGTGGTGCATATCATGGCCGGCACCAACGACATTGCCGGCAACACCGGCGCCTCGACACTCAAGACCGTCGAGGGCAACCTGGCTAGCATGGCCGACCTGGCCCACATCCATGGCATCCAGGTCATCATGGCATCGGTGCCACCGACCGACCGCTTTCCCTGGCAACCGGGTATCGATCCTGCCCCGGTCATCGCCAGGCTCAACACCTGGATCAAGCGCTACGCCGCGCAGAACGGCTTCACCTACGTCGACTACTTTGACGCCTTGGCCACCCGCGGGGGCGCGATGAAGCAGGGCCTGTCATCCGACGGCGTGCACCCCACCGCCAAAGGTTTTGCCATCATGGAACCGCTCACGCGCGCCGCCATCCGCAGCGCACTGAAGAAGCAGGAGCACTGACGGGTCGTGGCCTGGTAAGGAAACAAAGGGGTCAGGTTCAGTTATCAAGCCGCCGCCAAAGCCTTCCGCACCGTCTTCGGTGCCGCCACGGCAACCTTCAGCAACGCCTTCGCCGCCCCACTCGGCTCGCGCCTGCCCTGCTCCCAATCCTGCAACGTCCGCACAGACACCCCAAGCATCGCGGCGAAATCCGCCTGCGACTGCCCCGACTTGATCCGCGCCTCAGTGGCCTGGCTCACCTGCACGGTGAACCGACGTCCACCGCCGGCCTTGATCTCGCGGATGGCTTGCAACACTTCCTCGCCGATATTGCGCTTGGCATCGCGGGCGAGGATCTCTTTGCTCAACTTTTTCATGACTTCACCATATGGTCCTTGATCAGCCGTATGACGTGCGCTGGGAGATTTGTCTGCCGGGACTTCGCATAGATGGCCAGCAACCAGATCTGTCCTGCCTGGGTGACTTCGTAGTAGATAACGCGCACGCCGCCACGCTTGCCCTTGTCTGCCGCGCGTCAGCGCATTTTGCGACAGCCGCCGGAACCAGGAATCAGATCACCTGTATCGGCATGCTGGGACAAATACCATTGCAGAGCGGCGTATTCCTCTTCCATGAGGTAGTCGTGCACGTAGTTTGCAAACACGGATGATTCGACGAATTCGTGCATGGCAGACTCCCTTCTGCTTTTTCCAACCATACGGCATTGCCGTATGGTTGGCAAGGTGACCGATCAAACCATCGGCAACTTCAACCCCATCTCATCGGCGCATTCAACCGCCTCCTCGTACCCCGCATCCGCATGCCGCATCACCGCAGTCGCCGGATCATTCCACAACACCCGAGCAATCCGCTTGTCCGCTTCGAAAAGAATGGTGTCAGGGACAATTCGAGCGACTTGGTAGCCGATCAAAAATTGTCCCTGACACCTTTTTCCGATCGAGTCGTCACCTAGCAACGCCCCCTTCGCCAGGTCTCGATGATCTCCAGCACCGCGTCGGAGGGCTCCTGGTCGGAACCCCATTCGACCGGTGAGCCGGCATCCAGCAGCAGTCGGCCAACCGCTTCGTGGTCGCCACGGCCTTCCGACATGCGGCTCCCTTCGGCGGCCCAGACCAGTGGTTGGGCGTGGAATTCCCGGTCGCGCACATCGGTCGAGGCACCTGACGCCAGCAGCAAACGCACAGCCTCCACCTGTCCACTCATCGCCGCACAGTGAAGTGCCGTCTTGCCGATCTCTTCGTCACCGCGATCCGGTTCCAGGCCACATGCCATCAACGCGGCTATCGCCTCCGTATCGCCCTGCTCGGCGGCGCGATAAAGCGCCGCGTAGTGATCGGGCCGGATCCGGGTGCGCAAGGCCGGATGCCCGGCAAGCATGGCGTCCACCGCGGGGCGATCACCACCACTGGCCGCAGCGATCAGCTGGTCGATCGGCTCGAGCGTCTCGCTGGCGCCATGCAGGGCCAACCACTCCGCCACGGCGCGGTTGCCGTTCATCGCCGCCAGGGCATACGGGGAATACCCGTCGGCCCGACGCCGCGACAGGTTCGCCCCGTGTGCGGCCAGCAGTTCAACCAGGGCCACGTCGCCACGCATGGCTGCCGCATGCATCGGACTTTCGCCGTTGGGCTCGAAGACCGGGTCCGGATCGGCACCATGATCAAGCAGCCAACGCACGCCATCGACGGCGTTCGACCATTGGAGGATCGCGTACAGCGTGGCAGAGCCGTCCGTAGCCCAGCGTTGGTTGGCCGAGGCGCCATGCGCGTGCAGGAAATCCAGTTTGGCGATGTCACCGCCGCTGGCGAGTATGGGCAAGGTCACCCCATCGTCGGGATCGGCACCGGCTTCCAGCAACACCGCGGCCAGGGGAAGCAAACCGGTCACCAGCATCGCGCCCCACAGCACTGAACGGTGCACCCCATGGTGCCTCCACGGAAAGCGGAGCTGCACATCTTCACCCAGCGCCAGCAGACGTCGCGCAATGGCCACCAGGCCATCGGGGTCGGCCAGCCCCTCGCCATGAAGTGCGGTATGGCAGATGTAGTGCAGAGGTCGCCAGTCGCGTGGCCCGCCCTGCTCCTGCAAAAGCCCGGGATTTCCCGCCAGGCTGGCCTCCACCCGTTCAGCGTCCCCCAGTACAAGTGCGGCGTGAAAGCTGACGCGGGACAAGTCAGGATGCCGCTCCAGCAACCGCCGCGCGCGCCCGCTGCGTCCATCCGTCGCCGCTTCGACGAAGGCGACCACCGCTTCGTCGCGCTGCAGGGTCAGCTCCTCGATGCGTTCGGCAAGCGCCTTCCACGACGGGAAACCATGCTCGCGCGCAATCACCGACTGGGCATCGTGGAGAGCCAGGGGAACATCGGCCAGGGCATCCATGGCCAGATGGGCGAACGCAGGCAGGATGCGAAAGCGTTCGAGCGCGACGGGATCGCCACCTGCGGCCAGTCGCTTGAGCTCCTTGGCCTGCCGCTTCAGCTGATCGATGTCCGGACGGTCCGGAAGGATACGGTGGGTCATCACGACAACCTCCATGCAGAGGCCTGCGGTCCGCAAGCTGGCCAGCACGGAGACGGGATGCCGTCATGCGTGTTCAACCAGGGTGGACTCCGTCCTTCGCGCGGACCCGCGAGCGCCCCAAAGCGCCCGGTGATGATGCGCCACGCACTCGCAAGGAATCAACACGCGGACAAAGGCGGACAAAGGGGAAATTTTCCGAATGTGCCGGCAAAAGCGCACGGCCGTCGAAGAAACCGGCTGCAACGGTCGAGATAATTTCCTGGCGGGCCGGGAAAAGAACTCGAGCCCGTAAGCGGGTCAGAGCCTGCAAAAGAACGGGGTCAGGTTCACTTACACCCTCCCCAAAAGTGAACCTGACCCCGTTTTCCAGCGCTGCCAGGGGAACATGCGGCATCGCAACACCACAACGATATGCATGAAACGAGGCCATACGATGGAATTCCATATCGCGCTCACCGATGCGTGCCCCGGCCCCGACGTCATCCAGGACGTCATGTTCGATGTCGATCCAAACGCGGTTGTCGATCTCGACATGAGTGGCCTGGTGATGCGGATATCCTCCTACGTGACCGTGACGGACCTGATCGAGGTGCTGCGCCGAACCGGCTGGGCAGTGGCGCCGGAACAGGTGGCGCAGTTGCCGACCATATGTTGCGGTGGCTGCTCTGGATGAAGTGGATCCTGGCCGGCTGCTCTCCGGACTAGGGCAAATACGGAGAGTCA
>DASRUB010000243.1:0-6969 GCA_035655635.1 Rhodanobacter sp. | reverse complement strand
TGGCGGGCCTGCTGCGGCGTGTTGACGTCGCCATTGGCGAGTACCGGGATGCTGACGGCAGCCTTCACCGCGGCGATGGTGGCGTACTCGGCCTCCCCTTCGTATTTGTCGGCGCGGGTGCGGCCGTGCACGGCGAGCGCCGCGATACCGCAATCCTCGGCGATGCGCGCGATGGTGAGCGCGTTGCGGTTCTGCCGGTCCCAGCCGGTGCGGATCTTCAAGGTCACCGGGGCATCGACCGCCTTGACCACCGCGGTGACGATGCGCGCCACCAGCGGTTCGTCCTGCAACAGCGCCGAGCCCGACCATACGTTGCACACTTTCCTGGCCGGGCAACCCATGTTGATGTCGATGATCTGCGCGCCGTTGGCGACGTTGAAACGTGCTGCCTCTGCCAGCATCGTCGGGTCGTAGCCGGCGATCTGCACGCTGACCGGCTCGGGCTCGCCGGCGTGGTCCATCCGCTGCAGCGACTTGCGCGTGTGCCACAGGCGCGGATCGGCGTTCGTCATCTCCGACACGGCCAGGCCCGCGCCCAGCCGCTTGCACAGCAGCCGGAACGGCTTGTCGGTAACGCCCGCCATCGGGGCGAGGACCACCGGCGGGTCGATCAGGTAGGGGCCGATCTGCATCTGCGCATTGTAGGTGAAACCGGGAAGGCGCCGTGGCGACGACTTCCCGGGATGGGACTACAGCATGCCGCGCAAGGTCAGGCCGTAGGTGCGTGGGGCGCCCAGGAACGCGTTGTAGGAACCGGGCTGGATCGGCGCGTCATAGCCCACCTGTTTGTAGGTGCGGTTGGTCAGGTTGCTACCCCACAGCTCGGCCTGCCAGCGCTTGCTGAGCGCACCGACGACCAGGCGTGCGTTGAGCAGGGTGTAGGCCGGCTGCATCTTGGCGGGGTTCAGGTCCGAGCCGGTGTTGTACTCGGTCATGTACTTTGCGCCGGCGTTGAAGCGGCCGATCAGGCTGCTGGTGAAATTCCACTGGTAGGTGAAGCCACCGGTGAGCGCCCATCGCGGCGCAAAGCCGGCGGTGCCGCCCGGTATCAGTGCCAGCGCCGGGTCGGGTAGCAGCTCGTTGCCGTACTTCGCGTGGGTGTAGGTCGCGCCGGCCAGCAGCGACAGCCCGGTCACGCGGGTCTGCCACAGCAGGTCGGTATCCAGGCCCCTGGTAGTCAATTCCGGGACTGAACGCACCACGTAGCTGGTACCGAGGAAGCTGTTGAGCTGGAAATCGGTGTATTTCGAATGGAACAGCGCGGCGTTCAACAACAGGTTGCCGTCCTGCCAGTTGGTCTTGGCGCCCAACTCGTAGCTGTTGACGAACTCGCCGGGAAAGAAGGTATCGGCGACCGGCACGATCCCTTGCGGGCCGTCGCTCAAGCCGTTGCCCGACTGCACCCGGTCGAGGTTGAAACCACCGGCCTTGTAGCCGCGCGCCGCCGAGGCATAGCTCATCACGCTCTCGTTCCAGCGATACGCGGCCTTGGCCGTGCCCGACCACTCGTTCGCGCTGAACTCCTGCGCGGTGGTGCGACCGTTGAACATCGGGTTTGCCCACGGCAGGCACATGTAGCCGATCACCGTGGGCACGATCGCGCTGATGTACGGTCCCGGCACGCCGCGCCCGGCCAGTGCCGCGCCGACCTGGCCCGGGTTGGTCAGCGCGGCGGCACAACCCAGTCCGCCGTTCGGATTGCTGTAGAACGAATCCACCGCTTTGTTTTCGTGCGTGTAGCGCAGGCCGAGGGTTAGCGCCAGCCGGTCGGTGGCATGGAAGGTGGCGTTGCCGAATGCGGCGGTGCTCTTCGCATCCTGCTTCCAGCGGTCATGCGAGGCGGCGCCGGCGAACGCGGTGCCGTACGGCATGCCGGCGGCCTGCGACAGAAATACTGCTGCGCCGGCGGTATTGATCAGGCCGGGCGGGAACGACTCGGCGATATTGTTCAGCACGGCGATGGACAGGTATGGCTCATACGCCGCGCCCAGCGAGACCGCGTCATGGCGCTGCAGTTTTTCGTTGTCGTAGTAGAGGCCGGCCATCCAGTCGACGCGGTCGGTGCTGCCGGCCAGGCGCAATTCCTGGCTGAAGGTGTTGAAGCGCACCGAGTTGTCGTTCGCGCCGTAGGGCCGGTACCAGATGTCGGCGCCGCTGAAGTCGAGGTCGGCGCCGCCGACGGCATCCCAGCGGCGCAGTGCGGTGATCGAGGTGAGCGTGGCATGGCCGAGCCACGGGGTGGTCCAGTTCACTTCACCGGACACGCCCTTGTCGATGATGCGCTGGGTGGTGTCGCGGTTGCTGTAGGCCAGGCGCTCGTCGATATCCACCGCCGGAATCACGCCGTTGCCACCGGCCAGCGCGTCGACGATGGCCGCGGTGGGGCCGCGCACGATGGTGACGCCGACGCAGCAGTCTTCGTTGCGCTGGGTGTAGTCGCCGATGAAGTTGATGTCGACGTTCTTGGTCGGCGTGAGCAGCAACTGTGCGCGCATCGAGTGGAAATTCTGGTCGCCATCGGTGCTCAGCGTGCGCGGTCCGGTGCCGGTGTTGACCTTGTTGAAACCGTCCCGCTTGCGATCCACTGCATAGATGCGAAAAGCGGCGATGTCGCTCAGCTTGTTGTTGTAGGAACCCGAGATGCCCCTGGCGTTGTAGTCGCCCACGGTGAGCTCCAGGTCGCCTTCCTGCTTGAACACGGGGCGTTTGGTGATCACGTTGATCAGGCCCGCCGAGGTGTTCTTGCCGAACACGGTGCCTTGCGGCCCTTTCAGCACTTCGACCTCCTCCAGTTCGCCCAGGTCACCGAAGGCCACGCCGTTGCGTGCGCGTGGCACACCGTCGATCACGATGCCGACCGAGGATTCCAGGCCCGGATTGTCGCCGACCGTGCCGACCCCGCGGATGCGCGCGGTGGTCTGGGTTTCGGACGTGGTGCTGGTCACGAACAGCGTGGGTACCAGGGTTTGCAGATCCTTGATGTCGTGCACGCCGGTGTCCTGCAACAGCTGCTCGGGCAAGGTCGCCATGGTGATCGGCACATCCTGCAACAGCTCCACGCGTTTCTGTGCCTGCACGGTGATCTGGCTCAGCGTGGTGACTTTGTTTTCAGCCTCCGGTTTGTCGTTTGCAGGGGCGGTCGTGTCCTGTGCGAATACCGCAGGCACGGTCGCGACGGTGAGTGCGGCAAGAATCGAGAACGCCAGGCGCTGCCGGCCGTGGTGACGAATCTTCATGCTGGTTTTCCCCGTGATGGGCCTGATGGCGCGACCACGGCGCCGCGCCTGGACGCAGCCACCGTGTTCGCGTGCTTTCGTATGGTTGCCAACCACGCATCCAGGCTCGTGTCGACGGTCCGGTCTGCGCGGCCAGAGTTCCTTGTCAGAACGCAAGATCTTGCGCTCTCGGCATCCTAGCCATTGCCCGGAGCGAAAGCAACTTTATGAAAAATGGTAAGTTTTCATGGTCGTGGCGGTGATCGACGAGAGCGGTCGACGAGGAAGGCCGTGGGCACAAAGCGGATTTGCGACCCGCTCGATCAGGCCGGGGATCGATCATGGAGGTTGCTGCGAGAGGTTGATTCTCCGGGGGCTGGCCGCCGGCGCTGCCACACTTGCGTCGCTGGCGCGCGGTTCAGAAAAGCAAGCCGATGATCAGGAAAATTCCGTCGGCGGACGAGGGGCAAATCCCGTGCCCGGGTCACCCGCCGTAGTGCTGACAACGCATCCTGTTACGGAGGCGCGTCGACGGGCACGCGGACGCTTCGCAGGCGCTTCGCAGGCGCTCAGACGTGCACCGGTGTCTCCAGCTTCCCGCGTACATGCTTGTGCCTGAACAGCGGCACGAACAGGATCGCCATGATCAGCGAGTAGGCGGCGAAGGCCAGCCAGATGCCGTGCCAATCCTTGCAGATGGCGACGGCGTCGTTGCAGCTCGGGTCGGTGAAGAAGTGGTCGATCGCGAAGCCGGCGATCAGGCTGCCGAGCACGGCACCGACGCCGTTGGTCATCAGCATGAACAGACCCTGCGCGCTGGCGCGGATCTTCGGGTCGGCCTGGCTCTCCACGAACAGCGAGCCGGAGATGTTGAAGAAGTCGAACGCCATGCCGTAGATGATGCACGACAGCACGATCATCCACAGGCCGCCGGCCGGGTCGCCGAAGCCGAACAGGCCGAAGCGCAGCACCCAGGCCAGCATGCTCATGGTCATCACCGCCTTGATCCCGAAGCGCTTGAGGAAGAACGGGATGGTCAGGATGAACGCGGTTTCGGAGACCTGCGAAATCGAAATGATGATGGCCGAGTACTTGACCGTCAGCAGATCCTTGTAGGCGGGGATCTTGGCGAAATCCTTGAGGAAGGTGTCGCCATAGGCGTTGGTCAACTGCAGCGCGGCGCCCAGCAGCATGGCGAAGATGAAGAACACCGCCATGTTGCGATCCTTGAACAACACGAACGAGGTCAACCCCAGGCGATCGGCCAGGCTGCGACTATGCGTTGCGGTGAGCTGTGGCGGGCAGGCGGGCAGCGTGAACGCATACAGGCCAAGCAGCAACGATGCGACGGCGGCGATGCGGAACTGCGTCGCGGACGCCTCGAAGCCGAGCAGGCTCACCGTCCAGGTGGCCGCGATGAAACCGATCGTGCCCCACACGCGAATCGGCGGATACACGTTGACCACATCAAGGCCATCGCGCTTGAGCGCGTTGTAGGCCACGGTGATCGACAGCGAAATGGTCGGCATGTAGAAGATCATGTTGAGCAACATGACCCAGAACATCAGTTCCGGATTGTCGACCAGCGGCATCATGAACAGCACGATCGCCCCGGCAATCTGGAACACGCCGTACAGGCGCTCGGCGTTGATCCACTTGTCGGCGAGAATCCCTGCCAGCGACGGCATGAACAGCGAGGCGATGCCCATGGTCGAGAAAATCGCGCCAAAATGCGTGCCCGACCAGTGCTGGGTGTGGAACCACCAGGTGCCGATGGTCAGCAACCACGCCCCCCAGATGTAGAACTGCAGGAAGTTCATCACGATCAGGCGCAGCTTCAGATTCACAGGCAGGTATCCGGCATGTATGTCCCCTGACGCAGCCGAGGGAACCGCCCCGTGGCCACCAAGCCAAGGCAGGTTAGAGGATGCCGCGTGGAACCGGCAAGGCGCGCCGCAGCGCCCGCCCGGAGCCAGGGATGGCAGCGATCACGAAAATCGCCCGCCAGCCACCCGAAAGTTTGTAGGAGCGCACCTTGTGCGCGATGCTCTTCCCGCTGAGTCACGAAAAGCATCGCGCACAAGGTGCGCTCCTTAGGTCTTGATGTTGGGCCCGTATCAGGCTGGCGCATGCAATGCGTCGGCCGCGCGCTCGCGCAGCAGTGGCAACAGTTCCGTCTCGAACCATGGATTGCGCACCAGCATAGACGGTTGCGCGGACTGGGATGCGGCAGTGGCGGGTAGCCACGGGCGAGATGTTCGCGCTGACATCGTTGAACGGAATGCCGCTCTCATGCACCTTGCGTCCCGGCGCCTGGCTGACGATCAGCAGGCGTGATGTGGGCGATGCCTGCAACACCGGGCGCGTGCCCAGCGGCAAATGTGCCTCGCAGAACCGGCAGGCGCGGATCTCCCGCAGCAGTCAATCAAGCGTAACGGGCATGGCTACAACACCTGGCCGGCATGGGTTCCGGGTTGCGTGCAACGTTGACTGCGCGACATTGACTGTTCGCGGCGCGTGGCGATGACGACGCTGCGCATTCGCATCATTTGAGTGACGGCGGCATCACTACAACATAGCTGCGTCGCCTGAGCAAAAACCACACCGCACCCAGCGGGAACGCCACGGAAAACGTCCACGGGCCGTAGGGCGAGGCAGAGGCGGCGGCACCAAACAGCAGAAAACTGATCGGCTGCACACTGAAAGCGCCGGTGGTCCAGTTGAACCCGACCGTCACGAAACCGAACAGGATGAAAAGAACCCAGGGCCATTTCCTGCCCCGCATCGGAGTGCGCAAACACAGCACCAATGCGTACAGACAAAGCAGCGGTATCACGCAGACCAACCCCAGAAAAACATAGTGCAGCGGACTTTTGCCGCGAAGGGTGAACGCATTGGTCTGTTCCAGCGATTGCTTCATCCGGTAAACGTGCAGGCCCTCTATGGTGCGTTGATCACCATCGGTGGAGACAGTCATATCCGCCAAAACCCAGTCTGAATCGAATTGGTACTCAAAGGTGAGCATCACATGCGACTCGCCATTCGTAATCATCTTGCGGGCGCCAACAGTCTTGACCGAACGGGGTGCACCTGCGGGAAAGTAGCGCGCGATCTTGGCCAGTTGCGTGTCGATGTCGGCGGTTCTGAGTTTGGCGGCCAGGTGATCTCTGGTCGAGTCCAGGTGGCCCAGCCGCAGGTCGTCCAGAGTGGAGCGGGCAAACTTCACATCGGCGCTCGGAGCAAGGCGGTCGATCATGTCTTGCTGGCTGCATGCGCTCGCGAACAGGCACAGTAGCGCGATCAGAACGAACTTCATGGTTCTCATCTATTCCCCCTGGAGGATATAAAGATCAAGGCAGCAACTTGCCCCGACGGTGTCGATATGGCCGCGGGCGCGACGAAGCGGTGATCATGCGCTTTTCTCGGCGCGATGCTCTTCGTCTCTCGCAGGAGACCGTCGCTCCTAGATCAAGAGCATCGCGCACAGGGTTGCGCTCCTACAGGAGTCTGGGCTGGTCAGCTGGCTTCGAAGGCGCCACGCAACCATTGACGCTGGACGGCATCGCCGGGGCCGTCATAGCTGACCACATCAAAGCGGCAGGCGTGGCGAGCATGCCGCGGATGCGCGGCCAGCCAGTGCTGTGCGGCGAGGATCAATTTCGCCTGTTTGGCCGGGGTGACCGAGGCCGCGGCGTCGCCATGGCTGGCGCTTTTGCGGTAACGCACTTCGACGAACACCAGGGTGTCGGCGTCG
>DASRUB010000242.1:0-2859 GCA_035655635.1 Rhodanobacter sp. | reverse complement strand
TTGAGGGCGAGAAGTGTCCACAAAGTCGGCTATGGGCACAAATGGGACTGGGCTGTAAAATCGCTTGCAATAATGACCCCCTAAGGGGAGTTTTTCGCGTCCAATTCCGACCCCCTGTGACGTGTTGTGTCAGCGTCCTTCCTTTTGGCCTTGATCGGCCTGGAAGGGCTGGCGGGGATGATTGGCGTGGACAAGATCGGCGCTATACGGCGCGCCTACTTTGAGCAGCACCGCCCGATCAAGGAGATCGTTCGCACGCTGTCTGTGTCGCGCGCGACGGTGCGCAAGGTCATTCGCAGCCATAAGACCGAGCACAAATACGAGCGTGGCGTTCAGCCGACTCCCAAGCTTGGTGATTGGCTAGAGGTTCTAAGGGCGATCCTGGAGAAGGAAGACGGGCTGCCCCGGCGGGAGCGCCGCTCGACGCAGCGTCTGTTCGAAGAGCTGCGCGGACGCGGCTATGACGGCGCCCACGACAGCGTGCATCGGTTCGTCAAGGCGTGGCGTGACGAACGCGCCCGGGTTCCGGCCCATGCCTATGTACCGATGAGCTTTGCGCCGGGGGAAGCCTACCAGTTCGACTGGAGCCACGAGACGATCACGTTCCGGGGGTTTCCGCTGACGGTCAAGGCGGCGCACATGAAGCTGTCGCACAGCCGCATGCCGTTCGTGCGGGTCTACTTCCGCGAGACCCAGGAACTGGTGTTCGACGCCCACGACAAGGCGTTCCGGTTCTATGGCGGGGTTTGCCGGCGCGGGATTTACGACAACATGAAGACGGCGGTGGAAGCGATCTTCGTCGGCAAGGCACGCCGGTACAATCGCCGCTTCCTGCAGATGTGCTCGCACCATCTGATCGAACCGGTGGCCTGTACGCCGGCCTCGGGGTGGGAGAAGGGCCAAGTTGAGAACCAGGTCGGCAATCTGCGTGACCAATTTTTCCGGCCCAAGCCGCGTGTGAAGAGCCTCACCGAACTCAATGCGTGGTTGGAAGACCAGTGTATTGCCTACGCACAGCGCACCAAACACCCGGAGTTCAAGGAGCGGACGATCTGGGAGGTGTTTCAGGAAGAACGCGCCAGCCTGGTAGAGCTGCGCGGTCCCTTCGACGGGTTCGTCGAGAAGGCGGTGCGGGCTACCACCACATGCCTGATCATGGCCGATCACAATCGTTACAGCGTCGATGCGCGTGCCGCCGGGCGGATGGTGTTGGTGCGCTCCCATGCGGAACGCATCGTCGTGCTACTGGGCAATGAGGTGGTCGCCGATCACCCACGCCACTTCCGGCGCGACCAGATTATCTACGATCCCTGGCATTATCTGCCAGTTCTGATGAAGAAGCCCGGCGCCTTGCGCAACGGCGCGCCGTTCAAAGACTGGGCTCTGCCGCTCGCGCTGACCCAGGTCCGCGCCAAATTGAAGAGCCACATCGACGGGGACCGTCAGTTCGTCAAGGTCTTGGGCGCGGTACTCGATCATGGCCTGGGAGCGGTTGATGCCGCTTGCGCCGAAGCGCTGGCGGCAGGCATCGCCAGCGGCGATGTGATCTTGACCGTGCTGGCGCGCCGGCGCCAACCCACAGCACCGCTCAGTATCACCACGCCCGACGCGCTTCGCCTGAAGATCGAACCCCTGGCCGATTGTGGCCGCTACGACAGCATAAGGAAGATTGCCTGATGGAACGCCACGAGATTCTGGAAGCCATGAGCGAACTCAAGCTCTACGGCATGCGCGCCAGCTTCGATGAGGTTGCCGGCAAGGGCCTTGCCCGGCGTGACGAGATTTATCCGCTCATCGCCAGCTTGATCCGGGCCGAACGCACCCATCGCCAAGCGCGCTCTATCAGCTATCGCATCGGCGGCGCCAAGTTCCCGGTGCTTAAGGATCTCGACAAGTTCGTCTTCACCGACACCGCGGTCGATGAGGGACAGGTTCGCGAACTCGCCACCGGCTCCTTCCTGGACGCCAAGCGCAACGCTATCTTCATCGGCGGCACCGGCACCGGCAAAACCCATCTGTGTATTGCCGTGGCCTCAGCGGTCATCCGGGAGCGTGCCAGGGGGCGCTTCTTCAACCTGGTCGATCTGGTCAATCAACTCGAACAGGAGAAGGCTGCCGGCCGCAGTGGCCGGCTGTCCGAGAAGCTGTTGCGATACGACATCATCGTCATCGACGAGCTGGGCTACCTGCCGTTCAGCCAGTCCGGCGGACAGTTGTTGTTCCACTTGATCAGCAAGCTTTACGAGAACACCTCCCTGCTCATCACCACAAACCTCGCCTTCGCCGATTGGCCCCAGGTATTCGGTGACGCCAAAATGACAACCGCAATGCTCGACCGGCTCACCCACCACTGCGACATCATCGAGACCGGAAACGAAAGCTGGCGCTTCAAAAATCGCGCCTAAAAATCGTCCCGACCCAGCAGTCCACAGCAACCCCCGCGCGCTTCGCTGCGCTACGCCAAGGGGCTCCGCTACGCGCGCGGGTCCCTCTGTGGACTGCCAAACCCTCACCTCAAGGGGGTCGGTTTTGGGCGCGAAAAGGGGGTCGCAGTTGGACGCGATTTGACATCAATATGCGGATGGGAATGCGGCGCTTCACGCGTCTCACGAATGCCTTTTCAAAGAAGCACGAAAACCACGTTCATGCCGTGGCGATTTACTTCATGCACTACAATTTCGTGCGTATTCATCAGACGTTGAAAACCACCCCCGCGATGGCGGCTGGCGTGACCTCAAAACTCTGGGAAATGTCTGATATGGTGAAGGTGCTTGAGGACTGGGAAGCGCGCGAATGACTGAAGTTGTAATAATTTCTTACAGAGTCGTCGTGGGCCTTTGATTAACCAATTGATTTAAC
>DASRUB010000241.1:0-4028 GCA_035655635.1 Rhodanobacter sp. | reverse complement strand
ATCTTCGACGGCGTGCTCGCACGCCGCCTCGGCGTAGCCACCGCGAACTTGCGGCGGCTTGACAGTGCGGCCGACACGTTGTTTTACGCCGCGTGCGCCTTCGCAGCCTGGTACCTGTACCCGGCCGCGATCACGGATCGCCTGGTGCCGCTGGCGGTTCTCGCCGTTCTTGAAGTCACGCGCTACGTCGTGGATTTCCTGAAGTTTCGCCGTGAGGCGAGTTACCACATGTGGTCTTCAAAGGTCTGGGGAATCGCGCTGTTCACTGGATTCTTTAGCCTGCTTGTCCTGGGCTCGTCGGGAGTCTGGGTGTCGTGCGCCATCTACGCAGGCATCGTCGCTGACCTGGAAGGTCTGGCCATCTCCATCGTGCTTCCGCGCTGGCAAGCCGATATACCGTCCTTCGTTCATGCCTTGCGCGAGCGGCGGAATGCGGGCATCTAACCCTCCATCGCGGCTATGGCGGTGTCCGGGGGCCAGAGACACGGGACTACAATAGCCTGTTCGTCAGTCACCCGGATTGATACCCGCCATGCCACGCTCGCGCCTCGCCGAACCGCTCGTGATGCTGGCGACCGTGCTGCAGTGGCTGGTGTTGTCGACGTTCACCGGCGCGGTGGTCGGAGCTGGCTGCACGATCTTTCTGCGCGTGCTTTTTGCCACGGCGGGCCGCACCTACGATGTCTCGTGGTGGACGCAGTTCGCGCTGCTGCTTGGTGGCGGGCTGGCCAACGGCTTGCTGCTGCATTACGGCTATCGCCTGAGCCGCAGCGGGTTCAAGGATTCACCGATCGTCGCCGTGAACGAGCAGCAGGGAAAGATGCCGTTCCGTACGCTGTGGATCAAGCCGCTGGCAGCGTTGATCACCCTGGGTTGCGGCGGTTCGGCCGGCAAGGAAGGGCCGTGCTCGCATATCGGCGCCAGCCTGGCGGCGGGTATCGGTCGCACGCTGCACCTCAACCAGGAATTGCGCAAGCGACTGCTGGCGTGCGGCGTGAGTGCCGGTTTCGCCTGCGTGTTCGGCACGCCGATCGCCGGGGCGATCTACGGCGTGGAGATGCTGGCGATCGGCCGCATCCGTCATGACTTCCTGTTCCCCGGCATCGTGGCGGGTGTCACCGCGTTCCAGGTCAGCAAGTATCTGGGGGTGCCGTACCCGGTCTATCACATCGCGTTCGTCAGTGACTTCACCGAGCTGTTGTTCCTGAAAACAGTGCTGATCGGCATCCTGTGCGGCGCGGCGGCGTGGGTGTTCGTGGAACTGTTGCAGACGATCAAGCGCGCGTTCGGGGCCTTGCAGCGACGCTTTGCGTTATGGCCGCCGCTGCTGCCGGTGCTGGGCGCGGTGGTGCTGGCCTTGCTGATCCTGGTGGTGCCGACCGATTACCTGGGCCTCAGCCTGCCGCTGATGGAGCGTGCGCTGGACGGGGAGCCGATGCCCTGGCTGGGCTTTTTGTGGAAGGCGCTGCTGGTGGCGATCACCCTGGGCTCGGGCTTTTATGGCGGCATCGTCACCCCGCAGTTCGTGATCGGCGCGGTGCTGGGCGGCGCGCTCGCCCACCTGCTTGGGCTGCAGCCCGCGCTTGGTGCGGCGGTGGGGCTGGTGGCGGTGGTCGCGTCGGCTTCCAATGCACCGATCGCGGCCATCCTGATGGGCGTGGAGTTGTTTGGCGCGGACTCGATGCTGTATGTGGCCGGCGCCTGCGTGGCAGCCTACCTCGTCATCGGCCATCGCAGTGTGTATCCGGCGCAGCAGATCGCGTTCAGCAAATCATCGTGGATCTTCGCGCGCGCCGACCTGCCGGTGGGGCAGGAAAAAGTGCGCCTGTCGTACGGCCTGCTGCGCTGGTGGAGCAACCACCGGCGCAGACGCGGCAAGCGCGGCAATGACTCGCGGCCCTGACCGGCGGCGGCCTGGGTGTAACCGCGTTGTCGGCGACGATGCGAAGTTCACGTCCACACGGGCGCAAGCATGTCCATGGACACCAACCCGGCAGGCCAGGCCCGAATGAATGCTTGCGTGAAGCCCCGTGACACGGGCTTATGCATCGCCTTAACCTGTCTGCATGCACGCTCGCCGGAGCAAGCCTCCGGCTGCCGGCGTGATCGCATGCCGTCGCGCCCTGCTGATCGCCGTCCGACGACGACACCGACATCACCCTGAACATGGAGAACACCCCCACATGGCCCTGCCCCGCTCGGATGCCCTGGTATTTTTTGGCGCCACTGGCGACCTCGCCTACAAGAAGATCTTCCCGGCCCTGCAGGCGATGACGCGGGATGGCGACCTTGAGGTGCCGATCATCGGCGTGGCGCATTCGGGCTGGAGCGTGAAGCAGCTGCGCCAGCGTGCCAGCGACAGCGTGAGGCAGGCGGCGAAGGATAACGGCGAGAAGGTCGACAAGGCGGTGTTCGATCGACTAGCCGAGCGGCTGCAGTACGTCGATGGCGACTACGCCGACCCGGCTACGTTCGCGCAGTTGAAGAAGGCACTGGGCAAGGCGAAGCGCCCGCTGCACTACCTGGCGATCCCGCCCAGCCTGTTTGGCACCGTGGTCGAGGGGCTGCAGCAGGCCGGTTGCGCGAAGGATGCGCGGGTGGTGGTGGAGAAGCCGTTCGGACATGACCTGGCGTCCGCGCAAGAGCTCAACGGCATCCTGCGCTCGGTGTTCCCCGACGACGCAATCTTCCGTATCGATCACTTCCTGGGCAAGGAAGCGATCATGAACATCCTGTACTTCCGTTTCGCCAACTCGTTCCTGGAGCCGATCTGGAACCGCAACCAGGTGGCCAGCGTGGAGATCACGCTGGCCGAGCAGTTCGGCGTGAAGGGGCGCGGCGCGTTCTACGACGGCGCCGGTTGCCTGCGCGACGTGATCCAGAACCACCTGATGCAGATCGTGGCGCTGTTGGCGATGGAGGCGCCGTCGTCGCAGGGTTTCGGCGCCGTGCAGGCCGAGAAGACCAAAGTCTTCCACGCGATGCGTCCGCTCAGTCCGGACGACCTGGTGCGCGGCCAGTACCGTGGCTATCGCAAGGAGCCGGGCGTGGCCAAAGGCTCGGACGTGGAAACCTACTGTGCGCTGCGGCTGTTCATCGACTCATGGCGCTGGGGCGGCGTGCCCTGGTACCTGCGTTCGGGCAAATGCCTGCCTGAGACAGTGGCCGAGATCGTGGTGGAATTGAAGCCGCCGCCGCAGAAATTGTTCGACGACGCCGCCACCACGGCGGGGCGCGCCAACTACCTGCGCTTCCGGCTGTCGCCCAACATGGCGGTGGCGCTGGCCGCGCGGGTCAAGCGCGTCGGCAAGGAATTCGTGGGCGACCAGCGCGAGCTGTACCTGATGGACGAGCAGACCGGCGAGGAGACACCCTACGAGCGCCTGCTCGGTGATGCGATGGCCGGCGACGGTGCGCTGTTCACCCGCGAGGAGGCAGTGGAGGCGGCGTGGGCGGTGGTCGGTCCGGTGCTTGAAAAACATCACAAGGCGATCCCGTACCGCCCCGGCAGCTGGGGCCCGAAACAGGCCGACGAGTTGATCGCCGCCGATGGCGGCTGGCACAACCCGGTCATGCAGGAGCGCGAGGCATGAATGAGGCAGCAAGCCTGGTGTTCTTGGTCGATGTCGACAACACCCTGCTCGACAACGACCGTTTCGCCGACGACCTGACCGATACGCTGACGCAGGCGTTCGGCGCGAGCGAGCGCGATCGCTACTGGTCGATCTACGAGCAGCTGCGCGAACAGTCGGGTCTCGCCGACTACCTGGGCGCGCTGCAGCGTTTCCGCAGCGGTCTGGACAACGAGCGCGCGCTGCTGCAGATGGGGACGTACCTGCTGGAGTACCCGTTCGCCGAGCGCCTTTACCCGCACGCGCTGGAAACCATCGAGCACCTGCGCGCTCTGGCGCCCACGGTGATCCTTTCCGATGGCGACGTGGTGTTCCAGCCGCGCAAGATCCAGCACGCCGGCATCTGGGAGGCCGTGCGCGGCGAGGTGCTGATCTACGTGCACAAGCAGCGCATGC
>DASRUB010000240.1:0-12164 GCA_035655635.1 Rhodanobacter sp. | reverse complement strand
GGGCATGGCGAGGGCATGGATGCCCGAGTTGAGGCAACGCAGGAGCGGTTGCCCGATGCCCGAGTTGAGGCAGCGCAGGAGCGGTTGCCCGATGGCCGGTCGCGAATCGAGCACGCAAGTGCTTGATTCGCGTGAGCGAGTACGGGCCTGTACCGGACTCGCGATAGAAGAAAACCACAGGAAGTGGTTTTTTTCACAAGCTCTGAGCAACGGCTGGCAGCGCAGCGGTGCAGCGGCATAGAATTGGTCCATGCGTCGTTCCGATCCCGTTCGCCTGTTCCAGACCCTGCCACACGCCTGCGGCTACTACCCGGAGCGCACCGCGCAGAACCTGGTACTCGATCCGGCTGCGCCGAGGCTGGACCAGCTGTACGGCCGGGCCCTGGAACGCGGCTTTCGACGTGCCGGCGGGCATCTGTATTTTCCGCACTGCCCGCAGTGTCATGCATGCACGCCGTGTCGCATCGATGTGGAGCACTTCCAACCCGATCGCGCGCAAAAACGCTGCCTGAAACGCAACGCCGACGTGGTCATCGACGAATGCATCCCCGGCTACAACCGGGAGCGCCATGCACTGTACGAACGCTACCTGCGAAGCCGGCACCCCGACGGTGGCATGGACGACGCCGATGCCAGCGACTTCCGGCGCTTCCTCACCGCGCCGTGGAGCCCCACCCTGTTCCTGGAGCTGCGCCTTGACCGGCGCCTGCTCGGGGTGGCGGTGACCGATGTCTGCATGAACGGCGTTTCAGCCGTCTATACGTTCTTCGATCCCGACGAAACCAGCCGAAGCCTGGGCACATTCGCGATCCTGCAGCAAATCGAGCTGGCCCGCCGCCGCGGCGTGCCGTGGCTGTATCTCGGCTTCTGGATCGACGGCCATCCGAAGATGGACTACAAGCGGCGCTTCAGGCCGTTGCAGATTCGCACGGCGGACGGCTGGGCGGAGATGCCGTAGGAACGCGTAGGAGCCCGCTGGCGGGCGATGCTCTACCGGCGGTCCTCGCGGCGCAAAAGCATCGCCCGCCAGCGGGCTCCTACAGTCATTCGGTCGCAGCAATCGCCTCCGCCACTGCCGGGTACGGGTACAGCTTTTCCAGCGGCATCGAAATGCCGTCATCGCCGACCACGCGGCAATGGCTGCGATCGAGCTGGCGCGGGTCGTCGACGCCGCAGCTGTGCGCGATGATGCCGACTTCGTGCATCACGTTCTTCGCGTAGTGATACACCTTCTCGCTCTTGTCGGTGACCACCAGGCCCCGCTGCAGCTTGGGGTTCTGCGTGGTGATGCCGGTGGGACAGGTGTTGCGGTTGCATTGCAATGACTGGATGCAGCCCAGCGACAGCATGAAGCCGCGCGCCGAATTGACGAAATCCGCGCCGATGGACAGGACCCGTGCCACGTCGTACGCGGTGATGCACTTGCCCGAGCAGATCACCTTGATGCGCTGCCGCACGCCGCGGCGGATCAATGTGTCGATCAGTTCGGGCAGCGCCTCGTGCAGCGGCAGCCCGACGCCTTCCATCAGCGTTTGCGGCGCGGCGCCGGTGCCGCCCTCGGAGCCATCGACGATGATGAAATCGGGCGCGCTCTCGATGCCACGTTGCGCCACCTCGTCGCACAATTGCTCGATCCATGCCATGCCGCCAAACACGGCCTTGAACCCGGTCGGCTTGCCGGTGAGTTCGCGGATGTGTGCGATGGCATCCATCAACTGCGGCACGTTGGCGATGTCCAGATGGCGGTTCGGGCTCTGCGAATCCTCCCCGACGGGGATGCCGCGGATCGCCGCGATTTCCTCGGTGACCTTGGCCCCGGGCAGCAGCCCGCCCATGCCCGGCTTGGCGCCCTGGCCAAGCTTGATGCTGACCATCTTCACCTGCTTGTGCGCACAGATCGCCAGCAACTTGCCGTCGTCCAGCTTGCCATCCGGCGTGCGCACGCCGTACTTGGCGGTGCCAATCTCGAACACGATGTCGCAACCGCCTTCCAGGTGATAGGGCGCCAGCCCGCCTTCGCCGGTATCCATCCAGATGCCGGCCTTGGCCGCACCGATCGACAGCGCCCGCACCGCCGGCGCCGACAGCGCGCCGAAGCTCATCGCCGAGATGTTGAAGAACGCGGCGTGATCGTACGGCTCGCGCGCATAGGGCCCGATCCGGACCGGCTTCGGATCCACATGATGGTTGCCGAGCGAGGGAAATGGCGCATTGACGAAGAACGGCACGCCTTCGCCGCGCAGGTCGCGGGTGGAACCGAAGGCATTGGTGTTGTCCACATCCTTGGCCGCGCGATAGACCCATACCCGTTGCGCGCGGTTGAACGGCAACTCCTCGCGATCACTGGAATACAGGTACTGCCGAAAAAACTCGCCCAGATGCAGGAACCAGTAACGGAAGTGGCCGATCACCGGAAAATTGCGCAGCACGGCGTTGGATGTCTGGTTGCGGTCGACCACCCAGGTCACCGCCAGAACCATCAGCGCCAGCACCAACAGCAACAGCCCCACCAGGGTGCAGGTTTCCACCAGCACGATCAGCCAATGCGAAAATCCCGTCGAATCCATGCCGTCGTCCCCTCTCAGCGCACTCGATTGCCCAAGCGTAGCGCATCGACCTGGGAGGCTGGGCTATCGGTCTTGATCACAACTCGATGCGCAGTTGCTCCTTGGCCCGCACCGCCTTGGCCACCGCCGCTTCCAGCGTGTCCGCCCGCGCCAGCGTCACCGCCATGCGCCGACGACCGCTGACGCCGGGTTTGCCGAACAGGCGCAGCTGCGTGTCCGGCTCGGCCAGCGCCGCGGCCACGTTGAGATAGCGCGGCGCCGCGCCGTCGCCCTCCACCAGTACCGCGCACGAGGCCGATGGCCCGTACTGATGGATCACCGGGATCGGCAGGCCGAGGATCGCCCGCGCGTGCAGTGCGAACTCGGAAAGCTCCTGCGAGATCAGGGTGACCAGGCCAGTGTCATGCGGGCGCGGGCTCACCTCCGAAAAAATCACCTGGTCGCCGCGCACGAAAAACTCCACGCCGAACACGCCCCAGCCACCGAGCGCCGCCGTGACGGCAACGGCCTGACGCTGTGCCTCGGCCAACGCCGCCTCGCTCATCGGTTGCGGCTGCCAGGATTCGCGGTAGTCGCCATCTTCCTGGCGATGGCCGATAGGCGCGCAGAAGCTCACCCCGCCGACATGCCTGACGGTGAGCATGGTGATTTCGTAGTCGAACGCGACAAACCCCTCGACGATCACCCTGCCCCTGCCCGCACGTCCGCCAGACTGGGCGTAGTCCCACGCCTGCCGGAGCTCGCCGGCATCGCGCACCACGCTCTGGCCCTTGCCGGACGAGCTCATGACCGGCTTGATCACGAAGGGGTAGCCGATGGCATCGATGGCCTGGCGATACTCCGCTTCGTCGCCACAGAAACGGTACGGCGAGGTCGGCAAGCCCAGTTCTTCGGCGGCCAGTCGGCGAATGCCCTCACGATCCATCGTCAGCCATGCTGCGCGCGCGGTCGGGATCACGCGCTGGCCCTCTTTTTCCAGCTCGAGCAGGGTTGCCGTGTGGATCGCCTCGATCTCCGGTACCACCAGGTCGGGCTGCTCCAGTTCGATCACGGCCCGTAGCGCCGCCCCGTCGAGCATGTCGATGACATGACTGCGATGGGCCACCTGCATCGCCGGCGCGTTGGCATAGCGATCCACCGCAATCACTTCCACGGCGTAGCGCTGCAGTTCGATCGCCACTTCCTTGCCCAGCTCGCCGGCGCCCAGCAACAGCACGCGCAAGGCCTGCCCGGAATACGGGGTGCCGAATGGCTTCATCGGGAGACTCCTGGCGCAAACCGGCATTGTAAGGGCGACCAACATCGCCAGCCCTCGACTGGCGATTCCGCAGCGGCAGACACTTGTAATTAGATATCATTTTGATATCTAATTCGCCACACCTACAGGAGGATCATTCCATGAACGAACACAAGGGCTTTTCGCTGGCCGGCATTCCATTCGTCTGCGTCTGCATCGTGCTTTTTGCGATTGCCACCTTTGCGGTGCTGGTTTCGGCTCCAGCACGGGAAATCGTCGGCCTGACCGCCGGCCTCGCACTGGAGGTGATCACCGCCTTCATGCTCAAGGGCTTCTTCCAGGTCGCCCCGAACGAAGGTCAGGTCCTGCAGCTGTTCGGCAAATATGCCGGTACCGTTCGCCTGGCCGGCCTGCGCTGGACCAATCCGTTCTATTCCAGGCGACGCATCTCGCTGCGCGTGCGCAATTTCGAGAGCGGCAAGCTGAAGGTCAACGACAACGACGGCAACCCGATCGAGATCGCCGCCGTCGTGGTCTGGCAGGTGCTGGATACCGCCGAGGCGGTGTTCTGCGTGGACGACTACGAGAACTTCGTGCACATCCAGAGCGAGTCCGCGTTGCGGCAGATGGCGCAGAGCTACCCCTACGACGCCCACGACGACGGCCAGCCGTCGTTGCGTAGCCACGGCGAGGTGATCAACAACCATCTGCGCGACGAAATCCAGGCGCGCCTGGAGAAGGCCGGCGTGCAGGTGGTCGAGGCGCGCATCAGCCACCTCGCCTACGCCCAGGAAATCGCCCAGGCGATGCTGCAGCGCCAGCAGGCCGGTGCGATCATCGCCGCGCGCACGAAGATCGTGGAAGGCGCGGTCAGCATGGTCGAGATGGCGCTGGATCAGCTCAGCCAGCGCGGCGTGGTGCAACTGGACGAAGAGCGCAAGGCCGCGATGGTCAGCAACCTGCTGGTGGTGCTGTGCGGCGAACGCGGTACCCAGCCGGTGCTCAACACCGGCACGCTGTACTGATCCCGAGAGCCTGGTCATGACCGGCGAGAAAAAAGCCTACCCGCTGCGCATCAGCGCTGCCGTGCTCGAGGCCATGCAGCGCTGGTCGGACGACGAATTGCGCAGCGTCAACGCGCAGATCGAGTACGTGCTGCGCGAGGCGCTGCGCAAGGCCGGCCGGCTGAAGTCCGGCAAGATCGAACCGGTGCCCGACGACGATGACCGCTGACGGTCATCCTGCGCATCGATCAACGTTCGCGGAGGGCCACCGCCTGCAATTCCGGCAGTTTCAGCCGGCGCACCCTCGGCTGCTGCATGCCCATCACGAACAACCACGACCCCCGCTGCACGATGGCCCGCAACGGCGGCAGGCCCTCATCGGCGCCCAGGCGCCGCAGCGGGCGGCCGTCATGGGCGTCGTACACGACCAGTTCGCGCGTCAGCGGATCGACCACCAGCAACCAGTCGTGCCCGGCATCCTGCCAGTGGACCAATTGATTAGCCGCGGGAAGCTCCGCCGTCTCGTCGGGCGTCGGCAGCCACGACCACAGCAGGATCGACGACAGCACGATGAGCAGCGTGATGCCGGGCCAGCGCAGACGGTGCAGCAAACACCCGGGCCACGCTGCCGTGCGGGGGCGGTACCGAAGGGCGATTCGCGTGTCCATGCCGACACGGTGGCCGTTGCGGATGACCGCCGCATGACACTTGCCGGAACTATTCGTGACGCGAGCGCAGCGCCCATCCCAGCGCCAGCCAACCCACCACGAAGGCTAGACCGCCGAGCGGAGTGAGGGTGCCGATCCAGCGCGGCGCGCCCAGGGCCAGCGCATACAGGCTGCCACTGAACAGCACGATGCCGAACACGAATGCCACGACGGCCACGCGACGGCCGCGACCTCGGCCCAGCCCCACCGCCAGGGCCAATGCCAGCGCGTGCCAGACGTGATAGTCCACCGCGGTATGCCACAACTCGTGCTGGCTGGTATCGAGCACGTCGCGCAGGGCATGCGCACCAAATGCGCCGAGCAGCACCGCGCTGGCGCCGGCGATACCGACCAGAAGCGCGACTGGGATGGTGACAGCTGGGGTAGTGACAGGTTGTCGCGGCATGAATGGAATCGCCTGTATGGGAGCCGCGCGCGGCAAGCGCTGGCGTATGCTTGAGCAGATGAAGCCTCCGGATTCTCGCATGAAGCTGCTCTCGTTCCGCCTGCTTGCCTTGCCGTTTTTGCTTGTGGTCGGCCTGATCCTTGCCGGCTGCCACAGCGCCACGCCGTTGCCGTTCCGGCTGACCAACCTCACCGGCCACATGCCACAACTGGAATTCACGCTGACCAACGACGAGGGCAAGACCGTGTCTGCCGCGGACTACCAGGGCAAGGTGGTGCTGCTGTTTTTCGGCTACACCCATTGCCCGGACGTGTGCCCGCTGACCATGGCCCACCTGCACGTGGTGATGCAGCGCCTGGGCAAGTCAGCCGACGGCGCGCGCATCCTGTTCGTCAGCGTGGATCCCGCCCGCGACACGCCCGCCGTGCTGCACACCTACGTCAACGCCTTCGACCCGCACGCCACCGGCCTCGCCGGCAAGCCGCGCGCCATCGAAGCCCTGGTCAAGCGATATCGTTCCGCGTTCACACGCGAGCCGTCCAGCAAGGACGGCAACTACGAGGTCAGCCACAGTTCGGCGATCTACGTGTTCGATCGCGACGGCAATCCGCGCGTGCTGTTCACGCCGGCCGACAAACAGGACGACCTGGTACACGACCTGCAACTCCTCCTCGGCAGCGGAGATCCGAGATGAAACATGCTCCCCTGTTCGCGCTGCTTGCCGGCCTAGCACTGGCCCCCGCCGTGCACGCCGCTGCCGCCGACCACGTGCACGCCACGCATGCGTGGATTCGCGTGCTGCCGGGCAGCTTGCCGGCCGGTGCCTATGTGACCCTGGAAAACGACGGCGACCAGCCGGTGGCGTTGAGCGGAGCGCGCAGCACGATCTACGCCGACGTGATGCTGCACCACAGCTCGACGGAAGGCGGCATGAGCCGCATGACGATGGTCGATTCGCTGGGAGTGCCTGCGCATGGCAAGGCGGTGCTGGCCCCGGCCGGCTATCACCTGATGCTGATGCAGCCAAACGCGCCGGTGAAACCCGGCGACATGGTGAAGCTGATCCTCACCTTCACCGACGGCAGCACCCTGGCCACCGACTTCATCGCGCGTCCCGCCAACGCGCTGGACGACGGCGGCGACCATACGAAACACTGAGGCCGCACCGTACTTGTCCGACTGCACAGCCATCGAGGTAGGAGCCCGCTTGCGGGCGATGCCCCTCCGAAAACCGAACACCGAATAACAGCATCGCCCGCAAGCGGGCTCCTACGACGAGTGGCCTGGACTGACCCTGGAGGCTGGCGCCGTCGAATGCTGGCGTGGTGTTCTGCGCGGCAGGCGCCCGTTGCGTGACAGACGCAACCACAGGCGCAAGGCCAACAGGCCACCAATCGACTCGATCAGGGCTGCCGGCACCCAGGTGATCAGGCCGCCGATCATCTGACCGGTCAATACGTTGAACGTGAACGCACGCCCGCAGATCTCGAAGATCGGGTACAGATCGGTGCGCGAGAACGTGACGATGGCGCCGGCCAGGATCTGCGGCGTCATGGTGATCGCCGGCGACAGCACGCGCATGCCCGCGACCATCCGTCCCGGCGGGTGCGGCCGGTGGTCGAGTACCAGCGACCAGTAGGCAAAACCACTGATCAGCATGGTCCAGTTCATGAAGCGGTAGACGCGCCAATCCAGCATCGCCAGCGTCTGCAGATCCGGGATCAGCCAGATCAGCACGAACACGATGAACAGCACGGTGGCGACCGTGGGATTCATCAGCACGCCCGTCACCGCCCGCCACGGCCAGGATCGCTGCAGCGGTCGTAACAGGTGTACCCGCCACGCCAGCGGCAGGCCGGCGCGCAGCGCACTCGCCGGGTAGGCGGTGATGATCAGCACCGGCGCCAGGTGGTGCAGCAGCAACTGCTGCAGGCGGTGCATGAAGAACTCATGCTCGGCGTAGTAGTCCAGATACGTATGCAGCGACAGGTAAATGATCGCCATGCCGCTCCAGAACGCCAGCTGGCGGCCGAAGCTCACCTGCAGTCGGCGGCAGCCGCGCCAATACAACACGCACGCCAGCACGAACGTGGCCAGGAACACCCACGAGAATTCCCACGGCACCACCCATTTCAACAGCGTTGCAATCACGATCGGGCTACCGCCACATCCGTCTGCGCCGGCAACGACCGGCTACCACCGCCCAGCATAATGCGATGGGCTGGTGGCGTCTGCCTCGGTGACAAAACTCGTTTGCGACAAATTGCCGCCTGCACCACTCTCACCGTCGGCGCCGGCTATACCGGGTGCGGCGCCAGCCGTAGAGCAGGCCGATCAGCACCAGCAGCGCCGGCACCAGCACGATATTGATCACTTTCAGGCGCAGGCCCAGCGCGTCGATCTCTGCGTTGAGCTGATGCTGCACATCGCGCAGTTCCTTGTTGATCGCCAACTGACGCTGGCGGAACTGCTCGATCTCGCGGCGCTGCTCGGGCGTGATCGTGCTGGGATGGGCGCCCTTGACCGGCTGCAATTCGTCCAGCCGGTGCCGGGTGTCGGCCAGCTCCTTCTCCAGTTCCTGCTCTTTCTGCAGGAACTTCTCGTCCGCCACGTTGCGCAATGCCTGCACCCGGGTGAACGGTCGCTGCGAGGTCGACCGGGCGCGGATCGACAACAGCGCGGACGATCCGTTGAGGTTGTCGACCAGGTTGGTGATGAAATCGCCGTTGTTGGCGAAAATCCGGATCATCTGACCCAGCATGGTCGGTGGTTCGACCCACAGCCGGTCACTGAGCAGGTCGGTGTCGGCCACCAGCACGACCTCGGCGTTGGGCGCCGATCGGCCACGGTAACCCGGCTTGCCGGCATCCTCGGGAAATGCACTGACGAACGTGCCGCGCAGTCGCGCCGCCAGCACATAGTGGGCGTCGTCCGCCTTGTAGTCCTGCAGCAACCGGGCCGGGTCGCTGCTGGCGTCCATCACCTGTTGCGTCGGCACCAGCTCGGCATCGGCGCTGCTCTGCAGCAGCGGGATCAAGCGGGTGCTTGCGCTCGGCGTGAGATCGAAATGGCCGATGGTGGAGACATTGATCCGTTTCAGGCTGGCGGTCACCGGGTCATCGCGATTGAGCTCCTGCTCGCCAAGCCCGAGCATCGCCGGGTGATTGAGGCTGTTGCCAGCCAGTTCGATCTGCAAGCCGCGACTGCGATCGAGCACGACCTGGTTCGGGTCGTAGCGCACTCCCCATGCCGCAAACAGGCGCGGCAGGTTCGATGCATGCGCCGGCAGCCCGCTGCCGTCCGACTTCAACGGCGTGCTGTTCAACGGCGTGCTGTCGAGCTCGGCGTCGGGATCGACGAACACCACCAGATGGCCGCCGTCCATCACATACTGGTCGATCGCATATTGCGCCGCCACCGGCAGCTGTTTCGGGTGGATCAGCAGCAGCACCTTGAGTTTGGCGTCCACGTGCTTGAGCTCGCTCGCATCCAGCGTCTTGATCTTGAACAGCTGGTCAAGCTGCTGCATCACCGCCCAGGGTTGTTCGCCGAGTGCCGGCGCCCCCTCCACCGGCAACGAGCTGATCACGCCGATCGACGGTTTGTCGCTCTGGTTCAGTTCGAACAACAGCTTGGCGATGTCGTACTCGAGGAACGCCTCGCGCGAGGGATCGAAGAACGCGATGGACAAGACTTTTTCGGGTGCACGATCCTCCTCGTCCTCATTCTCGGTCCCCTTCGGCATGGCGCTGCCGGCGAGCCCGAAGAACACGCGTTCGCCATTGCTGCCGCCGTTGGCAGCGATCAGCCCGGCACCCTCGGCACTGGCCTCGTCGTCCGAGTACGGCACCGGGTCGATGACCCGCAGATGGATCTGACCGTGCGAACGCGCCACCATTTCCTGGAGCATCTCGCGCACGCGCTGCTCGTAGCTGCGCAACTGCGGCAGATCGCGGGTGGCGTGCTGGGAGAAATACAGGGTCAGGCGCAGCGGCCGTTGCAGTTTGTCGACGATCTGCAACGTGCCTGGCGTGAGCGTGTAGAGCTGGTCGGCGGTCAGGTCGATCCGGCTGGCATGCAGCCAGCGGCTGGCGGTCACGATCAGTGGCACGAATACCAGGACCAGCACGACCAGCCCCGCATACAACGCGCCGCGCCGCGTGATTTGAAACGGCAGGGTGAGAACCGGAGGCAGGCGCAGCCGGGGCAGATGCGGTCGGCGAAGGCGCAGGCGGGGCATCGGTCAGCGTGTCCGCTTCAGGTCGAGCAACAGCACGCCGGCAATCAGCCAGCCCAGGGTGCTGAGCAGGAAGTACACCAGGTCGCGAAGATCCAGCACGCCACGGGAGATCGCCTCGAAATGGCGCAGCATCGACAGGTGCGCCACCGCATTCACCAATCGGCGCGGCAGCGCGCCCTGGAAGAAATCCAGCACCTGCGGCTGTCCCGCCAGGATCAGCAGCACGCACACCAGCGCAGTCAGGATGAAGGCCACCACCTGGTTGCGGGTCAAGGCCGACAGGCAGGCGCCAATCGCGATGAAGGTACCGGCCATCAACCAACTGCCCACGTAGCCGGCCAGGATCACGCCATTGTCGGGCGAGCCCAGGTAGTTGACGGTGATCCAGATCGGAAAGGTCAGCACCAGCGCCAGCCCGATGAACAGCCATGCTGCCAGGAACTTGCCGAGCATGGCCTGCCACAACGTCAGCGGAAGGGTAAGCAGCAACTCCAGGGTGCCGCCCTTGGCCTCCTCGGCCCACATGCGCATGGTGATTGCCGGCACCAGGATCAGGTACAGCCATGGATGCATCGCGAAGAACGGCTGCAGGTCGGCCAGTCCGCGCTCATAGAAATCGCCGACATAGAAGGTGAGTATGCCGGCCAGCACCAGGAAGATCACCAGGAACACATAGGCCACCGGCGTCACGAAATAGCTGCGCAACTCGCGTCGCAACACCGCACTGACCGGACTCATGGCGCGGCTCCCGTTGAACGTGATGCGGGGTGAAGCCGGGACTCGGGACTCGGGACTCGGGACTCGGAATAAAATTCCAAGCCTGCGGCTCCTTGCGTTTCTAGATTCCTAAAGAACAGCAGGAACGATGGTTTTGGCAGGCAGCCTCTGCGTGTCCGCTCTGCCGAGTCCCGAGTCCCGAGTCCCGAGTCCCGGCTACATGCCCGATTCCCGCTCATACGCCGCCCTCCCCCGCCGTGATCTGCCGGAACACCTCGTCCAGCCGGCCGCGCTCGAGCTGGATCTCCGAGACCTCGATCCCCTGTTCGCGCAGCAGGGTTTCCACTGGCTCCAGGATGCGCTCGCCCGGCTTCGGAAACACCGTGACACGCCCGTCCAGCGAGTCGACCTCGATCGCCGCCACCTGCGGCAGTCGACCCAGCATCTCCTGCGACATGGCGCTGCCAGGCGCACTGAACGACACCGCCCCGTGATAGCGCGAACGCGCCTCCAGTTCGGCCGGCGTGGCATCGGCCATCAACTTGCCACGGGCGATGATCACCACCCGGTTGCACAACGCGTGCACCTCCTCCAGCAGATGCGTGGAGATCAGGATGGTGCGGTCCCGCGCCATCACGTCGATCAGTCGGCGCACCGCGTGCTTCTGGTTCGGGTCCAGGCCGTCGGTGGGCTCGTCCAGCATCAGCACCGGCGGATCATGCAGGATCGCCTGGGCCAGTCCCACGCGCCGGCGCAGGCCCTTGGACAAGGTGTCGATGCCCAGCCCCAGCACCTCTTCCAGTTGCAGTTGCTGCACCACCTCGCCAAAGCGGCGGTAGCCCTTCTCGCCCTTGAGGCCCCGCATGCGTACGATGAAGGTAAGGAACTCGCGCACGGTCATCTCGCCGTAGCTGGGCGCGCCTTCGGGCAGGTAACCCAGCGCGCGCCGGGCCTTCAGCGGCTCGCGCATCACGTCATGACCGCACACCCGCGCCCGCCCCGAGGTCGGCACCAGGAACCCGGCGATCAGGCGCATCGCGGTGGATTTCCCCGCACCGTTGGGGCCGAGCAGGCCAAGCACCTGGCCGGGCTCGACACGGATGCTCAGCGCGTCGACTGCGGTGAGGTTGCCATAGCAACGGGTGAGCTGTTCGGTTTCGATCATGTCCGCTGGAGGGTTGTGGCGAGAGGCCCGGCAAATGCCGCGGAACCGCGCACGGCCGCGGGCGTTCTCCGGAATGTACCGCAAGAGCCGGGAGTGCTGGCGGCGAAGCAGCCCACCGCGG
>DASRUB010000239.1:0-24418 GCA_035655635.1 Rhodanobacter sp. | reverse complement strand
ATACGCGTTGTCGACTGGCCAGGCATTCGTGTTGTTCGTCGGAGCGCTGGGCGTGGTCAGCCAGTGTGAACAGCTCTTTCTCGAATGCATCGAGACAATGGCGAGCGGGTACGTGCAGGCCCTCCACACACAAGTTGTAGCCGGTTTCGATCAGCTTCTGCGCGCGCGCGGGCCACCGCCCATGGTTGAGGCGGGTGGCTGGGTGCGATGCCAGCGAGCGTCGCAGATCCTGTCCCACGTCCATGCAAAAACCTGTCTTGTTCCCCTGGTCAGGCAAGTCTATGCCGGATGCCGTGGGGATGCCATCGTCGTGACGGCGGAACGATTAGCCTAGAAATCCGGCGATCACGTCGTTCAGGAACCGCTGGCCGAGGGCGCTGGTGTGCAGCCGCTGGGAATCGTCGCGGAGCCAGCCGCGCCGGCGTGCCTCGGCCAGCGCTGTGGCGATGCTGGCCAGGGTCAGTCCGGTGCGCTCGGCAAAGTGGTCCATCGGCACGCCGTCGATCAGGCGCAGGGCGTTCAACATGTACTCGAACGGCAGATCGGTAGCGCCCACGATGTCATCGCCGCCGATCCGACCCGGACTGCCCGCAGCCTCCATGTAGTGACGCGGGCCACGCTGTTTCCAGCGCCGGCGTACCTGGCCGTTGCCTGCATCACTGAGCTTGCCATGCGCACCGGCGCCAATACCGAGGTAGTCGCCGAATTGCCAGTAGTTGAGGTTGTGCGCGCAGCGCCGGCCCGGTTGCGCATAGGCGGAGATTTCATACTGGCCGTAACCGGCGGCGGCAAGTTGCGCCTCGCAGGCTTCCTGCATCGCCCAGGCATGGTCGTCGTCCGGCAGTGGCGGTGGGTTGGCGGCGAACACCGTGTTCGGTTCCAGGGTCAGTTGATAATGCGAGATATGCGTGGGCGCGAGCGCGATTGCACGCGCCACGTCCGTCAGCGCACCGTCGAGGGACTGCTTTGGCAGCGCATACATCAGATCAAGATTGATGTTCAGGTAGCCGGCATCCTGCGCCGACTTCACCGCCGCTTCCGCCTCGCTGGCCGAATGAATGCGGCCCAGGCGTTTCAGTTTGTCGTCGTCGAAACTCTGCACGCCAAACGAGATGCGGTTGACCCCGGCAGCCAGGTAGCCGTCGAAGCGGCCGTGCTCGACCGTGCCGGGATTGGTTTCCAGGGTAATCTCGGCGTCGGCGGCCAACGGCAGCCGCGCGCGAACCCCGTCGAGCACGCGTGCGATCAGCTCCGGTGAAAACAGGCTGGGCGTGCCGCCGCCGAAGAAGATGCTGATGATCGGCCGCCCCTGCGCGGCCTGCTGGCCGAAGTCGCTCAGGTCCGCATCGAGATCGGCCAGCAGCAACTCGGTATACGCGGCGTACGGCGGCGGTTCGCTGCGCAGCCCATGCGAATTGAAATCGCAGTACGGACACTTCTTCACGCACCACGGCATGTGGATGTATAGCGACAGCGGTGGCGCAATCAGGCTCACCCGCGCAGCTCCGCCAGCCGCGCTTGCAGCGTGGCCAACGCCTGACCACGATGACTGACGCGATTCTTGGTCGCTGGCTCAAGTTCCGCGGCGCTGACTTGCTGATCGTGCGGCAGGAACAACGGGTCGTAGCCGAAACCTTCCTCGCCACGCGGCGCGTCGAGCACCCGGCCGTGCCAGCGGCCTTCGACGATCAGCGGCGCGGGATCGTCGGCGCGGCGCAGCAGCACCAGCGCGCAGATGAAAAATGCGCCGCGTTGTTCGGCCGGTACGCCGTCGAGTTCGCGCAACAGTTTGGCGTTGTTGGCCGCGCTGTCGCCGTGGCTGCCGCTGTAACGTGCCGAGTACAGGCCCGGTGCACCATCCAGGTGGTCCACGCACAGGCCCGAATCGTCGGCCAGCGCCGGCAGGCCGCTGGCCTGCGCGGCGTGGCGTGCCTTGAGCAGGGCGTTTTCGACGAAGGTCAGGCCGGTTTCCTCGGCGTCAATGATGCCCAGACTGGCCTGGGTGACCACCTCGAAGCCACCGTCGGCTAGCAAGGCGTTGAATTCGGCCAGCTTGCCGCGATTGCTGCTGGCCAGGACGATGCGTTGCATGGTGATGTGAGTCTCCTGAGCCTTGTTGCCCTCGCCCCGTGCCCTCTCCCGCGAGCGGGAGAGGGGAGTGATCGTCGCGCTGCGCGCGACAGCGTTATTACGATAAAAGCGCCGCGCGTTGCGCCGCGACCAGTTCGCCGATGCCTTTCTCGGCCAGGGCCAGCAGTGCATCCATCTCGTCGCGGCGGAACGCGTGGCCCTCGGCGGTGCCCTGTACCTCGATGAAGCCGCCACCGTCGTTCATCACCACGTTCATGTCGGTGTCGCAGTCGGAGTCCTCGGCGTAGTCGAGGTCAAGCACGGGCCTGCCCTTGTAGATGCCGACCGATACCGCGGCCACCGCACCCACGATCGGGTTGCGCTTGAGGTTTTCGCGCTGCATCAATCCATTGGCGGCATCGACCAGGGCCACGTAGGCACCGGTGATCGCGGCGGTGCGGGTACCGCCGTCGGCCTGCAGCACGTCGCAGTCCAGTGTGATCACGCGTTCACCCAGCGCCTGGCGGTTGACGCAGGCGCGCAGGCTGCGGCCGATCAACCGCTGGATCTCCATGGTGCGGCCGCCCTGGCCGCCACGCGCCGCTTCACGCTGGCTGCGGGTGTGGGTGGCGCGCGGCAGCATGCCGTATTCGGCCGTAACCCAGCCCTCGCCCTTGCCGCGCAGCCACGCTGGCGTGCGGTCTTCGATGCTGGCGGTACACAGCACGCGGGTGTCGCCGAAGCTCACCAGCACCGAGCCTTCGGCGTGGCGGGTGTAGTGGCGTTCGATGGTGACGCTGCGCAGCTGGTCGCTGGCGCGACCGCTGGGGCGGCGGATGTTATTCATGTGGGGGATTCACGGGTGATTCCTGTGCGTTGCTTGGCCGGATTGGGCAAGCCGGGACCGGAGAGTTTACCATTGCGCTCTATTTCCGACGTTCGGGCGCCCTAGAAATGATCCGTAGCATGACCGCCTTTGCCAGCGCCGAAACGACTGGCCCCGCGGGTACGCTCAGCTGCGAGCTGCGCACCGTGAACCAGCGTTACCTGGAATTGAGTCCACGCCTGCCGGATGACCTGCGTGCGTTCGAACCGCAGTTGCGCGAGCGGGTGGCGGCGAAATTGTCGCGCGGCAAGCTCGATCTCACCGTGCGCCGCAACAGTGATGCGCGCGGCGAGTCGCTGCAGGTCAATCGCGCCCTGCTGACGCGCCTTGCCGAGCTGAACCTCGACATGGTGGCGTTGTTTCCTTCCATGCAGGTGCAGTTGACCGAGCTGTTGCGTTTCCCCGGCGTGATGCAGCAGGCCGCGCTTGATCCCGAAACGCAGCAGGCCGCGCTGTTCGACGTACTGGATCGCGCGCTCGACGCGCTCACCGCGACCCGCGAGCGCGAAGGCGGGAAGCTCGCGGCGATCCTGCACGAGCGGCTTGACGGCATCGAGAAAGTGGTGGGCGATGTACGCGACTGGATGCCGGAAATCCGCGCCGCCCTGCGTACCCGCCTGGAGGCGCGCCTGGCCGATCTCAAGCAGCCGGTCGAGCCGGGCCGATTGGAGCAGGAGCTGGTGCTGCAGATCACCCGCACCGACGTCGACGAGGAGCTGGATCGGCTCAGCACCCACATCGCCGAGACCCGCCGCGTACTGGGCCTGGAAGAGCCGGTAGGTCGCCGGCTGGACTTCCTGATGCAGGAATTCAACCGCGAGGCGAACACGCTGGGCTCCAAATCCGTCGACGTGCGCAGCACGAACGCCGCGATCGAACTGAAAGTTCTGATCGAGCAGATGCGCGAACAGGTACAGAACATTGAATGATGACGTGCGTGCCGATCTTGAGTCCGCGCAAGGCGTGGCCCCTCACCCCAACCCTCTCCCCCAGGGGGAGAGGGGGCAAATGTGCTGCGCATCATCATGAGTATTGAAGCGGCCGGCACCCTGTTCGTGGTTGCCGCCCCTTCGGGTGCCGGCAAGTCCACGCTGGTCAATGCGCTGCTGGAGCGGGAGGGCACGATCTCCTTGTCGGTGTCGCACACCACGCGCCCGCCGCGTCCGGGCGAACAGGTCGGACGCCACTACTACTTCATGGATCGCGCCGAGTTCGAGCGCGAAGTTGCGCAGGGAGTGTTCCTGGAACATGCCGAAGTGCATGGCAATCTTTACGGCACCTCGCGCACCATCGTGCACGAGTTGCTGGAACAGGGGCGCGACGTGCTGCTGGAGATCGACTGGCAGGGTGCCCAGCAGATCCGCCGCAGCAAGCCCGATTGCGTCAGCGTGTTCATCCTGCCGCCCTCGCGGGTCGAACTGGAGCGGCGCCTGCGCGGGCGTGGCTCGGATGCGCCCGAGGTGATCGAACGCCGGTTGCACAATTCGCGCGGGGAGATTGCCCACGCGCATGAGTTCGACTACATCCTGGTCAACGACGTGTTCGACGAGGCGCTGGCCGACCTGCAGGCCATCGTGCGGGCGGTGCGCCTGCGCAGCGGCCTGCAATGGCAGCGTCACGCGGGACTGATCGCCGACCTGCTGGCGGCTGAAGCCTGAATCGGCAATACCGTCCTGTACATGGCCATCACTGCGCGCTTCAGCTACCTTGGCCGTCTTTCCCGTTGCACTTGCCGCCCATGACCGATCCAGTTGACGCCGCGCCTGACGACAGCACCCTGGTGCGGATCCGTGGTCTGACCACGGTGCTCGGCGGCAAGACGATCTTCGATGCGCTGGACATGGATATCGCGCGGGGCAAGGTCACCTCCATCATGGGGCCCAGCGGCACCGGCAAGACCACCTTGCTCAAGCACATCACCGGGCAAATGCGCGCCGATGCAGGCAGCATCCTTGTCGATGGCAGGAACGTGGCCGGACTGTCGCGCGAGCAGTTGTACAAATTGCGCGAGGGGATCGGCTACCTGTTCCAGAACTCGGCCCTGTTGACCGATTTCGATGTGTTCGAGAACGTGGCGTTTCCGCTGCGCCAGCACACGAAACTGCCGGAAGTGCTGATGCGCAACCTGGTGCTGATGAAATTGCAGGCGGTCGGCCTGCGTGGCGCCGCCCGGTTGATGCCCAACGAGCTGTCCGGAGGCATGATGCGGCGCGTGGCGCTGGCCCGGGCGATCGTGTTCGACCCGAAGCTGATCCTGTACGACGAGCCATTCGTGGGGCTCGATCCGGTGGCCTTGAACCAGGTGCTGAAGCTGATCCTCACGCTCAACCAGACGCTGGGCATCACCAGCGTGGTGGTGTCGCATGAGCTGGCTGCCGTGCAGCGGATCGCAGACCGCGTGATGCTGCTTTCCAACGGCAAGGTGGTGGCGCAGGGTGACCCGAAATCCATCGCCGACGACGGCTCGCCGTGGACGCGGCAATTCTTCGGTGGCGAAGCGGATGGCCCGATTCCGTTCAGCTATCCCGCCGGCGACTACGCCACCGAACTCGGCTTTGCCGGAGCGACGAAATGAACGCGCGCGCGCCGCGGAGCAACAACGCGGTGATCCAATCGCTGGCCCAGATCGGCGCCTGCGGCCTGTTCCTGCTGACCCTGCTGGCGGCGATTCCGCGCAGCTTCCGTTACCTGCGCGAGACCATCCGCCAGTTGTGGTTCGTCGGTGCGATGAGCCTGACCATCATCATGGTCTGTGGCCTGTTCGTGGGCATGGTGCTGATGTTGCAGCTGTACCACGTGCTGTCGATCTTCGGTGGTACCTCGGCCAGCGGCATGGTGGTGGCGCTGTCGGTGTACCGGGAACTGGGCCCGGTGGTCACCGCGCTGCTGTTCGCCGGCCGCGCCGGCACCGCGATCACCGCCGAGATCGGACTGATGCGCGCCACCGACCAGATCTCGGCGATGGAGATGATGGCGGTCGACCCGATTGCCTACGTGGCCACGCCGCGTTTCCTGGCCGGACTGATCGCGATGCCGCTGTTGTGCTGCGTGTTCTGCGCGATGGCGATCTTCGGTGGCCACCTGGTTGGCGTCACCTGGCTTGGTATCGACAACGGCACCTTCTGGGCCAACATGACGGCGGTGGTCGATGTGCGCACCGACATCATCAACGGCGTGCTGTTGAAGAGCCTGGCCTTCGGTGCGGTGGTGTCGTTGATCGCGGTGTTCCAGGGCTTTACCACGCCGCCGACCAGCGAGGGCGTAGCCTATGCCACCACCCGCACCGTGGTTGCCTCGTCGATTGCCATCCTGGCGCTCGACTTCGTCCTCACCGCGTTTCTCATGTAATTGTGCTGATGTGACTGCCATGACTTATCGTTTTCCGAGGATCATGCCGTGAGCCAACCGAGAAGTTCCTATGCCGTCGGCACCGGCCTGTTCATCGTGCTGGGATTTGCCGCGCTGGCGTATCTGGCGACGCAGACCAGTTCGGTGGCCAACGTCCACCAGGGCGACAGCTATACGGTCGATGCGCAATTCACCAACATCGGCCAGCTGAAGGAGCGCGCGCCGGTCAAGATCGCCGGGGTGCGCGTGGGCCAGGTGCAATCGATCGGGCTGACGCCGGGCCGTGACGTGGCCGACGTGAAGCTGTCGATCGACAAGCGCTACGATCATATCCCGCAAGACTCGGTGGCGACGATCTTCACCAGCGGCCTGCTCGGCGATCAGTACGTGGGCATCGACTATGGCACCGCGAAACAGGTGGTGGCGGCCGGCGGCACGCTGGCGCGGACCAAGTCCACGCAGCCGCTGGAGGAGATGCTGGGCAAGTTCTTCGGCGCTGGCGGCGTGGTCGACAACGTTGGCGGCAGCTATAGCGTGACGGCCGATTTCACCAATGTCGGCACACTTTCGGTCGGCGCACCGGTGAAGATGGCGGGCGTGGTGGTCGGCAGCGTGCAATCGGTGCGCGTCGACCCGGTCAAGCTCAACGCACAGGTCGTGCTGGCGATCGACAAGCGTTACAACAAGATTCCCGACGATTCGGCGGCCGCCGTGTTCACCAGCGGTTTGATCGGCAGCCAGTATGTTGCGATCCAGCCCGGTGGTTCGCCCGACGCACTCAAGAATGGCGACGAGATGATCCTGACCCAGTCCGCGATGCAGTTGGAGGACTTGATCGGCAAGTTCCTGGTCAACGGATCACCCAGCGACAAGAAGGACGCCGGCGCCGGTAACAAATAGCCCACCCGATTTGCTTCCCCGCCGGCGACTGATGCGCCGGCGTAGCCCCAAGGAGTATTCCCATGCTGCGCAGACTCACTCTCGCCATCGCATTTGCCTTCGCCGCCGTGGTCGTCGCGCCGGCATTCGCGCAGGATTCGGCCGCGTCCGCCCAAGCTGCAAACGGGCAGGCTGCAAACAAGCAGGCTGCAAACGGGCAGGCCGCGAACGAGCAGACCCCGGTGCAGATCGTGCAGGGTATTGCCGATCAGCTGGCCACGGCCATCGAAGGCCACCGCGCCGAGTTGAAGCAAAACAAGGACAAGTTGATCAGCATCATCGACGAGGTGTTCCTGCCGCACTTCGACATCGACTACGCGTCGATCCTGGTGCTGGGCCAGCACGCCCGCGAGGCAACGCCTGAACAGCGCGAGCGCTTCGCCAAGGCGTTCTACAATTCGATCACCCACCGCTATGCCGAGGGCCTGCTCAACTACACGCGCGGCCGGGTCAAGGTGCTGCCGTTCAACGGCAACCTCAACGACAAGCGCAGCGTGGTGCGCACCCAGGTGGTGCTGGACGACGGCAAGCTCGTCTCGATCGATTACGCGTTCCGCAAGAGCCGCAGCGGAGACTGGAAGGCCTACGACGTGATCATCGAGGGTATTTCCTACGTCACCAACTATCGCAACCAGGTCGATGCCGAGATCCGCAAGGTCGGCATCGAGCAGTTGATCAAGAACCTCCAGACCCAGGGCGAAAAGGCACTGGAGACGATGGACAAGGAAGACAAGGGCGCGAAGTGAGCACCGTGGGTACGGTCCGTGGTTTCCAACTGGACACCAGTACGCCGGCGACGCTGGGCGTGAGCGGGGTGCTGAGCTTCGACACGGCGGCGGCAGCGTTGCAGGCGATCCAGTCCACGCTGGCGTCGGGCCATGCCGCGCAGCTTGACCTGGCTGACGTCAGTCACTGTGACAGTGCCGGTCTTGCCTGCGTGCTGGCGGCCACGGCGGACGCGGACCGGCGCGGGCACCCGGTGCGGGTGGTCGGCATGCCTGCGGGCATGCTCGCCCTGGCCCAGGTCTGCGAGGTCGATCGACTGCTGAGCTGAGCGCTGGCAGCACAGAGACTCGTGCGGGCGGATTGCGGGGAAACGTCCGGCAGGTGCCAGCGCAGTGGGGATATGGACCGCACAGGCGAATTCGCAGACCGGCCAACCAAAGTCTGACAGGCTGCTAGGTGAGTCGCCGCGGCTGGAACGCACTCTTGCGACAGGTTCCTAACGCCGGTTTGTCTGTTTGGGATGGCTCTTTTCCCATTGGTGCTGCTGGTCCAGCAGCTCATCCGGATCGAAGCCTGGTGTATCCAGTCCCTGCATCTTCTCGATCAGCGAGGCGGGCGGATTACCATCGTAAAGCTTGTACAGCCGCTGCTGCCGGTACGCATCGCGGATGAACACGTACGGATCATAGGCCGATTGCAGGAAGCCCTCGGCGTCGATCGCACGCGACCGCAGCGTGATCAGGTACATCGCCTGAGGCGCGTATTGCAGGCCGTTGTAATGGTGGTTGGAGGCAAACAGGCTCAGCGGATCGAAGAAATAGCTGTCCACCGGGAAGCGCCAGATGTCGCGCGTGGTGTTGGGGCCAAGCAGCGGCACCATCAGGAAGTCGCCTTCGGGCACGCCCCAGCGCGCCAGGGTGATGCCGAAATCGTTGTCCTCGATCGGCACGCCGAGCTGGCTGGCCGGGTCGAAGAAACCGCCGATGCCCAGCGTCAGGTTGATCACGAACCGACCCGTACTCTGCAATGCTTGCTTCGGCCGCGCCTGCAACAGGTCGTTGGCGACCGTGACCGGCATGCGGATATTGGTGAAAAAATCGCTGAAGGAGCGACGCACTGGCGGGTTGGTGACCTTGCGGTAACCCAGCGCCACGGGGCGGATCACGGCCTGGTCCACCGCGTTGTTGAACGCGTACGCCTCGCGGTTGTACTTCTCCAGCGGATCGTCGGTGCGCGGTTTGGCGATGGCACAACCAGCCAGCAGCGTGATTGCCAGCAACGGCAACCAACGGCTCAATCGGGGGAATCGAAGCGGGAAGGGCATCGGAGGGGTGGAGTTCGCGGGCAGAGGCAGTAAGTGTACCGTTTGGTCTTGTATCTTGCACGGCTTGCGCTGCGCCTTGCATGAACGCCGTCCGGTCCATGGCCAGCCAGCCATCATACGCGTCACGCGCATTGCAAGCAAAGCGCCCGCTCCACTACACTAGCTGATCACATAAGTCACTATTCCCCAAGGATTTCGCATGGCACGTATAACCGTGGAGGACTGCCTCGAGGTGGTCGACAACCGATTCGAGCTGGTCTTGATGGCGACCAAGCGCGCGCGCCAGCTTGAAAAGGGTGCCGAGCCCGCGGTCAACCCCGAGCAGGACAAGCCGACGGTGCTGGCGCTGCGCGAAATCGCCGCCCGGCGCATCGACCAGGCCACGATCGACCAGATCGACAAGGCCGAGCGCGAGCGTGCCGAGCGTGAAGCGCTGGAATGGGCTGCCGCCGAGGTCGACGACGATCTGTCCAAGGGCGCCGACGACTGATGGATGGCGACTGCCCGCGCTGCAGTGTCTCGCGCGCCGGCGTGCCCGGTGTGCTGGCCGGCAAGTGCCTGGCAATCGCCAGTGGTTCCATCGCCGGGCGTTCCATTACCGGGGTGCGCGCCTGATCCGGCGCCAGTTACCGATGACCGCGACCGCGCCGCCCGCCCCGGTCGATCCATCCGCCTGGCCGCCCTACGTGCTCGCGCTGAAGGAGCGCATTGCCTACCTGCCCGAGACGCAAGTGGCGCAGGTGTTGCACGCCTACGAAATGGGCGCCAGGGCGCACGCGGGACAAGAACGCAAGAGCGGCGAGCCCTACATCACCCATCCGGTGGCGGTGGCTGGCATCCTGGCGGAGTTGGGGCTGGATGCCGAGACGATCATCGCGGCGATCCTGCACGACACCCTGGAAGACACCGAACTCAGCCGCGAGGTGCTGGCAAACGAGTTCGGCGAAACCGTGGCCGAACTGGTCGATGGTGTCACCAAACTGGACAAGATGCGTTTCGGCACCCGCCAGGAAGCTGATGCGGAGAGCTTCCGCAAAATGTTGCTGGCAATGGCGCGCGACCTGCGCGTCATCCTGATCAAGCTCGCCGATCGGCTTCACAACATGCGCACGTTGGGTGCCAAGGATTCCGCCTCGCGTCACCGCATCGCGCGCGAGACGCTGGAGATCTTCGCGCCGATCGCGCAGCGCCTGGGCATGAACGAGTTCAAGGCGGAGCTGCAGGACCTGGGTTTTCGCGCGCTGTATCCCGATCGCTACCGGGTCATCAGTGAACGCATCCGCGCGGCGCTGGGCAACCGCCGCGAGGTGATGGTAAAAATCGAGGCGGCGCTGACCAAGTACCTTGCCGACGAACATCTGCCCGCTCACGTGGTCGGCCGCATCAAGTCGCCGTGGAGCATCTATTCTAAGATGCGCAGCGAACACAAGACGTTCGCCCAGCTGATGGACGTGTACGGTTTTCGCGTCGTCGTCGACAGCGCGACGAGCTGCTACATGGCCCTGGGCGCGGTGCATGCGCTGTACAAGCCGGTCGATCGTCGCTTCAAGGATTTCATCGCCATTCCCAAGGGCAATGGCTACCAGTCGCTGCATACGGTGCTGCTGGGGCCGTTCGGCGCGCCGATCGAGGTGCAGATCCGTACCGCCGAAATGGATTCGGTGGCTGAGCGTGGCGTGGCCGCGCACTGGGCCTACAAGACCGACAGCGGACCGGCCAACAGCGCGCAGGCGCGGGCACGCGAGTGGCTGTCTTCGATGGTTGACAGTTCGGCCCACACGGCATCCTCGTCGGAGTTCATCGAGAACGTCAAGATCGACCTGTTCCCCGATGAGGTCTATCTGTTCACCCCGCGCGGCGACATCCTCTCGCTGCCGCGCCATGCCACGGCGCTGGACTTTGCGTACGCGGTGCACACCGATGTCGGCGACCATGCCGTGGCCGCGCGGGTCGACAAGAAGCTGACCCCGCTGCGCAGCCGGCTGGAGTCGGGCCAACTGGTCGAGATCATCACCGCGCCGTCGGCGGTGCCCAACCCGGCCTGGCTGGAGGTGGTGGTCACCGGCAAGGCGCGCAGCGCGATCCGGCAGTACCTGAAACACCTGCAGCACGAGGATGCGGTCGACTTCGGCCATCGCATGCTCGACCGCGCGCTGGATGCGCAGGGCAGCAGCCTGGACGCGATTCCGGCGGCGGTGCTGGACCGTTTCCTGGAGACCTCCAAGCTCAAGCGGCTGGAAGAATTGCTGTCCGATATTGCGCTGGGCAATCGCATGCCGGACGTGGTTGCCGGTCAGTTGCTGGGCTCGCGCCGGAAGAAGTCGGCCGGGTCCAGGTCCACGACCTCGATGGCACAGGAGAAGATCCGCATCACCGGCGCCGAGCGTGGCGTGCTCAGCTTCGCCAACTGCTGCCATCCGCTGCCCGGCGACGACATCATCGGCTACCTGTCCTCAGGCAAGGGCATCGTGGTGCATCGCGAGGAATGCCCGAACGTGGCCGAGCTGCGCAAGTCGCCCGAGCGCTGCGTGGCGATCGAGTGGGATCGTGGCGTGAAGGGCGACTATCGCGCCCAGCTGCACGTCGAGGTCATCAATCGACCTGGCGTGCTGGCCACCGTGGCGGCGGCGATCGCCGCTGCCGATTCCAACATCGAGAACGTCGAATATATCGATCGCGATGCGTCGGCCGCGACCTTGCTGTTCTCGATGGAAGTGAAGAGCCGCAAGCATCTCGCCGATGTGATCCGTCGCGTGCGCCGCACTGGCGTGGTCAGCGGGGTACATCGGTATCCCTTGTGATCAGGGATTGGGGATTGGGGATTCGTTCGGAGCTTGGCGCGCCGGAACATATGCGCTGCAGCGCGACGCGGTAATCTTCCCCAATCCCCAATCCCCAATCCCGAATCCCGAATCCCGAATCCCGAGGTCATCCATGTCCCGCAGCATCATCGCCACCGACCAGGCACCTGCCGCCATTGGCCCCTATTCGCAGGCGGTCCGCGCCGGTAATACCGTTTATTTTTCCGGGCAGATTCCGCTCGATCCTGCTACCGGCGCCATCGTGGACGGCGACATCAGCGCGCAGACGCGGCGGGTATTCGACAATCTTGCCGCGGTGGCGGCGGCCGCCGGCGGTTCGCTGGCGCAGATCGTGCGCGTGGGTATCTATGTCACGGATCTGGCCAACTTTGCCGCGGTGAACGCGGTGATGGCCGAATACTTCCAGCAGCCGTATCCGGCGCGTTCCACCATCGAGGTCTCGGGCCTGCCGAAGGCGGCGCAGGTCGAAGTCGACGCCGTGATGGTCGTGGAATGACACCGTGCTGAAGGTGCGCCCACGGGTGACTTTTCAACGATCCACCAGACCCGCGGGCGGCCTTCGCCCACAATCGGCGTCGGCATCCGGCTCACGGCTGCAGGCGCTGCTCGGGTAGGCTTGCAGGCCATGGCCGCCCGCACTGTCCGCCCTGCCAACGTCACCGCCACCCGTCCCGGCAGCGAGCCGGTCGACACCTTGGCGGGCGTGGGCCCGGCGCTGGCCGCGACGTTGGCCAGGCTCGGCCTGGAACGGATCCAGGATCTCTGGTTTCACCTGCCGCTGCGCTACGAGGACCGGACGCGGCTCACCGCGATCAGGGATCTGCGCGCCGGTGAGCGTGCGCAGGTCGAGGGCGTGGTCGAGGCGGTCGAGCGTGGCTTTCGCTACCGACCGCAACTGAAGGTGGCGATCAGCGACGACAGCAGGCAGACCCTGATGCTGCGCTTCTTCCACTTCAACCGCGCGCAGGCCGACCAGTTGCGGCCGGGCGCGCGCCTGCTCTGCTACGGCGAGGTACGTCACGCGATGCAGGGCCTCGAGATGGTCCACCCGAACTACCAGCGCCTGAGTGGCGACGCGGCGGCCAACGTCGATGAACTGCTGACGCCGGTCTATCCGACCACGGAGGGGCTGGGTTCGAAGCGACTGGCCGGGGTGATCGGCAAGGCGCTCGAGCGGCTGCCCCCGGACACCCAACTGGAGTTGGTACCGTCGGCGCTCTGCGCTGCACACGGCTTGGCCTCGTTGCGCGAGGCGCTGCTCTACGTGCACCGGCCGCCGCCCGACGCAGCCATGAGCCAGCTGATGGCGGGAACTCATCCGGCGCAGCAGCGTCTGGCCTTCGAGGAGTTGTTGACCCAGCACTTGGGCCTCAGGCGCCTGCGCGCGGCGGTCAGGCAACGGCGTGCGCCGGCGCTGGGCGGCGCAGGCGGACTGCGCCGGCAATTGCTGGCCGGGTTGCCGTTCCGGCTGACGACGGCCCAGCAACGCGTCGGTGAGGAGGTGGCGCGCGACCTGGCCCAACCACGACCGATGCTGCGACTGGTGCAGGGCGATGTCGGCAGCGGCAAGACCGTAGTGGCGGCGCTGGCGGCGCTGGCGGCGGTGGAGGCGGGTTATCAGGTGGCCTTGATGGCGCCGACCGAACTGCTGGCCGAACAACACCTTGCCAACTTCCGCCAATGGCTGGAGCCACTGGGCGTCGCGGTGGAGTGGCTCGCCGGCAAGGTTACCGGCAAGGCACGCAAGCTGGCGCTGACGCGGGTGGCCGCCGGCGCCGCCGTGGTGATCGGCACGCATGCACTGATGCAGGAAAGCGTCGCCTTCGCGCGCCTGGGTCTGGTGATCGTCGATGAGCAGCATCGTTTTGGCGTACAACAACGGCTGGCTCTGCACGACAAGGGCCGGCATGGCGACCTGGTGCCGCACCAACTGGTGCTCACGGCCACGCCGATCCCGCGCACGCTGGCGATGAGCGCGTACGCCGACCTCGACGTGTCCTCGATCGATGAATTGCCACCCGGACGCACGCCGGTGCATACCATCGCGATTTCCAACGCACGCCGCGCCGAAGTGATCGAGCGCATCCGCGCCGCCTGCGGCGAAGGACGGCAGGTGTATTGGGTATGCACGCTGATCGAGGAATCCGAGCAATTGCGGGCACAGGCCGCCGAGGTCGCGCATGCCGAACTGACTGGCGCACTCGGCGAATCCAGGGTGGGCCTGATCCACGGCCGCATGAAAGCGAAGGAAAAACAGGCCGTCATGGACGCCTTCAAGGCAGGCGAACTGGCGGTGCTGGTGGCGACCACCGTGATCGAGGTCGGCGTGGACGTGCCGAACGCCAGCCTGATGGTGATCGAGAACAGCGAGCGGCTTGGCCTCGCCCAGTTGCACCAACTGCGCGGTCGCGTCGGGCGCGGTGCGGTGGCGTCCAACTGCGTGCTGCTGTACCAACCTCCGCTCGGCCAGCTGGCACGCGAACGGCTGCAGGTGATGCGCGATACCACTGACGGCTTCCGCATCGCCGAAAAGGATCTGGAACTGCGCGGCCCCGGCGAGGTGCTGGGTACGCGCCAGACCGGCCAGCTCGCCTTTCGCATCGCCGACCTCGCCCGCGATGCGCACCTGCTGCCGGCGGTGCAGGCGGTCGGCGAACGCATGCTGGCGGACCATCCGCGACAGGCTGGTCTGCTGATCGAGCGCTGGGTGGGTGGTGCGACGCGGTTTGCGGATGCCTGAAGGGCCGGGACTCGGGATTAGGGATGACCAGACATTCGTCTGTTGAAAGCCGGGATTCGCGACCCAGCGCTCATCGCTCGGCTCTCGCTACTCACCCTTCCATCCCATAGACTGCGCGGCTGGACAGGAACCACACGACCATGACCAAGCCGCAACTCCTGATCGATACCGACCCCGGGGTGGACGACGCGCTCGCCATTCTGATGGCGTCCGCGCACGCCGATATCGCGGGCTTGAGCATTGCCGCTGGCAATGTCGGGTTGGGCCACACGGTGCGCAACGCACGCACCCTGCTGGACCTGCTCGGCCAGGACACGCCGGTGTTTGCCGGCTGCGCCACGCCGCTGGTGCGCGCGCCGGAGGAGGACGCCGCCTTCGTGCACGGACAGGACGGCTTTGGTGACATCGGTTTCCCCGATCCGGCGGCGGTGCTGTCTGACGAACCCGCCGCGCTCGCGCTGCTGCGCCTGACCCGCGAGCGGCCGGGCGAGTTGACCCTGGTGGCGCTGGCGCCGCTGACCAACCTGGCGCTGGCCCTGCGACTGGATCCGAGCCTGCCCGAACGGGTGGCGCGATTGGTGGTGATGGGTGGTGCCGTGACCGGGCACGGCAACACCGGCAAGGTACCGGCCGAGTTCAATATCGGCTTCGACCCGGAGGCGGCGCACGTCGTGTTCGAGGCGTTCCCGAGGTTCGATCTGGTCGACTGGGAAGCGACCTTGCGGCATGCCTTCGACAATGCCGAATTTGACCGCTGGCTGGCTGCCGGCGACCAGCGCGCGGAGTTCTTCGGCAAGATCGTGGCCACGGCCCGCGGCTACAACGCCGCGCACGAGCGCAGCGGATTGGTGGCGGCCGACGCCCTGGCGATGGCGGTTGCGCTCGATCCGTCCATCGTCACCCGCAGCGAGACACGTGCCGTGGCGGTGGAACTGGATGGCCGCCTCACCCGGGGCGCCACCGTGGTCGACTGGGCGATGCGGCTGGGCCGGCCGGCGCAGGCGAACATCGTGCTGGAGGTCGATCACGCGCGATTTGCCGCGATGGTACGGCGCGCGCTGGGGGTGCCGGCCTGAGTTCAGCGCCGCTGCCCCGGCCAGACTCAGACCTGGACTTGCAGGGGGCGCCGCATCCTCGTTACAATGCCCCTCTTGTCACCACCGCTTTAGAGTCTGTCATGAAAGCTGATATCCATCCGAACTACGCCCCGGTGGTGTTCCAGGACCTGTCGTCCGACTTCGCGTTCCTGACCAAGTCGACCATGTCCGGCAAGGACACCATCAAGTGGAAAGACGGCAATGAGTACCCGCTGATCAAGGTGGATATCTCCAGCCATTCACACCCGTTCTACACCGGCAAGCAGAAGACGCTGGACGTGGGCGGTCGCGTCGACAAGTTCCGTCGCCGTTACGCGGGTTCCGTCAAGGAAGATTCTGTCAAGGAAGATTCCGTCAAGGCAGATTCCGTCAAGGAATAAGCGACGGCGAGGCCCGCGCCAGGCGCAGGTCATCCATCGGGTTTGATTCGCGACGCGGGGCAGGCGCAGGCTTGCCCCGCGTCTTTTCGTGCGCGCGATCCGACCATGCGCGATCGAATGCGGGCATGTCCTTGTGCGATAATGCCGGGCGGACTGATGCGCAGGCGTCGGTTGCGTCGCGCTTTCTACCCTGCTGCGCGACTCCCACATTTCCCCTGCTGGACGGCGCTGCATGGCGGCTGCCGTCGGCAACGACTTCACTGCAAGGAGGTTTCCGTGGCTGACCCCAAGACCGACGAGATGACCGTCAAGCTGGTTGATGAATCGAATCAGCGCAGCAGCGAGCTGCCCTTGGTCAGCGGCACACTGGGTGCGTCCTGCATCGACATCAGCACGCTGTACAAGGACACCGGCCATTACACCTATGACCCTGGTTTTGGCAGCACGGCCAGTACCAAGAGTGCCATCACCTACATCGATGGCGACAAAGGCGTGCTGCTGTATCGCGGCTACCCGATCGAGCAGCTGGCGGAGAAGTCCAATTTCCTCGAGGTGTCCTACCTGCTGCTGAATGGCGAACTGCCGACGCCAACCGAGTTCAGCGCGTTCGAGCACGACATCACCCATCACACGATGATGCACGAGTCGCAGAAGGAGTTCTTCCAGGGCTTCCACCACGACGCGCATCCGATGGCGATGCTCGCGGCCGCCATCGCATCGCTGTCGGCCTTCTACCACGACAACCTGGACGTCGATGATCCAGCCGACCGCAAGATGGCCGCTGTCCGCCTGATCGCGAAAATGCCGACCATCGCCGCGGCCTGCTACCGCTACACGATCGGCTGGCCGATGCGCTATCCGCGCAACAACCTCGATTACGTGACCCGTTTCCTGCACATGATGTTCGAGGTGCCGAGCGAGCCGTTGCAGATGAAACCGGTGGCGGCCAAGGCGCTGGATCTGTTGTTCATCCTGCATGCCGACCACGAGCAGAACGCATCGACCTCCACGGTGCGCCTGGTCGGCTCGACCGGTGCCAATCCTTATGCGTCGATCGCCGCGGGCATCACCGCGCTGTGGGGCCCGGCGCATGGCGGCGCCAACGAGGCGGTGCTGAAGATGCTCGGGGAGATCGGCACCGCCGACAACGTCGAGACCGCGGTCAAGCGCGCCAAGGACAAGGACGACAACTTCCGCCTGATGGGTTTCGGTCACCGCGTGTACAAGAATTTCGATCCGCGCGCCAGGATCATCCGCGAAATGTGCCACAAGGTTTTGGCCGAACTCGGGGTGAAGGACCCGATGCTGGACGTGGCGATGAAGCTGGAAGAGGCGGCCCTGAAGGACCAGTACTTCATCGATCGCAAGCTGTACCCGAACGTGGATTTCTACTCGGGCATCATCTACAAGGCGCTGGGCATTCCCGCGGAAATGTTCACCGTGATGTTTGCGATCGCCCGTACCGCCGGCTGGATCGCGCACTGGATCGAGCAGCACGAAACGCCCGGGGCACGTATCGGCCGGCCGCGCCAGGTCTACACGGGCCACGACGTGCGTGATTACCTGCCTACCGGGAAGCGTTGATTCGCCACCAGGCCCGGACCCTCCGCCTGCACCCAACGCCCTGGCTCTGGCCGGGGCGTTTTTGCATGGGGCTCCGCACTCAGGGCTCGCGAGTGGCCGACGGCCCGGTCCGATTTTTCCTTCCCCTGCGAAGCGGGGACAAGATGGCAGGATTGCCATCTTGAGCAGCAACGCTGCCCGAAGGGCTGATGCCATGGATGGCATCAGTTCAAGGTGCCGAAGGCGGATGGGGGTGCTCTTGATCCCGCTTTTGCACGGCGAAAGGCGCCCCTTCCGCCCTTCGGGCACCTTCCGCCGCTGCGCGGGGGAAGCAAGTGCACTACGCACAACCTCTCAGCGAAGCGCGGCACTCAGGCGCTGCTCGAAGTCCTCATCGGTATCTTCGGCCAGCAACATTTCCACCTGTGCCAGCGAGGCACGCTGCATCGGCCGCAGTTCGGCGCGATCCAGCGGTGCCTGGCGCAGCGCGTCGAGCGGGAGCACGGTGAGATCGAACGGCAGCTCGTCGGCGGAAAACAGCAGCACGGGATACTCGGGCTGCTCGTCCCGGCCGTAGCGCAGTCGGCGCACCTGCATTTCGATCGGCACGCCATGCTCGCGAAGGTATAGCACCACCGCGTCCGGGTCGTCGCTGAACACGTGCAGGCACACCGCCGAATAGGCGTCGGCCGTACCTTCCAGCACCGCGCCGACCAGACGCGGCTCGAAGATGGCGAGGAAGTGCATGGCTTCGATCGCCGCCTCGCGTCGCTGCCGCAGCAATTGCGGCTGCCGATCGGCGAGAAACAACCGCTGGTGCTCGCGCAGTGCCTGTTCGATCTCCAGGTTGCGTGGCAAGGCCTGCGTATCGACGATACCCAGCCGCTCGGCGGCCTTGAGCTTGGCGTGGTGGAAGTCGCGGATGCCGTGCTCGCTCATCAGGCGGGCGGCTTCCTGCGCGACGCGCAGGCGGTTGCGTTGCAACCTGTCATGCGCGTGGATGCGGTGGTGTTCGCCTCGGGACATGACGCACTCCTCAAAAATGGATAGCGGCGCCCGGAATCCTGGTCTTGAAATCCGGGCATCAGAATATCTCGTAGGCGCGTTGCTGGTCCTGCTCCTTTTGCTGGGCGGCCTGGCTGCGCAGGCGATCGACGTCCTCCACCTTGAATATCTCGTTCATGCCGTTCGGGTCGTCGGTCGCAGTCGGCAGGCCGCTGTCGCGGTTGATCCATACCGTACTGATTCCCGGCGGCATCGGCAATGCGTCGGGCGGCACGCCCTTCAACGCTGAACCCATGTACTGCATCCAGATCGGCAGGGCGGCCTTGGCGCCGAATTCGCCCCGGCCCAGCGAGCTGTAGTCGTCGAAACCGACCCAGACCGAGGTCGACAGGTCGCCGTTGAAACCGACAAACCAGGCGTCGCGATGGTCGTTGGTGGAGCCGGTCTTGCCGGCCAGGTCGGTCCGATCCAACGCCCGTGCCGCTGCGCCAGTGCCGCGCAGGATCACGTCCTTCATCAACGAGGTGAGCATGTAATCGTTGCGCGGCCCGATCACCCGCGGGGCAAGTATGGGCACCGGGTTGCCGGCGTCGTGCACATCCTCTGGCAGCACCGCTTCGCCCACGCCGTCGACGCTGCCGGATTGGGCCGGAGTGGCCGCGCTGCCAGCTGCTGCCAGGCGATTGGCGGGGGTCTTGGTCATGTCGGCCGGTGGCGGGCCGGGCGGGCGGGTGTCGAGCAGGCGCTCGCGGCAATCGCGACACGCGCGTGCCGGGTTGGCCCGGTACACCGCCTTGCCATCGCGATCATCGATCTCGTGGATGAAGTACGGCGTGACCAGATAGCCACCGTTGGCGAACACGGCGTAACCGCGAGCCATGCCCATCGGCGTGACCGATGCCGTGCCCAGTGCCATCGACAGGTTGGCCGGAATCGCATCCAGCGCGAAGCCGAAGCGGGTGGCGTACTCGCGCATGAAATTCACGCCGACGGCATCGAGCAGGCGCACCGAGACCAGGTTCTTCGATTGCACCAGCGCCTCGCGCAGTCGCATCGGGCCCGCAAACTTGCCATCGTCGTTGGACGGCGTCCAGATGCCGTTCGGTCGCGAGGGATCGGGCAGCGCCAGCGGTGCGTCGTTGATGATCGATGCCGGCGTAAAACCACGCTCGAAGGATGCCGAATACAGATACGGCTTGAAGCTGGAGCCGGGCTGGCGCGCGGCCATCACGGCGCGATTGAACTTGCTGCGATTGAAGTTGAAGCCGCCGACCAGCGCCTCGATCGCGCCATCCTCCGGGTTGAGCGAAACCAGCCCGGCCTGTGCGGCTGGAATCTGTGCCAGCTGCCAGTTGCCCTTGTCATCACGGGCGACGCGGATCACGTCGCCGCGCTTGAGCACGGCGTCGACCTGGCTGGGCGCGGCACCGATGCGACTGTCGCTGATATGCGGACGTGCCCAGCTGATCGCGGCCAGGTCGAGCATGATGCTTTGGTGGCTTGGCAGGTAGACGGTGGCCTGTTTCGAATCACTGGCGGTCACCAGTCCGGGTTGCAGGCCGGAGACGCTGCCATAGCCGGACAGCACCTGGTCGAAATCCGTCTCGCCGGCATCGGCGGCCAGATCCTGGTGGGCTTCCGGGCCACGCCAGCCATGCCGGCGATCGTAGGCAACCAGGCCATCGCGCACGGCATCCACCGCCTCCAGCTGGCGGCTGCTCTGGACCGTCGTCTTGACCACGTAGCCTTCTGTCAACGCATCGTTGCCGAGCCGGTCCAGTACTTGCCGGCGAACCATCTCGGCCAGGTAAGGCGCATCGACCTCGATCGGCTGTTCATGCGCACTGGCGTGGTTCGGCTCGGCAGTCGCCTGCTCGTAGACGGCGTTGGTGATGTAGTGGTGCCGCAACATTTCGCCCAGCACCCAGTTCCGTCGCGCCAGCAGGCGTTTGGGGCTGTTGATGGGGTTGACTGCCGAGGGCAGTTGGAAGGTCGAGGCGATCGCGGCGCACTGGGCCACGGTCAACTGATCCAGCGTCTTGCCGTAGTAGTACTCGGCCGCCGCCGCCACGCCGTAGGAGCGGTGGCCAAGGAACATCTTGTTGAGATACAGCTCGAGAATCTGGTCCTTGGTCAGCTCATGCTCGATGCGCAGCGCGATGAAGATCTCGGTGAGCTTGCGCGAGTAGAGCTTCTCCGGGCTCAGGAAGAAATTGCGCGCCACCTGCTGGGTGATGGTGGAGCCACCCGGACCCTTGTCCCCGCCGGTGATGATCACGTGCCAGCCGGCGCGCACGATGCCGCGCCAGTCCACTCCGGGGTGGTGGTAGAAGTCCGCATCCTCGGCCGAGAGCACCGCGTGCTTCAGCCGGTCGGGCACGTTGGCGATATCCACCGGGATGCGTCGGGTCTCGCCAAAGGTCGCGATCAGCTTGCCATCGGCGCTCAGCACGCGCAGCGGCACCTGCATGTGGTAGTCCTTCAGCACGGCGACGGAAGGGAGGCGGGGAGCGATCAACCAGTAGGCGACCCCTGTCGCGAGCACTGCCAGAAGCAAACCGGAAAATGCCAGGATCAGTGCCCAGCGCAACAGACGCTTGAAAATTCGCATGGTGTGGAGATAGCGAGACCTGAGTCAAAACATGGCAGAGTATAGATGTAGCAGTATGTGCGGCATGAGGCATGGTTGGCCGAAGCAAGGGCCGCGCCAGCGCAGGCAAGGGCTCCAAATGTGGTGGACATCACGCCAATTACTTGAGAAAGTTTCCGTAGACCGTTGCTAATGCGTTAATTTTTCGATTTAATGCCTCTGCGCATCCCGCCAAAATTCTGGACAGGGCGTCAGCGGCAAGGGGGAGACACCGTGGGGCTCTTTACACCGAAAAAGCCGGCGCTCATTGGCGTCGACATAAGTTCGACCGCGGTCAAGCTGCTGCAGCTCAGCCAGGCGGGCGGGCGCTATCGCGTGGAGCATTACGCGGTCGAACCGTTGCCCCCCAACGCCGTGGTCGAGAAGAACATCGTCGAGGTCGAGGCGGTGGGCGACGCCATCCGTCGCGCGCTGGCGCGATCGGGTTCCAGGCTCAAGCACGCCTCCGCCGCGGTGGCCGGGTCGGCGGTGATCACCCGCATCATCCCGATGACCAGCGAGCTTTCCGACGATGACCTCGAAGGCCAGATCCAGGTCGAGGCCAACCAGTACATCCCCTATCCGATCGACGAAGTCAGCCTCGACTTCGAGGTGATCGGCCCGGTACGCGACAACCCCGACATGAACAACGTGTTGCTGGCCGCCTCGCGCACCGAGAACGTCGACATGCGCGTGGCCGCACTTGATCTGGGCGGGCTCACCGCCGCCGTGATCGACGTGGAGGCCTTCGCAATGGAGAACGCATTCGCGATGGTGGCCGACCAGCTCAACGTGGGCCGCGACGCGCTGGTGGCGGTGGTCGACGTCGGCGCCACCATGACCACGCTCTCCGTCCTGCGCAACCAGCGCACCATCTACTCGCGCGAGCAGGTGTTCGGCGGCAAGCAGCTGACCGACGAAATCATGCGCCGTTTCGGCCTCTCCTACGAGGAAGCCGGTCGCGCCAAACGCAAGGGCGGGCTGCCAGAGTCGTACGAGAGCGAGGCGCTGGAGCCGTTCAAGGAATCGCTGATCCAGCAGATCAGCCGCCTGCTGCAATTCTTCTTCGCCGGCAGCGAGTACAGCAAGGTCGATCAGGTGGTGCTGGCCGGCGGTTGTGCCTCGATCGAGGGACTCGGCCCGATGCTGGAAGAACAGCTCGGGGTGCCTTGCGTGGTCGCCAACCCGCTGGCTCGCATGTCGCTGTCGCCGCGGGTGCAGGCCCAGGCGCTGGCGCAGGACGCGCCCGCCCTGATGATTGCGGTCGGCCTCGCCTTGAGGAGCTTCGACTGATGGCACACGTCAACCTACTTCCCTGGCGCGCGGAACGGCGCAAGCAGCGCGAGCGCGAGTTCTACCTGCAACTGGCTGCCGCCTTCGTCATTGCGGTGCTGGTGCTGTTCCTGTGGATATTCTGGATGAACCAGCGGATCGACAACCAGAACGACCGCAACGCCTACCTGCAGACCGAAATCAAGCAGCTCGACGTGCGCATCGCCAAGATCAAGGATCTGGAAACGGTGCGCGCGCACCTGCTGGCACGCAAGCAGATCATCGAGCAACTCCAGGCCGATCGCTCACAGATGGTGCATCTGTTCGACGAACTGGTGAAGACGATACCGACCAGTGCGCGGCTGACCGCCATGAAACAGAACGGCCAGTCGATGACACTCGATGGTGTGGCGCAATCCAACGCCAGTGTCGCCGAGTACATGCGCAACATCGAGGGGTCGCCATGGATGGGACACGTCGATCTGCGCAAGACCGAAAATACCCATGACGCCACGCGCATGCCGTACCAATTTGGCCTGAACGTGACGCTGAGTCGTCCGAAGTCCGACGAGATCGGGGACGGGACGCTGCCGGTGCAGCCGGCCACTTCCGGATCCACTGCCGTACCGCTGGCGCCTGGCGCGGCCGCCGGGGCCGGGACCGCGTCACCGGCGAAGCCCGTCCCGGCGGTTGCGAAGCCGGCGCTGGAATCCGCGCCGACCCATGCCGCCGCTGCCAAGGGAGGTGCCGGATCATGAGTTTTTTCAGTGATCTGCAGAACCTTGATCGCAACAACGTCGGCGGCTGGCCGCAGTCGATCAAGCTCTTCTTCACCGCGCTGGTCTGTGTCGTGGTGCTGCTGGCGGGCTGGTATTTCTTCGTCAGCAGCCAGCAGGACGACCTGAGTCAGCGGGTGGTCAAGGAAAACAGCCTCAAGCAGGACTTTGCCGCCAAGCAGGCCAAGTCGGTCAACCTCGAAGCCTTGCAGCATCAGCTCGATGAAATGCAGGACATGCTGCGCCAGTTGCTGCGCCAGCTGCCAAGCAAAACCGAGATGCCCGAATTGCTGATCGACATTTCGCAGACCGCGCAGTCGGCGGGGCTGGAAACCGACGTATTCCAGCCAGGACCGGAGACGCCGAAGGACTTCTATGCAGAGAAGCCAATCACGTTGCGTCTGACCGGTACCTACCACCAGTTTGGCACCTTCATCAGCGGCGTGGCCTCGTTGCCAAGGGTGGTCATCCTCACCCTGCACGATGTCTCGCTGACGCCGAAAACACCGACCAAGCCAGGCACGGCAGGCAGCGGCCAACTGGTGCTGCAGGGTACGGTCAAGACCTACCGCTACCTGGACGACGAGGAAGCCGCCGCCGCGAGCAGCAAGAAGGCGGGGGGGAAGCGATGATGAACAAGTCGATTTCCAGGAAGTCCGCTGGCGTGGCGCGTCTGGCGCTGATGCTGGCGGTGGCACTCGTGCTGGCCGGCTGCACCCGCGGCATGTCGGATCTGCGTGCATGGGTTGCGCAGGAGAAGGCCAGGAAGGGTGCGCCGATTCCGCCGTTGCCCGTGATCAAGACCTTCGAGACGTTCAAGTACGACGACCAGGACAGGCGC
>DASRUB010000238.1:0-4740 GCA_035655635.1 Rhodanobacter sp. | reverse complement strand
CCGCTGACCGCACTGCAGGCCGAGGGCCGCGATGTCTTCGTGGCCAACGGTTGCGGCTATTGCCACACCCAGCAGGTGCGGCCGCTGCCCGAGGACAAGGTGTTCGGACGGCCGTCCGCGCCCGGGGACTTTGCCTATCAGACGCCGGAGCTGCTGGGTTCCGAACGGACCGGTCCGGATCTCACCAATGTCGGCAGCACCAAGCCGAGCGATGTCTGGCAGTACATCCATCTGTTCGATCCGCGTGCGGTGGTGCCCGAGTCGATCATGCCGAACTTCAAGTTCCTGTTCCGGGTGGTGGAGAAGCTGCCAGCGGGGGAGACGGCGGTGCCGGTTCCTGCACTCTATGCACCTGCTACGGGCAATGTGATTCCCACGCAGAAGGCCAAGGCGCTCGTGGCCTACCTGCTCTCGCTGAAACAGACGTCCATCCCGGGCTACAAGATGAATGGCGGCATGGGCGGCAGCACCAACGCGGGCCCGGCCAAAGGCGCTGAAGCGGCATCGCCGGCCCCCGCTGGGGCCTACAGTTACAATGCGGCCAAAGGCGAGTCGCTGTTCACGGCCAACTGCGCTGCTTGCCACCAGCCCACCGGCGAAGGCATCCCCGGCGCGTTCCCTCCGCTCAAGGGCAACGCCGCCGTGGCCAGCGCCGACCCGACCCTGCATATCCACACCGTGCTGCACGGTGCGCACGGGGTCACCATCGGCGGGGTGGCGTACGGGAGTGTGATGCCTCCGTTTGCGGGCCAGTTGAGCGATGCGGACGTCGCCGACATCATCAACTACGAACGCAGCTCCTGGGGCAACCAGGCCAAGCCGGTGACGCCGGCCGAGGTTGCCGCCGCACGCGCCGGGGGCCAATAGGAGATCGCCATGCAACACATGCTGATGGGACCGTTGTGGGGCATCGTCGCGGTCGCGCTGGTCGCGGGCGTCATCACGATCGGCTGTTTCGTGGCGATGTTCTGGATGATCTTCCGGCCTGGCGAAAAGGACCCGCACCACGCCAAGTACGACATCCTGCGTCCGGATCGCTGAAGGTATTGATCATGTCCAAGCCACACGTTCGGGTCTTCCTGGACAACGAGACGAAGCCGGTCATCGACCACGAGCTGCCAACCGCGCTGACCCTGGATACGCGCACGCTGTCCGATGGTCCGCATCGGCTGATCATCCGCGCCGAGGATCACAGCGGCGCGGAAGGCATCGAGGAGATTCCGTTTCATGTGCAAAACGGGCCCGGCATCCTGGTTTCGGGCTTGCGGCCTGGTTCGACGCGCCGCGGCACACTTCACCTGACGGTGGATGCCTTCAGCACGGATGACCCGTTCGATCCCCGCCGCGCCGAGGCGCGTTCGTCGATTCCGGTGTGGGTGTGGGTGCTCAGCCTGTTCGTGGTGGCGTGGGCGGTGTTTTACGCGGCGCGCATGTGGGAGGTGCCGGCATCGTACGCGACCAGCCCCACTTACATGCATGAGGCAGCGGGCGAGTCGCCGCCATCGCGATAGCCATGAGGCGTGTTGCGTGTCGCCAAACACTGCGCTTACATCGGTGTGAGTACAGTGAGACAGTCGTTGGCTTGTCTTCGCGATGCTTTGCGCGTGCGCCGCCGCGCCGCCGACTGGGCCTGTTTCACCCGCGATCGCATCGCGTTCGAAAGCCGGAGGTATGGTCATGTCGTTATCTACCCTGCGTCGTCGCTTGCACGCTCCCGTCAACGAGCCTGATCGCGCGGCGACGTCGCCTGATGCGCGGCCGCAACGTCGTCGCGACTTGCGCCAGCGGCGCGAACAACGAATCGATGAAGAACTGGCGCAGAGCTTTCCCGCCAGCGACCCGCCGAGCTGGGTCCAGGGCACCGCGCCCGTACCGCAATAACACCGGGCACGATGGCGTCGTCGAACCATTCCAGCCCGCCGATCGCCTGCGGCGAATTCGTGCGGGTTGTCCGCTCATCATCAAGGAGAAAAACATGGACGCGTCAATGTACCCTCAAGCCACGGTGGAATTGGCGCGCAAGCGCCGTGAACTGGCGCCGGAACCGCTGAAGGCATTCAAGGCATTCAGCGCTGCGGTGTTCGCCGACGGCGCCCTGCCCAATGTCACCAAGCAATTGATCGCGGTGGCGGTGGCCCATGTCACGCAGTGTCCGTATTGCATCAAGGGCCACACGGCCGAGGCGCTCAAACAGGGCGCCACCGAGCCGCAGATCATGGAAGCCATCTGGGTGGCGGCCGAGATGCGCGCCGGCGGTGCGTACGCGCATTCCGCGCTGGCACTGGATGTGATGCAGCACTCGCATGAGGCTGGCTGACATGGCCGCACGGTTCGGCACGGTATCCGGCAGCATCCTGGACGCCATCGGCGACACGCCGCTGCTGGAGCTTGAAGGGATCTTCGCCAAGATCGAGTTCCTCAATCCTTCCGGCTCGATCAAGGCGCGCATCGCCAGATACATGATCGAGCGGGCCGAGCAGGAAGGGCTGCTCAAGCCGGGCGATACCATCGTCGAGGCCACCAGTGGCAACACCGGCAACGCGTTGTCCATGGTGGCGGCGGTGAAGGGCTATCGCATGCTGGTGGTCATGCCCGAGGGACTTTCCAGTGAACGCGTGGCGATCTCGCGGGCGTTCGGCGCCGAAGTGCTGTTCTGCGGCAATTTCCACGTCAACGAAGCGCTGGTCCGCGCGAAGGAACTGGGTGAACAGCCTGGCCATTTTTGCCCCAGCCAGTTCGAGTCGGAGTGGAACGTGGAAGAGAACCGGGAGATTCTCGGGCCGGAAATCCTCGCCCAACTGCCGTCCGGGCGCGTTCCCGACGCACTGGTGCTCGGGGTGGGTACCGGCGGCACCCTGATCGGCGTGGGGCAGGCGTTTCGTGCGGTCAATGCGAACGTGCGGCTGTTCGCGATGGAGCCGTCGGAGTCCTGCACGATCCTCTGTGGCGAGATCGCGGCGCACACCATCGAGGGCATTTCCGATGGCTTTGTTCCGGGCATCTTCCAGCGCCACGCCAGCCTGGTGAACGAAGTGCTGTCGGTATCCAGCGAGGATGCAGTGGCTGAAATGAAGCGTCTGGCCCGTCGGCACGGACTGTTCTGCGGCCCCAGTTCCGGCGCGCACATGCTGGCCGCCAAGCGCATCAGGGAAAGCTTCCCGGAGCTGAAAACCGTCGTCACTGTGTTCTGCGATGAAGGCGAGAAGTACCTGCATGAGTACTTCATGCTGCCAGCCAATACCGAGGTCGACGCAACCCACTTTGCCTGACGACCCGCGGCGTCATGGCGTACCTGCCTCGCACGCTGCAGGTACGCGTCGTGGGTGGCCGAATGCGTTAACGTGCCGGGCCGGCGGAAAGCTGTCAGCCGTGTCGACTCGTCACGAAAACCCTGGGGCGGTCAGGCGACCCGCCCCGGCTCCCCCAGCTCCAGTGACTTCAACAGCATGCTCGCCTGGGTTCGATTGCGAACCTGCAGTTTCTCGAAAATCGCCGTGACATGCGCCTTGACCGTCCGCTCCTGGATGGACAGTCGGTCGGCAACCTGCTTGTTGAGCAGGCCTTCGGCAAGCAGTCCCAGCACGCGCGACTGCTGCTCGGTGAGGCGGGCGAGACGACACGCCAGGTCGGTATCCGTGGGGTCGACCGGCAGTGCAGCCACGGCTTCGGCGAGATCGGGAGGCAGCGAGCTGCCGCAGTCGAGCACGCAGCGAATGGCCTCGCCGATGTCGGCGGGGCTCGCGCTTTTGGGGATGAAACCGGCGGCACCGTGATCGAGTACGCGCCGCACCACGCGCGGTTCGTCGTGGGCGGATACCACCAGCACGGCCACACCGGGATGCTGTGCGCGCAGCGCGGCAAGGCCGGACAACCCCTGGCTGCCGGGCATGTGCAGGTCGAGCAGCACCAGGTCGGTGTCGGGCTCGGCGCCCAGCGCGGCAAGCACGGCCTCCAGGTCCGCCGCTTCGCGTACGCGGCAGCCAGGCAGGCTTTGTTCGGCTGCCTGACGCAGCGCGGCGCGAAACAGCGGGTGGTCGTCGGCGATCAGCAGGCTCGTCATGGGCTCCAAGTTAGCGGGCCGGGGCGTCCGCGTCGAATTGTGGTGCCAGGTGCTCGCTGGATGCGGTTCTTTCGGCACGGGTGGACTTTCGTACGATGGCGGCGTGCCGGGTGCTTGCTATGGTGTGGGGATGAACAACCCTGTCCGCTGGTCGAGCTTGCGGTGCATGCCCGTGCTGCTTTCAGTCATGCTGTCCGCTTGCGCCGGCGGCCCGGCAGCCAGGGAGTCGCCGATGCGTAAACTTGATGTCGGTACCGTGCGGGTCACCGAACACCGGGGTCAGGACGATCTGCTCAGCGCGGGCCTGGGGCTGGCGGGTCTGGCCGGTGCGCCGGTACCGTTTGCCAACCCGCTGGACCCGACCGCCACGGAATTGCGCCGACGCGCGATCCAGACCAGTTGGAAGGGCATCGCCGACCTGGGTCCGCTCGGCGGCTATGGCACTGTCTACGGTGAGGTACCGGACGTATCTGGGCGCGAATACCAGATGTTCGCGCGCATCCCGGGCGCGCATGCGCCGCATCGCGTGCTGCTGCAGCTGCCGGATGCCTTCGATCGCCACAAACGCTGCCTGGTGGTAACCGCCTCGTCCGGTTCGCGTGGCATCTACGGCGCGATTGCACTGGCTGGGGCCTGGGGTCTGCCGCGCGGTTGCGCCGTGGCGTATACCGACAAGGGCA
>DASRUB010000237.1:0-5384 GCA_035655635.1 Rhodanobacter sp. | reverse complement strand
TGCACCAGCTTGCGTTGCTTCAAGTGTTGGAGGAACTCAGTCATTGCCGAAACTCAGTCATCGCTGGAACGCAGTCATTGCCGGACCCTTTCATTCTCGTCATTCCGGGGCGCTCCGCAGGAGCGAACCCGGACAAATTCGTCTGGAACGAATTTGAACAGCCGAAGGTTGGCCCGAAGGGCAAAGTCCATGGACGGACTTTGTAATCCAACTCTTCACGACCCAAGGACACCACATGGATTCCGGGTTCCGCCTTCGCCGGCCCCGGAATGACGAGCAGGAAAAATAGTGGGCGAGGAGTTCAGCCATGTGCTGCCCCTGCGACGCCGTTTGCTGATGTTGGCGCAACGGGAATTACCGCGGGTCTGTATTTGGCATACTGCTTCTGCAATGCCTCGAAGCGCGGGTCGTGTCGGATCGGATCCCAGGACGGATCGAGCCACAACAACGCGGGCGAGCTGTAGATCCAGCTGAAGTTGGTCGCGAATGTCTGGACGAGCAGTGGCACGGCCAGGTCCGCACGTCCCGCCTTGGCGTACAACTGGGCGTTGCTCACGATGATGCCGGGGGTGAAAAATCGATCGCCGGAGCGGCTGGCGACCGACTGCGAGGTGGCGATGGCGGCGAACGCGGCGCGGGTCTGGCCCAGACCCAGCTCGGCCTCGGCGATGTGATTCCAGACAAAGGCCTGCTTGATCGGAGCGCCGGCAAGCGCGGACAGGCGCGCGCGCGATTGCGCCAGGGCTTGCGCAAAAAGAGTGCGCGCTTGCGCAGCATCGCCTGCCAGTTGATGAAGATTGGCTTCCAGCAAAGCCTTGGGTCCAACCTGATAATTGAAGGCGGACGGCGTCTCCGGGGTGTCCGCCATCAGCGCCAGCGCTTCACGGTACTTGCGCTGGAAGGTCAGCAACTTCGCGCGCCACCAGCGCAATTGCGGGTCATCGCCTTGCGCCGCGGCCAGGGCGCGCGCCGCATCGCCGTCGCTCGCCAGGATATTGACGGAATCGTCGAGTTTCGTCTGCGCGTTTTCCGGATCAAGGTCGAGCGCCCGCTGGAACAACGGCGCGGCCTGCGCATATCGCGATACCGCCGAGAAGGTTTCGCCGAGCGAATTGAGCAAGTGGATATTGCGCGGATCGAGCTCAAGCGCCCGCGTCAATGCAGCGATCGCCGCCGCAAAGTCTCCTTGTCGGCGCAATACGAAACCCTTCCCGCTCAACGCATCGGCATCATTGGGGCGCAAGGCGAGCGCGGCATCGAATGCCTGCAGCGCCTTGACGAAATCGCCACGGCCCCAGTAAGCGCTGTAACCAATCGCCACTTGCGCGGCGACCAGACGAGGTTGCTGCGCCAGCGCCTGCTCTGCCTGGGCCTGGGCGTCGGCGATAAGCCGGCGGATGTCGCCCTCGCCGCTTCCGAACCACACCGCGCCGCTCTCGGCAAAGGAAAGCCGCGCCCGTGCGAGTGCGAAGCCGGAATCCTTCGCCAGCGCCTGTTGGTAAATGGGGATCGCGCGGCGGAAGGACGTTGGATCGTAGGTCGTGTTGCCCTGATTGGCGAAATATTCGGCGCGCAGGAACAAGTCGTTCGCCGCGGCATCGCTGCTCATCGCGGTGGCAAGCTGCGCGGTTTCTTTCGACGTCAATTTAGCCTGCAACGCATCGGCCACTTTCTGTGCGACTTCGCCCTCGACACCGAAAATGTTGTCCAGCGTGCGCGTGTAACTTTCGGCCCAGATGTGGCTGTCGCTGCTTGCATTGATCAACTGCACGTTGATCAGGACCTGATTGCCGGCTTTCTGCACGCTGCCTTCCAGGATCGCCGCCACGCCCAGTTGTTGCGCGATGACTTTCAAGTTGTCCGGATGGCTTTCGTATTTCGCGGTCGAAGTGCGCGAGATCACCTTGAGGTCGCCGATATCCGCGAGCTTGGTCAGGATCAGGTCCTGCATGCCGTCGGCGAAATAGGCGTTGTCCTTGTCCTGCGACAGGTTGTCGAACGGCAGCACCGCAATGGATTTGGCGGCGACGGCTGGCTGCGCGCCGGCCGCCGCGCCGCGCATGCCCTTGTGCCAAAGGAAGGTATTGGCCAGCAACAGCGCCACCGCGATCACCAGCACGGCGGTGATCAGCGCATTGAGCTTGCGCCCGATGGCGCGGGTAGCGTGCGCCTCGCGTGCCGCCGGCGAGCCCGCCGGCGCGGTGAGGCGAATCCCCTCGGCGGTGATCTCGAACGCCCACGCCAGCACCACCACGATCGGAAAGCCGATCACGATCAGCAGCACCACGAATTTCGAGGTCCACTCCGGCAGGTTGAACACCGGAAATACCTGGGTCACCACCTGGATCACCAGCCAGCCGGCGATCGCGTACGCCACCACCACGCGCCACACGTGGCGGCGTTTCAATTCCGCGAAGAAACCAGACCCCTCGGCCATTCGGAACCCCTCGCGCAACAGGCTGCGCTGGCGTGGATCATAGCGCGCGCTGAGCGTTGCCGTGGGGGCGCGGCTTGTGCAGCGTTCCCGCGCAGGCGGAAATCCAGCTTCTTTTGTACTCCAGGTCTTCAGAATCTCTGGATGACCCGCCATTCGGCTGTTGAAAAGCTCTTCCCGCCTGCGCGGGGATGCCTGGCGCGAGCCGTGCCCGGCCGTCGCCGTGGCGGCTTGACCCATAGCTTCGTCGGCGCGTGTCGATTTTCGACAACGCCGTTCGTCGCCACGCAGAACACCCCGCAAAACGGAGCGGTCGCGTGATACGGACTGTCATGTCAAGGAAGAAGCTGGACCTCGCGACGATGCAACGCGCCGCGGGCTGGGTCGACGTCACCTACTCAATCCACAACGAGGAATCTGTCATGCAACTCGCCAACTATCTGTTTTTCAGGAACCAGGCCGCGGAAGCGTTCGATTTCTATGCCCGTTGTCTTGGCGGCAAGATCGTGATGAAGGTGACCCTCGGCGAGATGCCGGATGGCGGCAACGCCTCTCCGGAAACCCGCGACCTGATCGCTCACGTGCGCCTCGCGGTAGGCGATGCGCTGCTGATGGGCTCGGACTGGTGCACGCCCACCGGCGAAACCTATCCGGGCATCCACGGCAATGCGGTGTCGCTGAGCGTGGACCAGCCGGATGAGGCGGAGCGCCTGTTTGCCGCCTTGAGCGAAGGTGCCAACGTGTCGATGCCGATGGCGGAGACGTCGTGGGCACAGCGATTCGGCATGCTGACCGACCGCTACGGCGCGATGTGGATGGTCAATTGCAACAAGGTGGAGTGAACTGCGCGAAGGCGAGCTGATGCGCCGTTTGCCATTGACCCACTCAACGAGGACCGCCCGTGAAACCAATTCGATGCAGAACCCGGCCCCTGACCTGGCTGGTGCTGCCGTTGCTGGTCATTGCGACGACTGCAGCGGCGCAGCCGGTTGCCTACACCATCGATCCGTCGCATACCTACCCGAGTTTCGCCGCTGACCATATGGGTCTTTCGACCTGGCGCGGCAAGTTCGATCACAGCACGGGCACGATCACCCTGGATCGCGCTGCACGAACCGGCGCGGTGCATATCGTGACCGAGGTGGCCAGCATCAACTTTGGTCTCGCCGAACTCGACAAGATGGTATTGAGCGCAGCGCTGCCGTCGTCCCTGTGCAAGACGCAGTGCGAATTCCTCGACGCGGCGAAATATCCGCAGGCGGTCTACGACGGCAAGCTCGCGGATTTCGTCCATGGCGCACCGACGCGCGTGATCGGCAAGCTGACCTTGCACGGCGTGACGCGCCCGCTGGATCTCACCATCGAGCACTTCAAATGCGTGCCCGATTTCATGCTGAAGCCACGCGAGCGCTGCGGCGCCGAAGCCTCGGCGAGCTTCGACCGTGCCGCGTTCGGCGTCGACGCCGGCCAGTCGTTCGGCCTGGACACGAAGGTGGTGCTGCAGATCCAGGTCGAGGCCGTACAGGACAAGTGAGGCGGGCGCGGGCAGGGTGTCGCCCTCACGGCTCCGGCACGACATCCACGCTCTCGACATAGATCAATTCGCACGCTCCCGCACCGGTATCGTTGCGGGTCATCGAGGTTTTCCAGTGCCAGCCGCCGGGGCGACTGGCGTCGACCAGGAAGCCTTCGAGGTGGATGACCTGGCCGGTGCGCACGCGTTCCAGCTGGCCTTTCACATCGGCATCGGCGGGAATCATGTGCATGTTGGCGCTGGAGGTCTCGATCTCGCGGCGCGGGATCGGGAACTCCTTTACATGCCAGTAATAGAAGCGACCGGACTGGCTGATCTCGATGCTGGCCAGCACGGCACTGTCAGACATGCGACCCCAGCCCAGCGCGAGGTCGATCGGCACCAGGTCGGCGCCGTCGCCCCAGGAATAGTCCTTGCGCGAGAGTACGCGGGCGGTGATGTCGAAGTGCGCACGGGTGGTGAGGCTGGTGTCGCCCTTCTGCAACTGGGCGCCGTGATCGAGATCGACCTGGACCGGAGCCTCGGCAGCGAGTACGCCCGGTCCGGGATGCACGGCGCTGTGCTGGTGGTGCTTGAGCACGCCCAGCACCACCAGCAATGCCGCGGCAACGACCAGGAGTTTGCGCATGGGGACTGCGGCGGTTGGAATGGGCGCAGTGTACGTGAGGTCGCGCCGCCCGGCTCAGGCGAAGTCGGCTGCCAGCATCTCGCGCTGCCCGCTGGTCAGGGCTGACTTCACCGGCATCGCCGGCAGGGCGGAAGCCAGCGTGACCGGGTTGCCATCCTTCCAGTCCCTGATCATCGCCGCGTCCAGTTCGAAACGCAGGAAGTGCACGGCAGAGGTTTTCTCGTCGTTGCTGCGATCCATGTCCTCGTCGGCGATGGCAACGACGGGTGCGTGGCCTTGCACGGTCAGTTCGATCGCGTGCTCGATCATGCGCAGGCGCACCAGTTCGGCCCGACGCTGCGCTTCGTCGGGAAACTCGATCATCATCGTGGCCTTCAAGTTGCGACCGTCCGGAATCAGCGGGTTGTAGGCGTCGAGCTCTTCCTGGATACCTTCGGCCTCGAAGATACGCTCGATGCGCAGCATCTCCTGCACCTGGTATTGCACGGTCAACCGATCCTCGAAGATCAAGGTCAGGTGCTCACCCAGATGCACGGTGCGCTGCTTCTTGTGCGCCAGCACGCGGGCGCGGAATTCGCTACGTTGTTGGGCGTAGGCTTCGAGGGTGAGCAGGTCGGTGCGGGTGAGTTTGGTCATGGCGTGCTCTGGTTTTTTCTTTCCCTCTCCCGCCGGGAGAGGGTGCCCGAAGGGCGGGTGAGGGTACGGGCGAAGCGAGGTATTTCGGCAAGTGCGCACCCTCACCCCCACCCCTCTCACCCGCAAGGGGACTCCCTTCGGTCGCCGGGGGA
>DASRUB010000236.1:0-3501 GCA_035655635.1 Rhodanobacter sp. | reverse complement strand
TGATCTCGTCGCTGTCAGTATCGTTATCACCGAACGTCCATCCGTCATGACCCTGCTCAGCGTCAATCTCAACAAGATCGCCGTGCTGCGCAATTCGCGCGGAGGCAGCGAACCGGATATCTGCCGTGCGGCACAGACCTGTATCGAAGCAGGATGTGGCGGCATTACGGTGCATCCCCGCCCGGACCAGCGACATGTGCGCCCTGCGGATGTGTACGCGCTCGCGGCCATGTTGCGGGGACGGGTGGAATACAACATCGAGGGCAACCCCTTCGCCGAGGCTCGTGGCGACTATCCGGGACTGATCGAGCTGGCGCGCCAGGTCAGACCCACCCAGGTCACCCTGGTACCAGACGGCGATGGCCAGATCACCTCGGACCATGGCTTCAACCTGCGTGAGGACATCGCCAGGCTGCGGCCACTGGTGGTTGAACTGTGCGACCTGGGTTGCCGGGTGAGTCTGTTCGTCGACACCGGCAGCCACGACTTCGATCTGGCTGCGGTGATCGGGGTACAGCGCGTCGAACTGTATACGGGACCTTACGCCCAGGCGTTCGCCGACGGTTTTCCCGCGGCGGCGCTGGCAGCGTGTGCCGACACGGCCCGACGCGCGCAGCAGGCCGGGCTGGCGGTGAACGCCGGCCACGACTTGAGTCAGGCCAATCTGGGCACGTTCAAGACCGCCATTCCAGGCTTGGCCGAGGTCTCCATCGGCCATGCGCTGATGGGAGAAGCCTTGTACGAAGGCCTTGCCGCCACCGTGCGCAACTATCTGCAGATCCTGCGCTGACGGTACCCCGCATAACGCAAAAAACCCCGCCGAAGCGGGGCTTTTGCGTGCGTTACGGCCTGGCTCGCCGAGGTCAGCGCCCTTCGTTGAAGCCGATCTTCACCAAGTTGTAGCTCTTGGCGTCCGCCAGCACACGGGCCACGTACTCGTAGGCCACATGGTCATCCGCGGCGATCTGGACTTCCGGCTGGCCGGCGGCGGGCATCTGACCGATAACCGCCAACTGCGCCTTCAATCCCAGCTCGTCGACCGGCGTGCCGTTCCAGTAGAACGCCCCGGTCTGGTCAATCTTCAGATTGATCGGGTTCGGCGGGTTCGACGGCGGCGGGACATTCTGGTTTGGCTGCGGCAGATCCACCTCGATCTTGTGGGCCAGAATCGGCGCGGTGATCATGAAAATGATCAGCAGCACCAGCAATACGTCGACCAACGGCGTGACGTTGATCTCCGCCATCGCACCGCCGCCGCTCTTGGTTGAAATCGCCATCTTGAATTATTCCTTCGGCGCGTCGGTAGTCATGAATGCAACGTGCACCATGCCCGAAGCTTTCGCGTCGCTGATGATCTTCTTCACCACCATGAACTGCACTTCCCGGTCGGCGCGGATCTGCAACTGGGGTTGAGGCGCCTTCTGTGCCTCGACCAGCAGCTTTGCACGCAGCTCTGCATCGGTCACCGGGTGATCGTCGTAATACAGGTTTCCGTCCAGCTTGATCGCCAAGTCAAGCGGCGGCGTCTTGGGATCCGGGGTCTTGGCCTTGGGGTTGGCGATGGGCAGGTCGATCGTGACGGAGTGCGACATCAGGGGAGCCGTGATCATGAAGATGATCAGCAGCACCAGCATCACGTCGACCAACGGCGTGACGTTGATTTCCGACATCGGACCACTGGAATCACCGCCTAGACTTACGGACATGGATCAGCCCCTCACATCGCTTTCGATGCGCGAACCGGTCGCAAAGAAGTCGTGCAGGTCGTTCGCAAACTCGTCGAAGCGGGCGTAGACGATGCGGTTCGAGCGGTTGAAGAAGTTGTACGCGAACAGCGCCGGGATTGCCGCGAACAGACCGAAGGCGGTCATGATCAGGGCCTCGCCGACCGGACCGGCCACGGCATTCATCGAGGCGTTACCGGTGGCGGCGATGCCGATCAGGGCGTGATAGATGCCCCACACGGTACCGAGCAGACCGACGAACGGTGCGGCGGACCCGACCGTGGCGAGCAGGGTCATGCCGCCTTCCAGACGCATGCTCTCGCGAGCTACGGCCTGACGCAGCGCACGATCGATGAACTCCGAGCGACTCAGCGATTCGGCAAGGCGGCCGCTGGTGCCACTGGTGGTCTGCTGGTGATGCGCCACCGCCGAGGCGGCCTCCAGCGCGATCTTGGAGAACGGCTCGCTCTTGGGCTGCGCTTCCAGTTCACGGATCGCATCCTGGGTGGAACCGTTGCCCCAGAAACCATCGATGACCTTGTCGGCACGAGATTTGACGGTGGCGTTGCGGATGCCGTTGGCAATGATGAAGTACCAGGACAGGAACGACATCGCGACCAGGGTCACGAAGACCACCCAGCCGAGCCAGTCGAAGTTCTGGATCAGGTTGGAGAAGCCCATCTGTTTCATGGCTTCGGCGTTGGAGTTGCCGGTTGCTGCAGGAGTCTGTAGGAACATAACGCTACCCTAGGAAAGTCAAGCGTGAACTGTAACTGTAATCGACTGGATCCGGATTACAGCGGGTTGAAGTGAATTGCTCTAGCCGTTCGGAATACTTTAGCCGCTGAGATTGAAGGTGATGGGAACGCGGGCATAACCTTCCACCTTCTTGCCGCCCTTCACCTCTGGGTTGAACTTCCAGTGGCGTATCACCCATTCCTTGGCTTCCCGGTCCAGCTCACGATAACCGCTGGACTTTTCCACCTCGACCGTCTTGGGCGTGCCGTCCAGACCGACAAGAATAAGCAGGACGACGGTACCTTCATGGCGTTGTCTGGCCGCCATTGGAGGATACGGCGGACTGGGCCGCGTGCCATAGCTCAGATCCGAACCCGCCGCGATATCCGGTGGCGGTGCCGGCGGTGCCGGTGGTGCCGGTGGCGGCGCCTGCACCGCGTTGGCCGAGACCTCGCTCACCGGTGGTGGCGGCATCGGCGGCGGCGGGGTCGGTGGCGGATTCACCTGCTGGATGATCTTCGGCGGCGGCTGCTTCGGCGGCTCCGGCGGCGGCGGTGGTGGCGGCGGCGGCGGCGGCGGCGGCTCGATGAAGCTCACCTGGACGATTTTCTCTTTTTCCTTGTGATTCTGGTTGGGTGGCGCCATCGGCGCCACAATCAGCAGGAATGCGAATGCATGCAGTCCGATGGCCACTGCCAATGCCCAGGTCCGCTTCCAACTGAACCGCCCGGTTTCTTCGTTACTTGAGGCCATCTGTCACTATCTGGAAGCTGATCGATCGGAATGCCGCGTCGCCGCACAACAGGGCCGGGAACCATCGGGATGACTGGAAGGTGCCCGGTACAAGCTCGCTGCTGGGGGACGCAGGGAAAGGTTTTCAACGGTACAACAGGACATGGCTTTTGTATAGCTCCCGCGCGGCGCGGAAATGGACGTCCATTTTCAGGTGCGGGAGCTCATCGGCCATGCTCAGGAGGCGCCCAGCTTCTTGAGCAGCTCCTTCGCATGCGCGGCGGATTCCGGCTGCTGGGCAGCCTTC